>JAHHGS010000082.1 GCA_019359715.1 Aphanocapsa sp. GSE-SYN-MK-11-07L | reverse complement strand
GGTCGCACCCCACACAGCCGCTTAAATGCTGCAGGGGTCAGGTCTTTAACATTGGTATAGGTCATGGACAAATCCTCCTTTGACCTACTTTCTCCTTAATACAGGTACTTTCGCAAGAGGTCTAATCTTTGGCAGCAACTCCAGCTGGGGCGAATTCTGTGCGAGAGAACTAACGAATTTGCGCCAAAATCGTCGGATCTTTGATCTCACTGTCTTTTGCGAGTAATAGCACTTTGGAAATAACTTCCGCCGTTTTGGGGTCGTCGTCACTAAAGGGCAGAAATAGGCGGCCGCGATGCTGACCGTGGACGGGAATAATGCATACAGCCCCGCCCGGCTGGCGATGAACCACGCCGCTGCCCAAATGGACGGAGTAATTGCCGAGTGTACCGGCAATCAGCGCGTAGTTGCCTTTGAGGCTCACGTTCTCTAGGTGCAACAAGCGATTGGTTTCGCGCACCAAGGCCGATCGCATCTCGACGGTTGAAGCACTTGCTTCTGGGTCAACTCCGCCTTGATGGGCGACGCTGACGACCAGATCAAGATCCCGCATTACTTCACTAAAGACGATCGACGGAATTGTATTTAAAGCAAGGGATTGCCACTGGCTGCGCTGACAAAAATAAACTTCCTCCAGGGTTAACCCTTCCACTTCGGCTGGGGTGTAGCAGCCACCTTGAAAGCTGATCCAAACTGAGAGGTCGTGATCATGGAAGGTGCGGCGCACCCCTGCTTCTGGGTCTGTCACCCAACCGCGTTTGCCTAAAAGTGCCAAGGCTTGGCTGGGATTGACCTGCTGTCCAGCATAGCGACAGGAACCTTTAGATTCGGTTTGTTCCGCCGCCGTTAGGACGTATAGCTCCCTAAACACTTGCTTGAAGGGCTGGCGACGCTGGCTAGCAAAGCACTCCTGCTGCCAGAGGTGCCATTCCCCGGTTGCGACCAGATCAACGGGGTGAAGAATCCGCAGCTTGCTCTGGTCTGACAAGGGCAGGATCGCCCCAGCGTGATTTGCTAAGCCAGTCCCATTCTGAACCGGATAGCCGCTCAAGTCTGCGTTACCAAAAACGAGCGTTTGCAGCATCGGCTTCAGAATCGGATGACTGAACAGGCGTTGCAGTTCGGCAGCGGTGAATTCGTCGCCTCGACACATGGCCGCTTCTAAAGACGATCGCATCCGCGCCCCCTGGCGGGAGAGGCTTTGTTTACGCTCTTGGAGCTGGGCGATCGCCGTTTGTTTTTTCAGCTTAGCCGGAATTGCTTTTAAGGCTTTACCTGCTTTGGTGGTGCTGATTTGGGGCTGTCCTTGGGCATCCAGTGCCAAACTGACGGTCACGTCGTCTACCGTAACGCTGACCGGCCCACGGGCCAGATCTGCGATCGCCTGCGCTTCCATGGCCCACTCTAGGCGCTGCGGGTCAGGATAGCCGGCTGTCCGAGCCAAATTCTCCATCCCAATCCGCACGGCTAGCTTTTCGCTGGCTTGACGCTGGGAACCAAATTTACGGCTGGTTCTGAGAAACTCCTGAAACAGCTCATAGCGGGTGAGAATTTCTGATTGCTGCTGAACAGATCCTAAGGGGAGCAAGCCCAAGGCTCGCACGGAGTCTTGATGGCGTTTGTCCTGAATTCGTTTGATCAAGCTTTCTTGCTCCAGAAGACCTAGCATGGCATCGGCAAACAGTCGCGCCCGTTGATGCCCCTGTCCGCCAGAGGCATACTTGGCCGCTTCGTGGATCGCCTGCCATTGTTCCGGCTGGATCTGGCTGTAGACTCGCCAGAACCAGGGCACATCGACCGCTCCCTCTAGTAAGTCCTCCGCCGTCAGGGGCGTATATTCCCTCACCTGAGCTGTCCAAGTGTCTCGGATCTCGCGATCGACTTCCCAGTGGGAATCTTTGGTGTGGGCGTGAAACCACCAGACGGCTTCCGTTAACGCCGGCCACCCCAGCACCTGCTGCACGTAGCGCGTCCATTGGGGAGCGTAGAGGGCCAATTCTAGTAGCCGCTGTTCAGGAATGTTGGCTGCCCTGATCTGCATCGCAAAAGCCTCTGGGGTATCGTCTGCGGCTGGAAAAGAAATCCGACAGAGATAGCTCAACACCGTTGCTCGGTTCAGACTATTCCGCATCCAGCCGCGCACAAATTGCTCTTGCCGAAAGCTCTGAAGCACTTTGATCAGGGCAGGAATACCAATGATTGAACTCAAAGCCAGGGCAGGCGTAGAAGCTGCGGTCGGCAAATCCCCGCGACTCAGTTCGACTTCCAGAATTCGATCGCGACAGCGATCGCTGAGTTCCTTTAAGGCTGGATACTCGGTCAATAGCTGATGCGGCTTGCGCTGGGTCAACGCTTTCAGCTCGTTGTAGCTGTTATGCAACGTTCGTTCCCCTAGCAGATGCTCGATCAGATCGGCTTCGGTGGCCACGCCAGCGGTAAAAGCCGCCATCAGTTCGGCTAACTCCGGGGGCTGACGAAACACTATTCCTTCACCATTGGTGGCCAATTCGTAAGAGCTTCCCCCATTAGTTTTATGGAAGCGGTAGCGAGGCACAGAATCCGTGGGTTGATCCAACCAGCGCAGCAGGTGCCAAAGCCGACGAATTTGCTCCGGCTGCCAAGCCGTAGGATGGGTTGTCAACTGACGACTCGCCAGATACAGCCAGGCTAACAATTCCGCCTGTTGCCGCCAATCGAAGCCTAAATTTGCGCTGCCTAACCGTGGCTGATAGGGGTTGGCGCTCTCATCCTGATCCTCTTGATCCAAATCTGGCTCGAAGTCGGAACCAAACATCTCAAAATTACCGGCTGCCAGATTGACAAACGGGCTCAGCATCTCTGGTGGCAGCTCCATCCCGGCCGGCAAGTTGAACTGCGATCGGATCGACTCTAGGGTTGGCTCATCAGCAGTCTGCGGCTGCGCTTGACTGAGATCATGGTTGGCTGCTTCCCGAATCATGGCCAGGGAATACTCGGCAGCATCGAGCAGCCAATTCACCTGATCGGCGGCCGTTTCCAGGCTCAAAAACCAGTTCAGTAGGCTGTCAACCAGTTGGGGGTACTTTAATGGCTCAACCTTCACCACCAGTTGCTGCTTTAACTGCCTCACCCACTGCGGCTCCTGGCTATTCCAAAACCCGCCATAGCTGAATCTGAAGTAGCCAGGAAAAAAGGAAGGGGAGAAATAGTCTCGCCCGCCAAAGGCAGCGATCGCCCGCCACAGTTCTCGCCCATCGCGATCGCGCAATTCAGCAGGGCGATCGCGCAGCCAGGTCAGCCAGACTTCCGCTAGGGGTAGCCGGGCCAAATTCTCCTGCCAAGACAGATCGGGGAGCGGCAAGGGTAAATACCCGATATTTCCCAGGAGTTGTGCTTCCTGGTTTGGCTCTGCGTCAGGATCAGTAATTAACGTCGATCGCTGTTGATCGATCAGCTGATCAAGGGAAGCCAACAATGCCTGAGCCGCTGGCGTGACTAGAATTGGAGCTGGAGTTGGGGCGACTGGCGGATTGGGCCAGGTGCGCTGAGCCGGGTCGATTAAACCCAAGGCATTTTCCAGGGTTGCCGCCTGGGGTGCGGTGGCCAAAATCTGATCTAGCAGTTCGGTTTCAGCAGTGGATAATTTGGCGTGTTGGCTGCGGTATTGTTCTGCTAGGGCTTGGCAGGCGAGAGTCTGACCCTCCGGCTGTGAACCCAGGTCAGAATCGCTGCTGGTGATTTGGGCCAGTAATTCCAAACCCGCGAGGCGCTGCAATTCCTTAGCGCTATTCAGCAACCGCTGAGCGCTGTCCAGAGCCGCCTGATCGGCTTGATTCAGAAGCAGGCGCAGAATCCCTCGCCGCAGATCCCCAGCTTTGCGGGTGAGTAATGTTTCCAGTTGCTGGGCTTCTCCGTCCTGCAAGCGCTGCTTTTGTAACAGTTCCAGCGCTGTTTCCCGGACGTAGGTGGCCCGATCGCCGGCTAAATCCAATAAAATCTGCCGAATTTCGGCATCCTGGGGCTGAATTTCAGCCAGGAGACGAGCTGACTGCACCCGACTGTGAGGACTCATTAACGGCAAGTAGGGGATTAACCGTCGCGGCGATCGCTCGTCCAGCACCTGTACCAAGGTATCGATAATTTCAGTCTGGGTCAGCGGCTGTCTTTCCCCCAGCCAGGGCAAGCTCTGCACCGCGATCGCAGCTTGGGGAATTCGCTCTAGCAAGGCTTCTAGCCGCTCAAACAAGTCCACTGCCATCAGGTCTAGATAGCCGGTGTGGCGCAGATGCGAAAAAGCTTCAGCAGCCACCTCTAAATCAGGATCTGCCAGCATTGGTAGGAGGGCGAGGTAGCCCTCTGGCAACTGCAATTGACCCAGCATCCAAACCCCAATTTGCCGTCGCTCCGCAGCAGGATCGGTTAAGAGCTGCTCTGCTGCTGCCAAAGCTACCAGGGCATCATCAAAGGCGATCGCCCACAGGGCGAGGTAGACCTGTTGCGGGTGATCGCTGGCTAGGGCGGCTGCGGCCAAACCGGGTTGCTCTAAAAAGCCTAGGACGGACTGCAAGCTTTGCTCCACCTGCCGCCGTTGACTAACATCCGCCTGGAAGCCAAACCAGCCATTCGCCGCCTGGATCGTGGCACTAAAGCGGGTTAAGTCTTGCTCTAAGATCAGCCGCAGAAACCGCCGAAAGACTTGCGGGTGGGCTTGGGAGATCGCTTGAAAAATCGTCTGCCGTAGCCCTTCCTGTCGCTGGGCTGCCACCAAGAGATTTTCAATCAGTTGCCAGCCCTCCGGGCGATCGACGATTAGCAGCGCTTGGATGACATGCCCCCCGATCGAGCCGATCGGATGCTCTCCAAGGACTGAAGCCTCCAAAATCGTATACACTTCTTCGCCGGCCGCATCGCCAAGGCTGATTGCGCCTGCTAGCAAAAGGCTGAAGACATCATCTTGCCAAAGATAGGCAGGCCAAGCCGCGTACCACGTAATCTCTTGCTCATATTCGCCCACAATCCTTAACAGCGAAGACATCCAGCGGTTTCGAGATTCTTGCAAAGCCTGATCGCTGCTGGCAGATCGAAAGGGTTTGCCATAGGTCTGGTAGGGTAAATGACGGTGCAGTTGCCACGCCGCTTCGACATAGACGGCAATTCGGGGAAAGAGGGCGGCCCAGATCTGCTGCCGCTCCTCGTCGTTCACCTGCTGCCAGCGCTGCATCAGTTCGCGATGACGGAGTGGGTTCAACTGGCTCGACCCTCTGGCTCCCTGGTCTAACCAAGCCCAGGCAATTTCTCCCAAATCATCCCGGAGCGGAGCCATGCGCGATCGCAGTTGGGCAATCGTCGTTGTTGTCCGGTAATTTTGTAATTCCTGATAGGCGCTTTCTCGATTTAACAACTTAACCTCCGACCAAAGGAACAAGGCGTAAAAACATTAACCGACTATCGGCGCGCAGTGGGACTGGACGATCCAACTCCTCCTGCTGAATATCATCAACGAAGACATAGTACAAGCCATCAACAAAGCCCAAAATTGCTGTATCAACCGCCGCTTGAGGATCAACTGCCTGCTTAAACTCACGTTGACCTTCGGTCGGTCGCAGACCATCGCCCATGGTTACTTTGCCCTGATTTAGCCCAGTTGCGATCGCCGCTTTACTCAGAACTTGGGTGAGTTGGTACTGCGACTGTCGATCATGAAAAGCCTCTACTTCAGCCAGGACGACGGTTGTAATCAATTCTCTTAAGGTGATGGCAGGGGCGACAGTCACAGGGGTTTCGCCGCCTGTAGAAGGCAGAGCCACCGACCAATCGCTAAGCAACGGTTTTTTGCGTCCGAGTTGTCGAGCTTCGACGCGAATGGTGTCCATAAGCAAAATCCTTCAGAACTAAATTGAGGGTGAGGGCGATCGGCATCAGGGTGAGGGCGATCGCTGATCAAGGGCTGAAGTGTAACGGTAGCCAGGATTGAGCCTTCTCAATCAACTCGTTGATTCTATCCTGCTGCCATAGTGCATCCCCCAATCCGCTACAGTAGTGAGTAAGACCTATGTTTGTTAAAAGTTAGCCAGCTAACTCTACTGTTCTTTTTTTTCACTACTTGATTTGCTCAAATCACCCTTGAACATTTTTTAGTGGATCGGCTGAACATCTGAAGCTACGAGGTTCTTGCTTCTGTATTCACCATAATTTTTGAGGGTCATATCCGTATGGACTTTGCGATTGATTGTTGTCCTCGTCCGAAGCTAAATCCAAACACTTTGCGTCGTTCAGGGCAGATTCCTACCGTTTTATACGGGCACAACGGCACTGAATCTCTCTCTTTGATCGCCGACAAGAAATCTGTTCTTGCTTTGCTGCTGGGTGCAAAGGTGAATAACTCTCTAGTCACCGTTAATATCAAAGAGTTAGGCCTATCTTTCAAGACGCTATTGAAAGAAGTTCAATCTCATCCATACAATCGTGATATCTACCAACTCAGTTTCTTTGCAGTTAACGCTCAGAAACAGTTGACCATCAATGTACCCCTCAATTTCACTGGCCAGGCCAGCGGTGTGACGGAAGAAGACGGCTCGATGGATATAGTCTTAAATTCGCTTGAAGTCCATTGCCTGTCTGGAGTCATTCCTGAACAAATCAATGTAGATGTTTCCCAACTCAAAGTTGGTCAAATGCTGCATGTTCAAGATCTCGTTCTTCCAGAAGGTGTAACATCAACAGGTGCATCAGATCGCGTTGTGGTATCTGTCGTGGCCCAATAAGCAGCGCAAATATTAGTAGTGCAATCATTAGCTAAATGTGCATCTTTTTCATCCTGCCCAGAATTTTAATTCCTTGCAGTTGGGAGAAATAATTTCCCCATTCTTCTGGTCCTGTGTTAGTGTTTGGGTGTGGCTTATTTTCGGCTATATAATCTGTTCTTACAAGTATTTTCCGAATCTAAACTCTCTACACCTTTGATTCTGGAGAATCTCTATGTCGATCTATGTTGGTAATCTGTCCTATGAAGTCACCCAGGATGACCTGACTCAGACTTTTGCAGAGTACGGTACGGTCAAACGGGTTCAGTTGCCGACAGACCGCGAAACCGGAAAACTGCGTGGGTTTGCCTTTGTTGAATTGGACACAGATGCCGAAGAAGACGCCGCTATTGAAGCACTTGACGGTGCAGAGTGGATGGGGCGCAACCTCAAGGTCAATAAGGCAAAACCTCGCGAAGAAAGGGGTTCTTCTGGCGGTAGCTGGGGCAATAAGGGTGGTTCTTCTCGTCGCTATTAGACCTTAGAGATATAAGTCTCTAAATCATTGGGCTGCGAGATTTTGAGGGCAAGAAGCGTAATCTGCGATCGCCTCTTTTGATCTAGCTCTGTTTCAGTCACTACTATGAGGTAATTTGATGACCCAAGTTGTTCCTGGGGAAAATGAGGGAATTGAGTCAGCATTACGTCGATTTAAGCGGGAAGTTTCAAAAGCAGGAATCTTTCCAGACATGAGGAAGCATCGTCATTTTGAAACGCCGATCGAAAAGCGTAAGCGAAAGGCCCTAGCCAAACATAAGCAGTTCAAGCGGAAGTTTCGCAATTAATTTCTGAAGGCTCTTCCAGGTAGAAAAACTTGTTGATCTGACTGTTGGAAGTTGTATGGTCAAGACTCTGGCTGAGCGAACTCTCAGGCAGGAGACCCTGCTTGAGAGTTTATTATGTTCCAACTGAATAATATTTTAGTTTTTGCTAACCGCTTACATTCTGGAGATGAGTTCATATGCGAAATGATTCTTTAACTGCCTTGAAAATCATGAACACAAAGGAACTGGTAAGTCGATATGCAGCAGGGCAAAGAGACTTTAGAAACACGAACTTAATGGCAGCAAATTTGAGAAACATAAACTTGAGTGGGATCAATCTCAGCGGTGCCAATTTGACCAAGGCAAACCTCACCAACACAAATTTGACCTGCACAAATCTGACGGATGCGATTTTGACTGGCGCAAATCTGAATCAGACAAACTTCACGAAAGCAAATCTGACCAATGCCAACTTGAGCAACACCAACCTGAGTAATGCGAATGTTAGTCAAGCACATTTGCGTGGTGCCACAATCACCGATTAGCAATCGCCTTGGGTTTTGACCTGAGAGTTTCAGATTGATCCACTTGAAGCTTAATTCTTAGATGCCCCAACCCCTGTCAGAGGGGCTGGGGCATCTAGCTATGTGAGCTATGTGACTTCTGAAGTTACTCAATCTGCTATCTACTAGCACGTTTAGTGAGGGGGATCTCAACTAATGCAAATAGGCGATCGTTACCCCTTTGCCGCCGTCGGCTGCTTCCGCAAACTCGTAGCGATCGATGCTGGGATGCTGTTTGAGGAATTCCTGCACACCTTGGCGCAGCTTGCCGGTGCCATGACCGTGAATAATCCAGAGTGGGCCGATCGCATGGGCGATCGCGCTTTCTAGCACCTCTTCTGCTTCTGCCACCCGACTGCCGCGCAAATCAACCGTATTCTGGCTGGTGCGAATCATGGGCGGAGGAGGCTGAGGCTGAGCAATCGCCGCTGGTTTTGGCTTGGCGATGGGCTGTGCTTTTTCACCCGTCAGCGATTCAATATCTGCTAAATTCAGGCTCATTTTCATGATCCCAAACCGAACGGTCAGCTCACCTTCACTGGTGGGAGCGCTAATCACCTCGGCGGTTTGTCCCAGGCTGGGAATCCGAACCCGATCGCCCAGTTTGGGCTGAAAGCTCGGCTGGGGGGCAGGCTTTTGGCGTGAGGGCAAAAATTGATCGGTAACTTGATCTAGGGCTTGACTGGCTTGCTGGGCCGCTTGGGCCGTTTGCGGGCCTTGCTGGAGCTGCCGGATGAGCTGGGCAATTTCGGCTTTGGCCGCGGCGATCGCTGCTCGCACTGTTTGCTCTTGCTCCTGCTGAAGCTGCTGCTCACGGGCTTTTAGCTTTTGAGATTGAGCGCTGATCTGTTGATGTAACTGCTCAGTTTGGGAGAGTAATTGGGCTGCTGCTTGGGTGCGAGCTTCTTGATTTTGGCGCTGCGCTTCTAGACCCGCAATCACCTGATTCACCTGATCGCTGCTGCCGCCCAGATAGGTGGCAGCTTGCTGAATCACTGCCGGGTCTAGACCCAGCCGTTCCGCGATCGCCAGCGCATTCGAGCGGCCGGGAATCCCCCATAGCAGCCGATAGGTGGGGGCCAAGCTAGCCTGGTCAAACTCGACCGAGGCATTTTCAAACTGCGGATCTTGGTATTTGAGGGCTTTTAGCTCGCCAAAGTGGGTGGTGGCAATTGTTAGGGCAGCTCGATCTGCCAAATCGTGCAGGAGGGCGATCGCCAGCGCCGTTCCTTCAGTTGGATCAGTGCCGGCCCCGACTTCATCTAGCAGCACGAGGGCGGGGCCAACCTGGAGGGAGTTTAAAATTTGGCTGATGCAGCGAATATGCCCTGAAAAGGTGGAAAGGCTTTGCTGCAAAGATTGCTCATCACCAATGTCAGCCAACACCTGGTCAAACCAGGGCAGTTCAACCGGCTCACGAGCCGGAATAAACAGACCCGCCTTGGCCATCAGAGCGGCCAGTCCCAGCGTTTTTAGGGTCGCCGTTTTGCCGCCGGTGTTGGGGCCAGTGATCACCACGACTTGGGTATGCGGCTGCACCACCAAGTCAATTGGCACCACGTCGGGGCCCTGTTCATGCTGCTGCTGCCAAATCAGCAGCGGATGGCGCAGTTGGCGCAGAGTCAGGGTTTCTGTAGCGCGATCGCTAAACCGGGGACGGTTGCCCCCCAGCCAGGTGCTGTAGCGAGCGCGGGCTGTCGCCAAATCCAGCGCCGTAACAATTTCCAGCAGTTCTGCTAGGTCTGGCACCACCGCTTCTACCTGCTGGCTGAGCTGCCGCCGGATTGCTTCGGCTTCGATTTGCTCTTGGCGGGTGAGCTGTCGGAGCTGGTTATTTAAGTTGACGCTGGCCTGCGGTTCAACGTACAGGGTGGCTCCACTAGCCGAGGTGTCGTGGACGATGCCAGGAATCAAGTCTTTGTGGGTGGCTTTGACCGGAATTACAAACCGATCGCTGCGTTGGGTAATTAAGGACTCTTGCACCGCATTGCTGCGACGTTGCAGCAGGTTTTGCAGCAGCCGATAGACTTGGTCGCGGACTTGGCGCTGGCGATCGCGAATTTGAGCCAGTTGCGGACTGGCTCGATCGGCCACCTGCGCTTGCTCATCAATGCAGCGATGGATCTCTTGCTCTAGCTCTGGATAAGTGCGGAGCGGGGCCACCAGCTCCTGCAAACAATCACAGTCAGATTGGCGATCAATCAACCGCCGCAAATTTCTGGCTCCGGCCAACGTGGTGGCAATGTTGAGCAGTTCTTCACCGCCCAGGATCCCTTGCCGACTTGCCCGCTCCAAGGCTGGAGCCAGATCATGAATGCCATCAAAACTGAGGGAGGTATGGCGCAGATGCTCTAGGGTGTAGACGGCCTCGGTTTGCTCCAGCAGGTCTGAGCTGGCTGTCTGGGTGGCTGGGATAGCCAAATTGCGGGCAGCTTCTAGCCCTAATTTAGTATTGGCAAACGTGGCCAAATGTTGGCACAGTCTTGGCCATTCCAACAGGTCTTGGGTTTTAGCAGCGATCTCGTTCAAGGGCAAAGTCCAACCAGGCTACTACCATCCTAAGCAGATCACCCCAATTTTTCCTCGGCTACCCGAAGGCGATCGGGACTCACTCAATCCCCAAACTGGAAGTTGAGGCACGAAACCTATTTTCTAACCGATGGAGTACCATAGCGCCAGAGTCCAGGTGGCACCTATTTCTTGACGATGGTGACGCATGATCGCCGAGCCTTCTGATCTGAGCCTCGGAACATTGGATTACTGCGGCTGCGACATGGGTTGGTAAGGGCACCGAGGGATTGGCAGGATTCCAGTTTTCATCAATATCTGCGTGAAGTATGACGTGATGTGGGGGCTGATACTTCGCTTCAAATTGAGAATGAGTTTGAGTGATTCGTTGTGGGGCATGGGTTTCGTTACTCAACCCAGCCTACCGCTACTTCTTGTCCACACTTCCTACCGATGTTGCAACTGTCATTAAACGAACAACTGTAAGCGATCGAGGCTTACTGCTCGGTGGCAATCACATGCAAATCAATGTGTTTATGGCGAATGAGCTGCATTAGCCGCTGCGTAAATGAGCCTTTGAGCCGCTGCTTCCAACCAATTTGCTGACTTTCGCCAATCACAATTTGGGTAATCCGTTCCCTCTCGGCTACTTCAGCGATCGCCTCTGCCACATTTTGACTTCTGACCCGCAAAAAATCTCCGCCAAACTCTTGGCAGAGTTTCTCACAGGTTTCAATATGCAGACTTTCAGCTTTGCTGAGAAAACGCTCTGGATTATCTACAAATACAGCGAACAGCTTGCCATTCATGTAGTGATTAATCCGTGAGCCTCGGCGCAGCAGTTGCACAGAGTTGGGGTAAGTAGAAATGCAAACCAGCACCCGTTCATGGACATTGCACGATTGTCCGTGCAGGGGCATTTCGCTGGCTTCTTCTTCCACGCTGTCGGCAACTTCTCGCAGAGCCAGTTCCCGCAGGGCAATTAGGTTGCGGCGCTGAAAAAAGTTACCGAGCGACTGCTGAATTTTTTCGGGCGCGTAAATTTTTCCTTCCAGTAACCGTTCTTCCAGCGTTTCTGGCGTTACATCCACCACGACAATTTGGTCGGCAGTTTCCAAGACGCGATCGGGAATCCGCTCGCGTACTACGACGCTGGTGATGCGGGCCACTAGGTCATTCAGGCTTTCTAGGTGCTGAATATTGACTGTCGAGTAGACATCAATCCCAGCGGCTAAAATCGCTTGTACGTCTTGATAGCGCTTCTGGTGGGCTGAACCAGGCACATTGGTGTGGGCCAGTTCATCCACCAAGACAAGTTGCGGACTCCGATCAATAATCCGATCCAAATCCATTTCGTACAGCACCAGATGCTCCTGACGAATCGGCTTCTTGGGAATTTCCTCCAGCCCGATCGCCTTGTCAGCCGTTTCTTTACGTCCGTGAGTCTCCAGCACCCCAATCACGACATCAGTGCCCTGCTGCTTGAGGCGATGAGCTTCTTCCAGCATTTTGTAGGTCTTGCCGACCCCTGGAGCCATGCCGATGAAGATTTTGTGCTTGCCACAACGAGCTGAGCAGTTATAGGCAAGGTCAGGTGAGAGATCTTTTGAACCTTCAAACATTGGCAAACATCTTGATCAACTCAACTAATATATTCATAGCAGTCTGCCTCCAGTTAAGATGATCGAACCATTTGCGGGCTGGCATTCAGCAGCAGAATGATTGTATTGAGGCATAGCTGAGGAGCGCCAGTTAGGATGCTGGTTTGAGCGCATCCAAGGCCAGATTTAGCTTCAACACATTCACCCCCGGTTCGCCAAAAATGCCCAAGAAGCGACCGTCGGTGTTTTGAGCAATTAAATCTGCAAGCTGGTTGGGCTGTAGCCTTCGTGTCTTGGCAACCCGCGCAATCTGAGCGCTGGCTGCGGCTGGGGTAATGTGCGGATCAAGGCTGGAGCCGGAGGTATAAACCAAATCGGCTGTGGGTTGAATCCCCGCTGCTTTTAATCTGGGCAAATCACCTTCAATGCTCTTACTAGGATCAGGGTCAGTGACCCCCTGAATTCGCTCTAGCAGGGCTGGGTTGCTGGGGGCTAAGTTACTGGCCCCAGAAACGCCGGTTTTGAGGATGCCCGCTTCATCTTTTTTGGGATCAGCCGTGCTGTAGCTAGTGGTGCTGGGGCGGCTATTGAAATAGCGATCGCTGCCAAACGGCTGCCCAATCAGGGCTGAACCAACCACTTGCCCCTGGGCGTTTTTAAGCAAACTGCCATTCGCTTGGTAGGGAAAGACGACTTGCCCAATCACAATCATCAGAAGCGGATAAATCAGCGCCACCAGCACCCACAGGACTAGGGTAGAACGAATGGCTTTGGTGGCTTCAACAGTCAGACTCATCAGAACTTCTCCGGTTGAAACATGACAGTAAATAGGTAAACAGAAAGGGCAACAGTGACTAAGCCCAATCCACCCAGGGCGTAGGCTTGGCCGCGCGAAAAGGTGTCACCCGTGCCCGCTTGGACGGCAGGGGCGATCGCTAGATTGAGGCTGAGCAGCAGAAATAAATACAGCGGCAGTTTTTGCCGACGCCACTCAAACCAGATTTCGGCTAGGGCTTCAGTCAGTTGGAGATAGGTTGGTTGGATCACGATTGACGCTCCAGAATCGGTGAGGGTTGAACTAGGCCAACGGCAGCAGCAGGTCAATTAGTTTAATCGCCACAAAGGGAGCCACCACACCCCCGACCCCGTAGATCAAAATATTCCGCTGGAGGAGCTGATCGGCGGTGAGGGGGCGAAACTGCACGCCTTTTAGGGCTAAGGGAATCAGGGCCGGAATAATCAAAGCGTTATAGATCAGGGCAGAGAGAACGGCCGACTGGGGGCTTTTCAGACCCATCACATTGAGCGCCCCAATCCCGGCCGCCGCAAAAATGGTCGGAATGATCGCGAAGTATTTGGCAATGTCATTGGCGATCGAAAAGGTGGTCAATGCCCCGCGCGTAATCAATAGCTGCTTGCCAATCGTCACCAAGTCAATTAGTTTGGTCGGGTCAGAGTCTAAATCAACCATATTGGCAGCTTCCTTGGCCGCTTGGGTGCCAGAGTTCATAGCTACGCCCACGTTGGCCTGGGCCAAGGCGGGGGCATCGTTGGTGCCATCGCCAGTCATGGCAACTAGTCTGCCCTTAGCCTGCTCTGAGCGGATAACTTCAATTTTGTTTTCTGGGGTAGCCTCAGCGATAAAATCGTCTACGCCAGCTTCCTGGGCAATCACGGAAGCAGTAATCCGGTTGTCGCCCGTCAGCATAATGGTGCGGACTCCCATCCGGCGCAACTGGTCAAATCGCTCTCTCAGTCCTGGTTTAACAATGTCTTTCAGGTAAATTACACCGTAGAGGTCATTGCCTCGACATAGACCTAAAGGAGTTCCGCCCAGTTTTGATACTCGCTCGTAGGCAGCATCTAGTTCAGGCGGAGTGTTGCCGCCCCGCGACCTGACAAAGCCTCGAATCGCATCGACTGCTCCCTTGCGGACTTCTTCGCCATCCGGCAAATCCGTGCCGCTCATCCGAGTGCGGGCTGAGAATTCGATTCCCTCCGCCTTGGTTTGGTCAAAGCTGAGCGTTGCCCCTAATTTTTCAGCTAGTTGGACAATCGATCGCCCTTCGGGAGTTGTATCAAACACACTCGCCGCTAGAGCAGCAGTTGCCACCTCCGGCATCGAATGACCATTGACTGGAATAAACTCATCTGCCAGGCGGTTGCCGAGGGTAATTGTGCCGGTTTTATCGAGCACTAGGGTACTGACATCGCCACAGGCTTCGACCGCTCGCCCAGAAGTCGCAATCACGTTAAACTGGGCCACCCGATCCATGCCAGCAATCCCGATCGCGCTCAGCAAGCCGCCGATCGTAGTCGGAATCAAGGCCACCAGCAGCGAAATTAAAATTGCCACCGTTGTCGGTGATTGAACGTAACTCGCGAGGGGCGGCATTGTCGCCACCACAATTAGAAACACTTGGGTCAGTACCGCCAGCAGCACCGTCAGGGCAATTTCATTTGGGGTTTTCGTCCGTTCGGCTCCTTCCACCAGGGCAATCATCCGGTCAATGAAGCCCTGACCAGGGTCGGCTGTAATTCGCAGCATCAGTTGGTCTGAAATAATCCGCGTTCCTCCGGTCACAGAACTGGCAATGTCAGTGCCCGGCTGCTTGAGCACAGGGGCCGACTCGCCGGTAATCGCCGACTCATCCACCGAGGCCATCCCCTCGGTCACTTCGCCATCGGCCGGGATCATTTCTCCGGCCACCACCTTGACCAAATCACCTCGCCGCAGGGCAGTGGAACTGACTTCTTGAACCGTACCGTCGGCTAAGACCTTGCGGGCAGTTGTGTCAGAGCGGGTTGAGCGCAGCGAGTCTGCTTGAGCCTTCCCTCGCCCCTCCGCTACCGCTTCCGCAAAGTTGGCAAACAGCACGGTCAAGAACAGAATCAAGGTGATCAGACCATTGAACCAGCGTTCATTCGACTCATCACCTGGCACCAAGCCAAACAGGTTGGGATTAATCGTCACCGCAGCCGTGACAATCGTGCCCATCCAAACAATGAACATGACCGGATTTTTGACCACAGTCCGAGGGTCAAGCTTGACAAAGGCATCTTTAATCGCCCGCTGGTAAATCCCAGCCATTGAGACTTTGCGAGTGTGTTTGCGATCGCCCCGCGGCCCGCGCGGCACCTTAAAGCGGCGAGAAGAACCATTGGAATGACTGGATGCCATAGCGAAAAAAGAGTTGATGTTTTTGAAAGGATTTAATTCAGGTTTGGCCAGAGCTTCAGGCTAGAGCGATCAGCCGCCCTTGGCCAGTTGAAACGCTTCGGCGATCGGGCTGAGGGCCAGAACTGGAAAGAAGGTAAGTGCGCCCATAATCAGCACCACACCAGCAGTAATGCCGGTAAACAGGACTGTATCTGTGCGCAGGGTGCCGACCGTCATCGGCACCGGCTGCTTCCGAGACATCCCATCTGCTAGCAACAACAGACAGATGATCGGGATATAACGCCCCCCCAGCAGACTGACCGAAGCACTCAGGTTCCACCACAGTCCGGTCGGAGCCGGTTGAGAGTCGGCTAAGCCTTCCCAGCCAGAGCCATTGTTGGCGGTGGCGGAAGCATATTCATAAACCACCTGACCTAACCCATGAAAACCGGGGTTGCTAATCCCGGCTAGCTGATCAGGGAATCCAAGCGTAATGGCGGATGGAATCAGAACAAACAGCGGGTGAACGAGCAAAAGCAAGAAGCTGGCTAGCACGACTTCTCGTTTTTCAATTTTGCGCCCCAAAAATTCGGGGGTGCGCCCGACCATCAAACCCGTCGCGAACACCGCCAAAATCAAATAGGCAAACAGATAAGCGGTGCCTGTACCCTGTCCACCCCAAATAATCTGTAAAAACAGGTTCGAGAGGGTAACAAAACCACCCGTCGGCATATAGGAGTCAATTAGACTATTGACCGCGCCGGTCATCGTCCCCGTCGTCACGACTGTATATAGGGCAGACTGGGCCCAGCCAAACCGCACTTCTTTGCCTTCTAAATTAGGCGATGGGCTGCCTAATAGCGCATTCACGGCTGCATTACCGTTGGCCTCCCCGATCTCAGTGATCACGACAAACCCAACAAAAATCACCATCACCATCCCGTAGACCAACCAAGCTTGCTTTCGGTTTTCGGCGATCGCCCCGTAGGTATAGATCAACGAGGCCGGAATCGCCATCATGCTGATAATTTCAATCAGATTGGTCAGTCCGTTCGGGTTCTCAAACGGGTGGGCGGAGTTAATGGCATAAAAGCCGCCGCCGTTTTCGCCTAGCTCTTTGACAATCTCGAAGTGGGCGACCGGGCCAAGGGCGATCGCTTGGCTGATGTTTGGATCTTCTAGAGTTGGCACGACAACTGGCCCAGCCAGGGTTTCTGGCATCCCGGCTACCATGAAAATAATTGCCCCGACAATGCTAATCGGCAGCAAAATTCTGGTAATCGACTGGGTAAGATCGACATAGAAATTGCCCAGTGGTTTGCCCGTTAAGCCGCGAATAAAGGCAATCCCGACCGCTAGCCCTGTCCCGGCTGAGACAAAAAACATAAAGCCCAGTCCGGCAAACTGAGCAAAATAACCGTAAGTTGTCTCACCGGAATAGTGCTGTTGATTGGTATTGGTGATGAAGGAAATAATCGTGTGCAGATTCGTGTCCCAGCTGGGGGAACTCAAACCGGTTGGATTAAACGGCAACCAGCCCTGACCAAATAAAATCAACGCCAATAGCACAGACATCGCTAAGTTGCTAAACAGCAGCGCCCTAGCGTACTGCCAACCGGTCATTTCCGAGCGCGATCGCACGCCCATCAGTGTGAGTAGCGATCGCTCCAGCGGATTGAGAACCGAGTCAAGCACAGTCGGCTTACCCAAATAAACTCGCGCCATGTACTCGCCCAAAAAAGGCGTAATCGCAACGACGATCAGTATCGTCAAGGCAATTTGAATCCAGCCCTGCAACATAAGTCAAAAAATTTCAATGGGATGTGAGTAAGAAGGCAGACGTAAAAAGCAGAAGGCAGTAAAGTCACCGACTAAATTTTTGGGCTGATGCCCCTTATCCCAAAGGAAAGATTTTTTTTCCATCACCTTCTACTTTCTGCCTTGGCTCGATCAAATAAAGCATTTTAAGTTCCATTCAGAAACACAGTTGAATCTAGTTTAATGATCACGACTAAAACTTAAATTTGATTGTCGATTATTTTTCTAGACAAAACAAGGTCTAGAGAATTATAAATTAGCGTTTAGATCGGGCCCCTGCGTTGATATATATCTAGAGATATAGCTTGAATCTAAACAATCGCGCCCACCAAAAAATAGGCAGATTTTGTGAATACAACTTAAAATTAATCTTATCCAGATTGCCCAACTGGAATCGCATTTTCAATGACACAAACCCTATCTGCAAAGGACTCGCGTTGGAATGCGCCTTGGCTCGCGATCGGGTTATTTATGTTTGTGCTGACACTAGAGTTTATAACTCCGGCTGTCTTTGTCTTTGGTTATCTTTACACTGGGCCAATTTTGTTGGTTAACTCGCGGTTAGGGCGGGCTGCCACCATTCGAGCCACATCGCTAGCTGTATTTTTAACCTTATCGAACTTGTTTATTCCGATCGCTGGAGTGATTCAATCCTCGACGATCGCCAATCGCCTGATTGCCTCGATTGCCTTAATTGTGACTGGGGTGCTCAGCGATCGCAATCGCCACTATCAGCAGGCGATCGCCCAGCAGCAGGCGCAGCTCAAGGCTCAGTCTCAATTGGTGCGGCTGCGAGAAGATTTTGCCTCCACCCTCACCCACGACTTGAAAACGCCCTTATTGGGCGCGATTGAGACTATCAATGCCTTCCAACAAGCAAAGTTTGGCTCGGTTTCAGACGGACAGCAGAAGGTGTTAGCAACCATGCAGCGCAGCCATCAAAGCAGTTTGCAGTTGGTTGCAACGCTATTGGATGTCTACCGCAATGACACAGAAGGCTTACAGCTTAAGTTAGTGCCTGTAGACTTGGCCAGCCTGGCCGAAGAAACCACGAGTGCTCTGATCGATCTTGCTTCTAGCCGGCGAACTTACTTATCGATTAATTATGGTGAGTCTAATTTTCGCCATTCCCTCTGGGTGCAAGGAGATGCTTTGCAACTGAATCGAGTTTTTACCAATCTGTTGATCAACGCGATTAACCATTCTCGCCGGGGTGGACGAGTTGAGGTAGTGCTACAAACCCAAGTCTCCCATCAAGTGGTGCAAGTCATCGATACCGGGGCTGGCATCACGGCGGATGAAATCCCCCACCTGTTCGAGCGGTTCTACCAGGCAGATAGCGATCGCCAGGCCAAAGGCTCTGGATTGGGGCTGTACTTAGCTCGCCAAATTATTGAAGCCCACGGCGGGACAATTTGGGCCGAGAATCGAGTCTTTAATCAAGAACTTTCTGCTTCAGCAGGAGCCATTTTTGGGTTTAGATTACCCGTTTATCCCTTTGCTGGCCAGTGAACCGTCAATGCAGTTTCAGGGGCGGGGAGTGAAGCGATCCAACCAGGAAATTAGGTTAGTAGACTTCATCGTGTGTACCTACGTCAACCAAAGCGATCGCTTCTTCTTGCTCATCCTCAAGCTTCTGAAAATAGAAGATAATCCGAAAGTCATATTCCACAGAGCAAGACCAAAGATCTTTGAGTTCCCCTTGCAGCTTGTGGGCTTTGAGGGTAGGGGAAAATGGATCAATCTCAAGCAGACTTAGGGTGGTTAAAACTTTGGCTTGAAGCTGAGGACGATTTTTACAACGGCGTTTAAGGGCACGGCGAAAACTTTCGTCAAAAAGCAGCACCCTCATTCCTCGCCCTCAAATATATTAGCCATTAGGTCAGCGGCAGTGCCTCTTTGAGCAGTACCATTGCTAACGGCTTGCCTTGTTACCTTAGCGTTCTGAGCAATTTCTTGGCGGCGCTTAGCAATGCGGCGGTTGTGAATTAAGTCAAATAGTATATCTTGCTCGTCTTCTGAGAGAGCTTCCACGGATTCAATGACTGCCTGAAAAGTAGGAAGTTGAGACATAGTTATCGATAACTGAATCTAAAACTCATTGTACGAGAATAACTTTTAGCTTGAGAGGTTTTATCAAGCAGATAGCGATCGCCAGGTCAAAGGTTCTGGATTGGGGCTGTATTTAGCTCGCCAAATTATTGAAGCCCACGGCGGTACAATCTAAAACAGAGCAAGAATGGCAGCAACAACTAGAAATCATCCGGCCGATGCTGGGGCAGAATTGAACAAGGATAGCCGAAATGTCTACTGGCTTACTGAGGCTATTACTGGTTGAAGACGATGAACTCTTCCGTCTGGGGCTACAAGTACGACTGCAACAAGGGTTCTGGATTGGGGCTGTATTTAGCTCGCCAAATTATTGAAGCCCACGGCGGTACAATCTAAAACAGAGCAAGAATGGCAGCAACAACTAGAAATCATCCGGCCGATGCTGGGGCAGAATTGAACAAGGATAGCCGAAATGTCTACTGGCTTACTGAGGCTATTACTGGTTGAAGACGATGAACTCTTCCGTCTGGGGCTACAAGTACGACTGCAACAAGAACCAGGTTTAGAAATTCTGGCTGAAGCAGAAGATGGTGAGACAGCGGTAGAACTGGTCGATCGCCACCTGTTTGATGTTGTCTTGCTGGATGTCGGACTACCGGGGTTGGGGGGAATTGAAGCCTGTCGGCAGATCAAGCAGAAGCATCCTAGCCTGCCTGTTTTGGTGTTAACTTCGCATTCCCAGCAGGCCCTGATTGACCGCTTAATTGCCGTGGGCGCACAGGGCTATTGCCTGAAGGGAATTGGGGCTGAAACCTTAATTTTGGCCCTTAAATCGGTGGCGGCTGGGGCCTCTTGGTGGGATCAAACTGCCACTCAGGCGATTCGGACAGCCTTAGAAACTTCTGCTGCTGACGTAGACAGGTCTGAGTCTGCTAAATCTGCTCATTTGCTAACTCAACGTGAACATGAAATTTTAGAACTGATTGCAGAGGGCAAAAATAACCAAGAAATTGCCCAGATTCTCTACATTACCTCTGGCACGGTCAGGGTGCATGTCCATGCGATTTTGCAAAAGCTGGCCGTCCGCGATCGCACCCAAGCAGTAATTGTGGCCCGTCAGAAAGCTCTGATTTCTGATCCCGCAGGCATTCATCCAACGAATTAATACAAATTCAATAAATGCCCGCTACAGATAGGGCATCAAGAAGGATGGTTGTACTTAGCGGTCATTATTGACCTATACTCACGGCGGGTAGTCGGGTGGTCGATGGCGGAGCATCTACGCACTGACTTAGCCTCATGTTTGCGATTCACACAGAGGTGGTTTCATAACCGACAACGATTACACTCGACAATAGGGTACTTTTCCCCGGTTCAATTTGAAGAGAATTATTGGAGCACTCTCAATCACCCGATCGCCGCTTAACTTACCTGTCCACTTTTTTGGGGGAAGGTCAGTTTGAGCTTTCATGAAATCCTATCTAACGTTGAGGTCTTGCTTTGAAAGAATTTTGATTTGCGCTGTCGCTGGGGGAATTGTGTTTGCGTTCAGCCTGATCACCATTGTCTCGGCGGCGGCAGTGCGATCGCCGAGCCTTCCCCTCCCGCCTGTGCTCAGCAAACAAACTCATCTCGTCACTCAAGGAAACTCTGGTTTGATGGCACCGACCCAGATTCAGCAAATCATTCAAGCGGCTCGCAATGCTTGGGTTGCCGGGGATGCCGATGCTTGGGCCGCCCTGTTTGTCCCCGATGGTGAGATGATTGTGCACGGTCGGCGATGGGTTGGGCAAACCGAGATCCGCAGAGCATTAGCTGACTTTACTGCTGGTTCGGCTGGCGTCAAGATTGAAATCCGCCGCACGATCATTGATGGCAACCAAGCTGCTGTGGAGTGGGATTGGCAAGACCAGGACAAAGCGGGCCGGATTAATCGAGCCGAAGACATAATTGTGATTGATTTTGCAGGCGATCGCATTAGTCGCTGGCGAGAATATATTGACACTGAGACTCCGGCTGTCAAATAGCTCAACAAGTCGCCTCAAATTTGTAATGATTTTAAGCAGCATCGGCTTTGCTAATGCTGCTTAAAATTGTTCCTACGAATCTTGATGTTTTCAAGCAAGCGTTTTTCAGCTAAATCAGCCCTGCCAGTCCTGCTATTTAGCTTCTTTGTTTCAGGGTTTACAGCCCTCCTGTATCAAGTTGTCTGGCAGCGGATGCTGGGCTTGTTTTCTGGGTCTGATGTGCGCTCGGTCAGCATTGTGGTTGCATCCTACTTGGCAGGGCTGGGGCTGGGGAGTTTGATTGGGGGCTGGTTGAGCGATCGCCTGAGTCGTCGCCAGGCAGTCCAGACCTTTGGCATTTGTAGTTTGGCCATTGCAGCTTTTGCCATTTGCAGCCGCTTCTTGTTCTACGACTTATTGTTCCGCCAGCTTTTGTCCTTGGCGAGTTCCCTGCTGTTGCTGCTGCTGATTGTCTTTATTTGCTTACTCGTGCCAACAACATTGATGGGGCTATCGCTACCGCTGCTGGCCAAGGCAGTGAATCGAAATTCAAACCAGGCCGCAGTTCGGATTGGCTTACTCTACGGCGTTAATACGCTCGGAGCAGGGCTGGGAACCTTAATTTCTGGCTGGTATCTGATCGGCAGCTTCGGGTATGAACAAACGCTGTATCTGGGAGCAGCGTTGAGCATTGTCGTCGGTCTGGTGGCGCTGGCGAGTGCTGCTTTATTTGAGTCCGATCGCGCTTTTGAAGTAGGGATCTCTCCGCCATCCTTGCCTAGCGATGGTTTCAAAGCCTGGTGTTGGCTGGTGTTTTGCTCCGGCTTTGTGGCAATTTCGCTCGAAATTGTTTGGTTTCGAGTTTTGGATATTGCCCTCCAGTCGATCGCCTATACCTATGCTCACCTGTTGGCGTTCATTTTGGTCAGTAATGGCTTGGGCAGCCTGCTGGGAGCTTGGGCAATTGGGGGCATTCGTCAGCCGCGCCAGGTGTTTCTGTGGATTCAAGGGCTGGTGATTGCTTACTCTGCGATCGCGATTTGGCTGATTAGCCTTTACTGGCAAGCCCATCCAGAACTGCGGGCAGACATTGGCTACATTGACCCGGCTCGGATTGATGCTGCGATTGTATTTAAGTACGGAATACTGCCGCTGGTGATGATCGTGCCGCCCAATTTACTGTTGGGCTTTTATTTCCCGCTGGTGCAAAAAGCTGTCCAAACCGATCGCCAGCGGATTGGCTCACGGGTGGGTCTGATCCAAGTTGCAAACATCATTGGCAATACGACAGGCAGTCTTTTAACCGGGTTAGTGCTGCTGGATCACTTGGGGACTGCTGGGTCAGTCCGGCTGCTGACGCTATTTGGATTCGGCTTTGTCTTACTGCTCCAAGCCAATTGGCGATCGATCAAGGTGGGAGCCGTTTTAGCGCTGCTGAGCATTGCCCTATTTTTTCCGAGTAACCTCCGGCTGTGGGCAGGACTGCATGGCATCAAACCAGGACAATACTTAATTGTGGCTGAAGACTCGACCGGGGTGGCTGCAATTACCGAAGTGAATCGGCAAGGCACCTTACTGGCGAGTGGGCAAGCCCAGGCCCAGTTTCCCTACATGCATGTCCATGCATTGCTGGGCATGATTCCAGTTTTGCTGCATCCCCAGCCAGCCCAGGTGATGATTATTGGTTTGGGTTCCGGTGGTACTCCCCACACGATTGGCACCCATCCCTTAACTCAGCAGGTGCGAGTGGTTGAGCTATTAGGGGCTGAACTGTCAGTGCTGCGAACCTACGCCAAAACCGAGGTTGGAAAACCGCTGCATTTCCTATTTCAAGACCCTCGCTTTCAGTTTAAGGTTGGCGATGGTCGCCGGGAATTAATGCTAGCGAATCAGCGGTTTGACATCATTGAGGCTGACGCGATTAACCCTTGGCGATCGCGGGCAGGCATGCTGTACTCGCAGGAATTTTTTCAAGCCGTGCAGTCGCATTTAAAGCCCGGCGGCATGTCTGTCCAATGGAATGTCGGCCCAGAAACCGAGCAAACCTACCGGAATGTGTTTCCCTACGTCACTCAATTGGATATGAGCGATCATCTCAGTTTTTTATTGGGCAGCGATCATCGGATTGAGTTCAACCGCGTTGGATTACTGACCAAGTTAGACGCACCAGAAGTATTGAATTTTCTGGCTAATGCAGGAGTCAATGTCGAAGCGATGCGGACTGATATCAAAACTGCGACAGTGCATTATTATTCCCATGCCCAAGATGGACAGCCGCCGGCGATCAATACTGACTTGTTTCCGCGATCGGAGTACTATCTGAACCGATCTCGATCGTAGCCATGAGGAGTAAATCATGACAGCTTCGCTTGTAAGCAAGATCCAAATGCCTGATGTTCTGAGGATGCCAACCCCGCTTGCAGCACCGCTAAAACCTGTTGCATATTGCCATCCAAAAGCGCTGCTCGATCCAGCCACAATCCAGGAAATTGCCGACTGCGAGTAATCCCATCCGCGTCTGGCAACAAATTCACGTATTTGTCGTGTTCTAGCCAAAACCAATCCAGAGCTTGGTCTAACACTCGCCAGACAATATATTCTTGAACGCCCTTCCGCTCGTAGACGCTCTTCTTGAGCATTGAATCAATTGAGACGCTGCTAGCTGAAATCTCTGCCAATAATTCCGGTGCTCCCTCAATATAGTCGTCATCACTCAGGCTGACCTGTCCACCTGCTTTTGGGTCAATCAGGAGCACAACATCAGGTTGCGGCTCGTTGTCTCCGTCTAGCCTGACGGTTGCCGCATCGGCAATTTCAACCCCTAAGGTAAAAACTTGATAAGTCGTTAGCCAAGTGTTTAATTGGCTGTGAGGCTTGCCATGACTGCGAAATCGGAGCGCTGCTGCCATGTAGACGATCCCTTCAACCAACTGCGCTTTACAACTTGCTGGCATGGCTGCATAACGCCGCTCAAATTCTTCCCGTGAGAGGCGATCGCCATTTTCCAAGGGTGGAATCGCAAAGATTGTGGGTTGCTGATCAAGCCGAGGGGTCTGCATAGCTCTCCGGATCAATTCAGGAACCAGGCTTTTTTAACAGTCTAGCCGCTGACCCTGTTTGATTGGGCAATGGAACGGCTAGCGATCGTGCAGGTGTTTCTTGGTATTTCCATTACATTGGGTTTAAAAACTGAGGTCGAGCCTGCTGATTTTGGCGTAAAGTTTGCTCGATCGCTGACCAGTTTTGCGTCTCAATCGAGTCAATTAACCGATCAAGGGTTTGGCGATAGCCGTGCAGCGATCGCAGCACCTCGGCTTGATTATACTCAGCCATCATTCGCCCTAATTCCGGGTTGCCGCCACCGACTCGGCTAGTATCTCGAAACCCAGAGCTGGCAAGCTGTTGAGCCAGCAGAAGGGTCTCTGGATCTGGCTCTTGGAGACAGGTGGCAATTAGGCTAGCGCTGACCATGACGGGCAAATGAGAAATTAACGATACTGCCCGATCGTGGGCGGCTGGTGAGCACTGGTAAAGGGTGGCGCTTAAGGATTTGACTAAGTCAGCCACAACTTGAACTGAGGCCGGAGGCGTTTTGTCTGTGGGGGTCAGCACATAGGGCTTGCCAGCAAACAGGCGCGACTGGGCGGCCTCGATGCCTGTTTCAGCAGTGCCGGCCATCGGGTGTCCCGGCACAAAGTTGCCCCAGAAGGGAAGAATTTTCTGGGCGATCGCCGCTTTGACAGAGCCGACATCGGTCAGAACCACCTCTGGTTGCAGGTAAGGCACCAATTGCTCAACCGTGGATTGGATTGCTCCCAGCGGTGTGCAGACAAAAATCACCTCTGTTTTGGCTAACAGCAGCAAGTCAACGCTGGCTTGATCGACCACGCCCCGTTGGAGGGCAATCTCGCAGGTTTTCGGTTGGCGGCTGACGCCAAAAATTTCGTGGCCAAGCGATCGCAGGTCTAGTCCGAGCGAGCCGCCGATCAACCCCAGTCCAACAATCCCAATCCTCATCGACTTGCAGTCCCTCTATCAGCTTTTCGCAAAAAAGGGTGGCTCCTGAGAACCACCCTTTTGATGTTACTTGACTAGGCTAAGGATTAGTAGTCGTAGTCACCCATGCCGGCCCCTGCTCCAGCCGGAGCATTTTCCTTCGGTTCCGGCTTATCGGCAATGATGCATTCGGTGGTTAAGACCATGCCAGCGATCGAAGCTGCGTTTTGGAGCGCAGAACGAGTTACCTTGGCCGGGTCAACAATCCCAGCATCAAACATATTGACATACTCGCCCACGGAGGCATCGTAGCCAACATCAAAGGCTTGCTCTTTGACCCGCTCAGCAATGATCGCCCCATTTTGACCAGCGTTTTCAGCAATCCGCTTCAGGGGAGAAGTCAGGGCCCGTTCGACGATCGTCGCCCCAATCAGCTCTTCGCCCTTCAGGTTGGTGGCTGCCCAGTCCGCCAGTTGGGGAGCAAGGTGAGCCAAGGTGGTGCCGCCGCCGGGCACAATCCCTTCTTCAACAGCCGCTTTGGTGGAGTTGATTGCATCTTCCAGACGCAGTTTGCGATCTTTCATTTCGGTTTCGGTGGCTGCACCGACTTTGATCACGGCCACGCCGCCGGATAGCTTTGCCAACCGCTCTTGCAGCTTTTCCTTGTCGTAGGAAGAATCAGATTCATCCATTTGACGACGGATTTGCTCACAGCGGGCCTTCACGTCCTTCTCATTGCCTTCGGCCACGATGGTTGTGGTGTCTTTGGTAATGGTCAGACGGCGAGCTTTACCCAGCATTTCTAGCTTGGCAGTGTCGAGCTTCAGGCCAGCATCTTCGGTGATCATTTGGCCACCCGTCAGGACGGCAATGTCTTCTAGCATGGCCTTACGGCGATCGCCAAACCCAGGCGCTTTTACCGCCGCCACGTTCAGCACACCCCGCAGGCGATTGACAACCAAGGTCGCCAAGGCTTCTTTTTCAATGTCTTCGGCAATGATCACCAGCGGACGACCAGAACGGGCCACTTGCTCCAGGATCGGCACTAGGTCTTGGACGAGGGTAATCTTCTTGTCGGTAATCAGAATGAAAGGCTCGTCGAGGACTGCTTCCATCCGCTCGGTGTCGGTGGCAAAGTAAGGGGAAATATAGCCCTTGTCAAAGCGCATCCCCTCTGTGACTTCCAGTTCAGTGCTCATGGATTTGCCTTCTTCCAGAGAGATCACACCCTCTTTGCCGACCTTGTCCATGGCGCTGGCAATCATCTGCCCAACTTCTTCGTCGTTGCCGGCTGAAATGGTGCCGACTTGAGCGATCGCCTTTGAGTCTTCCACCGAGCGAGCGTGCTCAGCAATTTTCTCGACCAAGAAGCCAGTCGCTTTTTCAATCCCGCGCTTGAGGCTAATTGAATTGGCTCCCGCCGCCACGTTTCGCAGCCCTTCTTTGACCATCGCGTGGGCCAACACAGTCGCAGTCGTGGTGCCATCGCCCGCCGCATCGTTGGTTTTTGAAGCAGCTTGGCGAATCAGGGCTACGCCAGTATTTTCAATGTGGTCTTCCAATTCAATCTCTTTGGCGATAGTGACACCGTCATTGACAATTTGGGGAGCGCCAAATTTTTTCTCTAGGACAACATTGCGACCTTTGGGACCAAGGGTAACTGCAACTGCTTCGGCTAGAATGTCCATCCCCTTTTCAAGGGCGCGCCGAGCATTTTCGTTGTAAATAATTCGCTTAGCCATAGTTCCTCAGTAATTTCGAGTTCTAAGTGTTGAGTGATGAAAGCAAAATGATCGAGCCAAACTGAGTCAATTCTAATCAGCGAGAACTAACCCCCAAACTGATTCAGAACTTCAAAGCTTCAGTTGAGAATTGCCTTAGTCAACGATCGCCAGAATGTCTTTCTCAGATAGCAGGATGTATTCCTGGTCGCCGAGCTTGATGTCGGTGCCGGCATACTTGGAATACAAAACCTTGTCGCCCACCTTAACGTCTAGCTCTTGGCGGACGCCATCATCGCTGCGCTTGCCAGGGCCGACAGCGGCAATTTCGCCCACCTGGGGCTTTTCCTTTGCAGATTCTGGTAGGTAGAGTCCACCGGCGGTTTTCTCCTCGGAAGCGCTGACTTTCACAAATACGCGATCGCCAAGGGGCTTAACGGTGGAAACACTCAAAGATACGGCTGCCATACAAAGTTCTCCAAACTAAATATCGATTGGAATAATCGAAAAATATTGCTAAGACCGCTAACTTGCTTTTTGCTTAAGGCTGAAAACAAAATTAGCACTCTCAGCTTACGAGTGCTAATTTATCGGTAAACGCCTCCAATTACAACGATATTTACAGTACGGGTTCCCGAACTCAATCCGGCAAACCCTTCATAGGCTTGACTTGAGGGATCTCTCCTCCCCCCTTGTCTGTAGCCAACATCAGAGTCTTTAACCGAGGTTTAGACCTGAGTGGATTGAACCCTAATGATTTAATCCTTAGCTCTCAGTAATCTTGTTTTTCAATTTTGTTGCGGATCTCATTCAGGTCGATGTAGCGATCGGTGACGTTTCGGAGTTCTCTGGCAATCATGCCCTCAGTGGAAACGACGGTGATGTGGGTATTTTTAGATCGGAGCATCTCAATCGCCCGCTCAAAGTCACCGTCGCCACTAAATAAAATCACCCGATCGTACTGCTCAACCGTGTTAAACATATCAACCACAATTTCGATGTCCAGATTAGCTTTCTGCGACAGTCGCCCCGAATTATCGTCGTAATATTCCTTTAAGATTTTGGTTCGAACAGTGTAGCCAAGGCTAATTAAAGCATCTCGAAACCCGCGTTGGTCTTGCGGGTCTTTCAAGCCGGTGTACCAAAAAGCATTGACCAAACTGACGGTTGGCTCATGAATAAAGTGACTTAAAATTCTTTTTGGATCAAAAAACCAGCCGTTTTTTTGCTGGGCGTAAAACATATTATTACCGTCAACAAATATAGAAATTCGGTTAAGTGAAGAATGCATAAAAAAGTAGCCCTAGGATTTTTCTGCCAGCAGCGGTCGAAAAGGTTTTGGATAAAATTTAGTAAAAGCTTTTAAGTTTAGTTACCTCAGCTTAGCAACTTTCTTGGAAAACTGCTGTTAGTTGCAGGTTTCAGCCCTTTAACATAAATCAACTAAGTTGGTTTACTCGGAAGAGACGTTGAGGCTGGACGCAAAGTGCCGGACTGAAAGTCGGCGATCGCCCTGCTAAGACCGCCAATAACTTCTACCATGGAAAGAAAATTGAACTCTGACTGCTGCATGCTGCCTCGGATTAAACACCTGACGAAAACCCTGACGCCTCGACTGATTGAAATTCGTCGTCATCTCCACAGTCATCCAGAATTGAGCGGTCAGGAGCAGCAGACTTCAGCCTATGTAGCTGGTGTTTTATCATCTTCAGGGTTGCAGGTGCAGCAGCAAGTTGGAAAATTGGGCGTGGTTGGCGAATTGCCAGGGCAAGGCAGTGATCCCCGTCTGCTGGCAATCCGAACCGATATGGATGCGCTGCCGATTCAAGAATTAACTGGCTTAGAATTTGCTTCTAAGCAGCCAGGAGTGATGCACGCCTGCGGGCACGATGTTCACACGACAGTTGGGTTGGGCACGGCCATGATCTTGGCTGACCTAGCCAAAGAGTTACCCGGCAATGTCCGATTTCTATTTCAACCGGCGGAGGAAATTGCCCAGGGGGCTCGGTGGATGGTCGATGATGGGGTGATGGAGCGGGTAAGCGCAATTCTGTCTCTGCACGTTTTTCCTTCAATTCCGGCCGGGTCGATCGCGGTTCGCTATGGCGCTTTGACTGCTGCCGCCGATGACCTAGAAATCACAATCATTGGTGAGTCGGGGCATGGGGCCCGCCCCCACGAGGCGATCGATGCGATTTGGATTGCCGCTCAAGTGATTACCAACCTTCAGCAGGCGATTAGCCGCACCCAAAACCCGCTCCGCCCAGTTGTGCTGACGATCGGGCAAATTTCCGGCGGACGAGCCGCGAATGTGATTGCCGATCAGGTGCAACTGCGGGGCACCGTGCGATCGCTTCATCCTGAAACCAGCGCCAAACTGCCGGAGTGGATTGAACAGATCGTGGCCGGAACCTGTCAGCCCTACGGCGCTCGCTATCATGTCAACTACCAGCGAGGCGTGCCGTCTGTCCAAAACGCGCCAGAACTATCGCAGTTGATTGAGATCGCCGGTCAAGAAGCCCTTGGCCGCGAACATGTCCAAATTTTGACGGAACCTTCCTTGGGGGCAGAGGACTTTTCACTTTACCTCAACCATGCACCGGGAGCGATGTTTCGGCTGGGAGTTGGGCACCACACTAAACCCAACTATCCGCTGCATCACCCTCATTTTGATGTCGATGAGTCAGCAATTCAAGTGGGAGTGATGACCCTTGCCTACGCCGCTTACAAGTTCTGGCAAACCCACTATACTTTTTGAGAGCATTTTTACTCTGGGCTTTCGGTTAACTTCGACTCTGAGCTTTCTTCTTTTAGGGTGACAGTTAGGTTAGGTAGTCCTTCTAGTTTCTCGATCGGCTGCGTCGGTTCTGTTTGGGGGGCAAACACCGTCAGTCCACCGGGGATACACTCCACTTCCACGGGTGTATGACCAATCATCTCGCCATCTAAAACTACTTTTTGAGGCGGATCGGCAGTCACCTTAAACCGCTTTGCCCGCAGGAAGCCAATGTCGGGGCGTTGAGCGGCCTCCCCTCGCAAGGTTGAACTGAGCAAATCGTAGGAAGCGGCGATCGCCCCTAACTTGCTCATTGGTGCCACAATCGTCAGATCGAGCAAGCCGTCATCAAACACAACCCCCGCTGGCCCCTGAGCCAGAATTGAAGTCGGGGGAGCCGCATTGGCAATGGTGACAGCCGCCGCCGAAACAGTGACAATTTTTTCTTCTGTTTCAATTTCAACTTCAAACTGCTCTAGGCTGCGTAGCTGTTCCAGCCCAGCCAGCACGTAGGCAGCAATGCCTAATCGCTTTTTGGCATCGCGATCGGCAAGTTCCACCGTCTCGGCTTCAAAGCCAATGCCAGTCAGCAGCACCATCGGCAGTCCATTGCAGGTTGCCACATCGACCACCCGCGTTGTGCCAGCCAAAATCGCCTCACAGGCGGGGGCGATCGCAACTGGCAGGTCTAAGGCATTGGCAAAGGCATTCGCCGTGCCGCGGGAAATCACACCGAGGGGAATGTTGGTGCCCATCAGAGCTGTTGCTGCCGCCGAAACAGTTCCGTCTCCGCCAGAGGCAATGATAATTTCAGCCCCTTGCTCCAAGGCGTGGGTTGCCAGTTGGCCGACATCGGTTTCTGGCGTAGTCTGAATAATGTCGAGGTTAATTTCAGGCTCCAAAATCGACTGAATCAGGGCCAAGTCCTGGTCAGCGTTGCCCTGACCAGCAACTGGGTTAAAAATCAAACAAGCAGAACGGTTTGCCATCGCTAATTTTCTCCTCGAATACGGTTTGAAGAATTAGATGCTCCAGAAATTTTATGTTTTGGTTCAGCATCAATTGAAATTAGTTTGAGACTAGATGGCATAGGACTTAGGTGATTTTTTTGATTCTATCCGATGCGGTTTCAGCGATCGCGACGGTCGATTCAAGATTGTCCTGTAAAATCTCAATAATTACCTGCGGATCAGTGGCTTGCTGCATCGCTTTTGCTTCAGAATCGTGGCGATTTTTGACATCTGGTAAATCAGCCCGCAACTCTTCAACTAAAGCAATTAGCTTGGCAATTTTCTGCTCTGTCAATAGGTCAATTTGCAGCATCAGGTGCGACTGCTGTTCACTCAGTTTTTCCTGCCGAGTTTGGTAAATCAGCACCCCGGTAGAAATCATCAGGGAAGCGACATCTAGCCCTTGGCTACCAAAGCTAAACTGTGGAAATCCGGCTGATAAAATTCCTTGCTTAACTAAGTGACTATAGGCAATCCAAAGCGCCAGCAAAGCAAATTGCAGATAAAGAAATCGAGGCTGGCCAAAAGCTGCCGCTACTTTCTCTAAAACGCGATCGTGAGCTGAAGCATTTTGTTTTTGCTGGTCTTGGAAGCCGATAATCGTTTCGATATTTTTCTGTACCTGCTCTGGCAATAGATTTGCGCCTTCAGGCGACAAGATGCGATCGCAGATTTGGCGACTAACCGCTGCTTGCGGATCAACACTCGGATTCATCTATTGCTCCTTCCTTCAACAGGCTTTTGGAATCAAATTGGCTTGAGCTGGGCAAAATAACAGCACAGTCGCACTAGGTTGACTATGGGCGGCAGTTTCTGCAAATTTCATAAAAGTCACTCCTTGCCTGAATGTAATGCTTGCTGGGGCGTGGGTGCCCCAGCAAGCATTAATCTAGAATTAATCTTGAGGCACCCAAACTGAGACTGAGCCGCCATTACAGCTAAACTCACCCCATCCCTCCTCGTTAGTGGTAATAGGCTGATTGACATGCTCAGTTATGTCAACATAGACGCGATTAGGCTGTCCAACTTCCATCGACTTACTGCCTCCCTCGCCATTACTGAGGATGACCGCCATCCCACCCGGATGCTCCTGATCGCCTAACCGCGTCCACCCAATCGTGCTGGGATGGTCAAAGTAGTCGTATTGTTCACCGAAGGCATAGGTTTGACGGGCAAACAGAAACTTATCAATCAACCACTGATGGGAGTCCATCCAAATTTCATATTCATTCCCATCTTTGCCGTAGTCTTTGTAGTGGGCACCGTAGTAATCACCATAAAAAATACAGGGGTATCCTTCTTGTCGCAGTAAAATCAAGGCGTAGGCGAGGGGCTTAAACCAGGGTTCTACAATCGATTCTAGGGATTGCAGCGGTTGCGAATCGTGATTTTCGACCAGCGTCACTGCTAGAGCAGGCTGATGTTGAAGCAGCGTATTGTCAAAAATTTGCCGCAGGTCGTAGTCTTCGCCTGCTTGGCTAGCGACATGGAAGTTGTAGTGTAGCGGCGCATCAAACAAAGCAACCTTACCGTCAGTCGATTCAATAAAGTGGTGAAGAGCTTCCACTTCATAAGACCAATATTCGCCGACTGCAAACAAGTCACGCTTAGCGTAATGGCGGACGTGTTCTAGCCACTGCTGAAAGAATTCGGCGGAGACATGCTTAACAGCATCAAACCGGAAGCCATCGACGTTAGTGGTATCCATATACCACTCGCCCCAATATTTTAATTCACCGCAAACTTCGGGATTTTCGATATCTAGATCGCAGCCCATTAAGTAATCAAAACTGCCTTTTTCCAAATCGACATTTTGATCAAACGATTTGCCTTTGAGTAAATAAACGGCATTTTCGCCTTCGTTGTAAGCATTGTGGTCGATCGCATCAAAGTGCCACCAGTGCCATTCCATACTGGAATACTTGCCACCACGGGCTGGAAACGTGAAATGAGTCCAAGCTTTAATCGTTTGATATTCACCAATTGGAGCGTTGCGATTTTCCATGTCAAACGGGGTCGCTTCCACATCTTCTGCCTCGTCTGCCCCCATTCTGTGGTTAAACACAACATCGGCATAAACCTGAATCCCAGCCTTGTGAGCCGCTTTGATCGCTTCGAGATACTCCTGTTTCGTCCCGTACTTCGTGCGGACTGACCCCTTTTGGTCAAATTCTCCTAAATCAAATAAGTCATAGACGCCATAACCCACATCCAGTCCCCCGCCGACACCTTTGTAAGCGGGGGGCAACCAAACAGAGGTAATGCCAACCTTTGCTAATTCCTCTGCCTGTTCAGCCAGTTGGTTCCAGAGGCTCCCACCTTCAGGAATATACCAGTGGTAATACTGCATCATTACGCCATTCGGTTCAGACATATTTTTTTCTCTTTGCTATTAATTGCTGTAAATTAACTATTCAATAATTCAGTTGAAATAGTCCATCTGGTATGGGGATGATCTTCACGATCGGGACTTTTGCTCTGATCTATATCTTGAGGACGAGTTGAAACAGAGCAAAAATCATCCTAGAGAAGGACAAGATTTGCGGATTTGTATTCTAACCAACCTCAACATTCATTTAGGGTGTCATTAAGCAGTGAGGTTAACTCTCCCGATCGCAGGAGATTAACTCCAACTTCTCTCTTCTGATCAACAGAGTTTGGCGATGAAAGATCAGGGGTTAACTTACCTCTATGGCTTGATTTGTTGAGCTAGGGATTCCTCTTATAACTAGACTCGTAAACCACTAAGAAAGTTAACTATGAAGCTCAATACAATCAGTTCAGTAGCCAAGCGCTCTATTTTACTGATCACAAAAGGGGTTTTGCTCTTAGCCCTCGTTCTACCAGGCGCAGTTTGGGGCATTAATGCCGCAGCGATCGCTGCTCCAATCCAACAGCCAACCCTGATTGCCACTAGCGCTTCTAGCCTCTCTAAGCAGGCGGCTGGCAAAGCTGAAAAAGACCTGGGCACTGTTCAAAAAAACGTAGGCAAAGTTTCTGGGCAAGCCGCCGGTGCTGCTAAGCAAGCGTCTGGTCGAGCCAAGCAAGACTTAGGTAAAACTCAGTCAGCCGTTGAAGACGCTGGTAGAGCTGCCAAAAATCGGGCCAGCAATGATGCGAATGAAACCAAAATTGCGGTCGACAATGCTGGAAACCGGCTTGGCAACGCTGCCGAAAATGCAGTTGAAAATGTCAAAGGCTTCTTTGGCAAATAGGATTAACTCACTCAATTAGGAGAATATGACAACCATGAAATTTATTCGCAATCTGCGTCCTGTCCGCTTTTTGTTGGCTGCTCTAGTTAGCATTCTATTGTTCAGCACTCCTGCCTATGCTGCCAAGAGCAACCCAACCAAGGGCACCGTTCAACTGGACGAAATCACGGCCGAAAGTGAAAAAACAGCCGAATCTCCTCCCATGTCGCTGGAGGAAGTTACTAAGCGCTCTAACGAAGGCCTGAATGAGGTGCAAGGTGCCGCCGACAAGTCCAAAATGAAGCGTTCAGACAGCTCCCGACCAGCGGTGGTGGGCGAAGTCAAGAAAGCACTGGACAGAAAGCTAAGTAACTAGCCTGAAGAGGCTTAGTGATCTAAGCCCTGAATCTTAGCTCCGAGCGACTAGCAGGATATGATGGCATATCCTGCTAGTCGCTTATGGGCTGCTCCTGCTCAAGTCAGGAATTAACGAACATCTTCATAAAATTGTTTTAGTTTATGGGCTGGCACCCCCAAACTCCACAGCGCACCAATACTTAAATAAATTGCCGTTGCTTTGAGTGCCCCCCATTCAGCAACCCGCCGATCGCTCGATTGCACAACCCGATTCACCTGGCAGATTCGACCTCGCTGTGTCAACTTTAAGCAAAGGTCAGCTTCTTCCATAATCGGCATTTGAGGATCAAAGCCACCGCAGGCTAAAAAATCTGACCGCCGACAAAACATCACTTGATCGCCAAACAATAGCCGCAGCCCCTTCAAAAATAAGTGGGGGCGAAACAGCAGCGGTGCGTAATAGGTTTTGAGATAGTTGTGCAGCGACACTCCCCAGCGCGTGACCTGCGGGCCGGTCATCAACGAAATAAACCCGCCGCAGCTAATCGCTGGATCTGCCAGAGTCCGCTCAATCACAGCCACCAGATCATCAGGAACTAGAGTGTCGGCATGGAGAAAGCAGAGAATTTCACCGCTGGCAGCGGCTGCCCCTTGGTTCATTTGCAGCGATCGCCCTGCTTGTTCTAATCGAATCACCTGCACGCTTGCCTGCTCAGCGATTGCCAGAGTAGCGTCATGGCTACCGCCATCCACAACCCAAATCTCACGCGCAGGCGGATCGAGCCATTGCAGCGATCGCAAGGTGCGGGCAAGGGCGATCGCCTCGTTTAAGGTTGGAATAATAATTGAAACATTGGCCACGGCAGTTATTGCAGTATTCCCTACAATGCTAAGATAGCGGCAATTTTAACCAGCCTTTAGCAGCGAGCCTTTAATTAATGACAGCTTCGGTTAGCCTGATTCGAGCCACCAGCTATGATTTAACCCAGCTCCGAGCCAGCCTGGAAGAATTGTTAGAGCCGCTGGGCGGGATGACAGCAATCGTCAAACCGGGCGATCTCGTTTTACTTAAACCCAATCTGCTAACGGGGGCCCGGCCAACCCAAGAGTGTGTGACTCGTCCCGAAGTGGTTTACTGCGTCGCGCAAATGGTGCAAGAGGTTGGAGGCAGGCCCTTTCTGGGGGATGGCCCGGCCTTCGGAAGTGCCAGAGGGGTGGCTGAGGCGAATGGCTACTTACCGCTGGTTGAGGAATTGAGCTTGCCAATCGTTGAGTTTAAAGGCAAACGATACGAAACAGTTAGTCAAGAGTTTAATCACCTGCGACTGTCTAAAGAAGCAATGGAAGCCGATGTGGTGATTAATTTGCCTAAAGTCAAGTCTCACATGCAACTGACGCTGACAATGGGCGTTAAGAATCTGTTTGGCTGTGTGCCGGGAAAAATGAAAGCCTGGTGGCACATGGAAGCTGGCAAAGATGCTGAGCGGTTTGGCGAAATGCTGGTTGAAACTGCCAGAGCCATTGCCCCCAACTTAACCATTTTAGATGGCATCATTGGGCACGAAGGCAACGGGCCGAGCGGGGGTGAACCCAAAGCATTAAATCTGCTGGCTGCTTCAACCGATGTTTTTGCCCTTGATCGAGCAATTGTCGAAATTCTCAAGGTCAACCCCCAGACTATTCCCACGCTGCCAGCTTCTGAGCGATTAGGATTGTGTCCTAGTCTGACTGAAATTGCCTTTCCGAGGCTGACTCCAGCCGACCTGCAAATTGATGACTGGCGATTACCAGACAAGCTGATGCCGATCGACTTTGGTGCTCCCCGGATGATCAAGTCTACGTTTAAGCACCTTTATATCCGGTTTATTAAAGAGCCAACGGCTGCTTACTCTAAGCGCTAGCAGCCGCAGCGGAGGATTTCAGGGTGGTTAGGCTTAGATCTGGATCATAGACAGACCGAAAAGAGCTTTAGCGAATCAGTTTCTCCACTCCCACAGCAACTTATAGCGGCAGCTCGTGGGAAAAATCCTGCATTTTCTGATACCTGTAAGGCCCCATTAAAGCTCCCCACAGAGAGCGTCCCGTTTCAGAGTCAACGCCGCGATCAAAGGTCAAAAATTGATTTTCCGTTAGCTCAAACCCCAAGACAACCTCGCCGACTTTGCCATCGTAGGGAAAACGGCAGCGATCGCCTGGGAACATATTTGCCTGCCATCCTGTCTGGGTTTTCTGTACGTTCAAACGGCACCCTGGCAAATCTTCCAAATCCCCCGGAGTTAGCTGGGCTAGTAGTTTGAGATCACTTCCCGCACCTGCAAAGGCTGATGGGCGCCTGAGTCCAAGGTGTCGCACCAGAATGCGATCGCCAGCAGACTCAAACACGATGACACGCTGTCGGTAAGCTTGCTCAAGGTAGAGCGAATTTGCTTGCTCAGCAAACAGCGCAAGTTTTCCGTTTACTCTTTGAGTTAGTGGTCGCTGCCAAAGCCGTATGCTTACAAACCAGATTGGCTGTTCAAGGGCTTGAACTTGATTGCTAAATTCCCCTGCTAGCTGCCTAACCAAGCTAAGCAAGAAAGGTGAGTCAGCAGGATGAGGATCAGACACTATATTGCAGAAACCGACCGCTTTAAAAAAGCAGAGCAAAGTAGGCAAATTAAAACGCAGAATCCATAAAAAACAGGGCTTAAGGTTGTTGACCTCATCCAAGTCATGCTCAACTTTAAAGTGGAAATCTAAAGTGGTCTGTCAGCTCTCAACTCACCTTGCTCATCTAATGTCGGCAAATTTTCATCTCTGACTGCGGAAACCCACAGGAGAGCGAAAACAGCAGAAACAGCGTAAGCGCTAGCGAAGCCCAAAACGAAGTCGATTCCGATCATTTTTAGTTTTTCAACCCCCAGAGTTAACTTGCGGATAGTTTCTTAAAGTCACATAAATGCTTGAGAACCACCTATGTTTAAATTATTGCAATTGACGTGAATAACTCAACCGTAAGAATACTGATTCGACTTGCTTTGGCTCTAGGTCAGCTAAAATAGTCAAATCTCCAAGTCAGTCCCAGCAAGGATTTTGGCTTTTTTGAAGAATATTGTTAGCTGAGGTTAAGTTTTTTGTAGAGAGAACAAGTTCTGAATAATCTACAAAAATCTTAATGTTCATAAGCGGCATGCCAAGCCTGATTAAAAAATATTTTTTTAGCCAAAATGAAACAATATAGTCCTCCAACTTGGATCATGATTAACTTATGTTTGACTATCGCAGGTTTAAAGATGATCAAGCAGCGCTCCTTAATTCTGACATTGAGCCTGAGCGGTCTTACCGCTTCGATTCAGAATCGCAAAATTTTCAACGGGCGAACAGATCGAGACGCATCGGTTTAAGGGTTTTTCTGCTCGATGGCTCTATAGTTAGTTAATCTATAAGCTGTTTGCTTTAACGGGTTACATTGATCATGGAGCGTGCTGACACCCAACTTAGGATCAACACTGTGGACTTACAAGCCATTCGCGCCGGCAAGGTAAAAAATTTAGCCGGAGCTGATTTAGAAGAGGAAGATCTTTCCTCCGCGAACCTCAACGGCGTTAACTTGGCTGGAGCAAACCTAATTGGTACAGACCTGAGCTGCGCTAACTTAGAGCGAGCCTGTTTAGACGGAGCTAACCTAATGGGAGCAAAGCTGACTGGGGCAGACTTACGGGCCAATCTGTGGGGAGCCAATTTGATGCGAACTGATCTATCCCAGGCTGACCTGCGGGGCAGCAACTTGCGCGGTGCAAACTTGATGGGAGCTAACCCTACCCAGGCCAGCTTCGCTGGAGCATCGCTGAGTGGAGCAAATTTAATGAGCGTAAATTTACAAGGTGTAGACTTACGCCAAGCTGATTTGCGGGGAGCGAATCTCAGCAGCAGTAACTTACAGGGGGCAGACCTCAGTTTTGCGAACCTACAGGGGGCAATGCTTTCAGAGGCAAACCTGGAAGAAGCCAACTTGCAAGGTGCTAACCTGAACGGTGCAAATTTGGTGCGGGCTAATCTGTTGTGTGCTGAACTGACTGGCGCTAACCTGCAAGGAGCTGAGTTGAGTGGTGCCTGCCTACTGGGGACTCAGGGAATGAAAGTGGTAGAACCATTCAATCTCTGATTTTTAGAACTTTGGCAGTGCTCAAAGTTTTGCTTCGAAATTACTAGGTATAAATTCTTACTCAAATGATGATAAAAGTGGTGGCCCCACGCCTTACGATATGATTAAGAGCATTATTCTGAACGGCTATTGATCTAGTAAGTAGAGGATGAGACGCAGTGGTTAGAGTAGCAATCAACGGGTTTGGACGGATTGGGCGCAATTTTATGCGGTGTTGGCTGCAACGACAGGCCGACAGCAAGCTTGAAGTAGTGGCGATCAATGATACTTCTGATCCCCATACGAATGCTCATCTGCTTAAGTACGACTCCATGCTGGGCAAGTTTGACGCTGAGATTAGTGCCGATGATAGCTGTATTTACGCCAATGGCAACGTTGTCAAATGTGTCTCCGATCGCAACCCTGAAAATCTGCCTTGGGCCGCTTGGGAGATTGACCTGATCATTGAATCAACCGGCGTGTTCATTAGTCGTGAGGGAGCCTCTAAGCACGTCACTGCCGGAGCCAAAAAGGTGCTGATTACAGCCCCAGGCAAGGGCAATGTTGGTACTTATGTGGTTGGAGTCAATCACACGACCTACGACCCGCAAGATAATATTCTGAGTAACGCCAGTTGCACCACCAACTGCTTAGCGCCAATTGTGAAGGTGCTGCACGAGAGCTTTGGGATTACCCAAGGCATGATGACTACTACCCATAGCTATACAGGCGACCAGCGCCTGTTAGATGCTAGCCACCGCGATTTGCGCCGAGCCAGAGCCGCCGCCGTTAATATTGTTCCCACCTCGACTGGGGCTGCCAAAGCAGTTGGGCTAGTCATTCCAGAAATGCAAGGCAAGCTGAACGGGATTGCCCTGCGGGTGCCAACCCCTAACGTCTCGATTGTTGACTTTGTGGCGATCGTTGAAAAATCAACCATTGCTGAACAAGTGAATGAAGCCCTCAAAGCATCAGCCGAAGGCGCCATGAAAGGCATCATCCACTACAGCGATTTAGAATTGGTTTCCAGCGACTATCGCGGCCACGATGCCTCTTCGATTGTTGATGCTTCGCTGACGATGGTAATGGGCGGCAACATGGTTAAGGTTGTCGCTTGGTACGACAACGAATGGGGCTACAGCCAGCGGGTGCTAGATCTAGCTGAATATGTTGCCGAGAAATGGGCGGCTTAGGCAAACAGCGTCATTACAGGCTAGGTGAGTTAGTGTAATGATTTCCGGCCCGGAGTCGGGCCGGAGCAGTCACTGTTAATGAGCGCTAAAGCTTGGCGGTGGCTGACCTGAAATATTTAACCCAGAGCGAAAGCAGTTTGCTGGTTTGACTGGAACAGCGTTACTGGGACAATTAACTTTATGAGTCTAGGCGATCGTGGTTTGATGGGCTGTAACGGCAAATTTGGCGATCGGGATTCTCACAGCACTGTTACTGAAAGCCCTAATTCCAGCCCAAAACGGAATGAGTTTGCAAGACTGGCTGTGTTTAATCATTGCTGACCGCTGCTTTGCTTTAAAAGCTCTGATTCGGAAACCTTGAGAGGAAATGACCTCCATTACCCATTCCAAACTCCTCAATTATCTCCAAGCAGAACTGGCTGTTTCGGATGCCTCGATCGCGATCGCTCTGCGCCACTGTGAGCAAGATCCTGGCCCATTACCCATTATTCTCTGGAAGTATGGCTTAATTACCCTCGAACAACTCGATCAAATTTACGATTGGCTAGAGTCAGCCTAATTTTTACAGATCAACTTGTTTGGGCAAAAGGCTTTCGGAGGAAGCTTTGCCACAAAGCATTGAGGCTGGATAGAGCAGTGAATTTGCCCCTGAAAATTTTACCTGCGGGTGGACTTATCCATTCGAGTTGGCAATACTTTCAGATGAGTTGAGGTTAAACAGCATTTGCAACGACTGCATGGCGCGGCGGCGGGTTTCGATGTCTTGCTGGGCCCGCAGTTGCACCATTGGGTCGTGAAGAATTTTATTGACGATGCCCCGCGTCAGGGCTTCAATCACTTCTTGGTGTTTGTCGGCAAACTCGCTGCCCAAGCGTGAGAGGGCTTTTTCTAGCTCTTGCTCCCGGATGGTTTCAATCTTGTCGCGCAGACTGCTAATTGTCGGCACCGTTTCGAGCGATCGCCACCAAACATCAAAGGCAGTCAATTCTTCCTCTAAGAGCGCTTCTGCCTCCATCGCCATTTGGCGGCGGCTTTCTTGGTTCTGCGAAACCACGGCTTTCAAGTCATCGACATTGAAGAGCTGCACCTGCGATAGTTCGCCTACATTGGCGTGGACATTCCGCGGCACCGAAATATCAATAATCATCAGCGGGCGACTGACTGCCAGCGTGGCGGTCAATTGATCGCGATCCAGCAGGGGTTCAGCAGAAGCAGTGCTGGTGAAGACTAAATCTGCGGTCGCAATCACCGAAAACATCTCTGAGAGCGGATGCAGGCAAAGCTCGGCCCCAGCAAACTGGCTGGCTAGCTCTTGGGCCCGTTCCATTGAGCGGTTGAGAATGGTAATTTGGCTTGCGCCCTTAGATAGCAAGTGCTGCACCACCAGCCGAGACATTTTGCCCGCGCCCAAAATGGCGACTCGACAGGCAGCCAGATTTTCGGTCTTCAGGTGGGCTAATTCCACCGCTGCCGAGCTAATCGAGACTGCGCCGGTGCCAATGCTGGTTTCGGTGCGAACCCGCTTACCGGCAGTAATTGCCTGCTTAAACAGCCGATTCAGAATCGTACCAATGCCGCTGTACTGCTGCCCAATTTTGTGGGTGTGTTTGACCTGAGCCAGAATTTGCCCTTCGCCCAGCACCAAGCTGTCTAACCCGGCCGCTACCCGCATCAGGTGCATGACGGCATCTTGGTGCAAGAGAATAAATAGGTGCTGGCGCAATTGGGTCAGCGCCAGTTTGCTCCACTCTGCTAAAAACTGCGTCACTTCCCGAATGCCGTTGTCGGTTTCGCTGGTGACAATGTATATTTCGAGCCGGTTACAGGTACTCAGAATTGTCGCTTCCTGGATGTGGGGATAGCTGCAAAGCTGAGCGATCGCCGTTTCTAAGGCATCTTCTGGCACACTTAGCTTTTCGCGCACCTCAACCGGGGCAGTTTTATGGCTTAGTCCAACAACAGCAATGTTCATTTGTTCTCCGTTGCCTCCCAGGCCTTAGATCTTAAAAGACTTTGGTCTTAAAAAGCTTTCCGCCTCAGACCTGGGAGGATGTTTACTCAAGACTGGGCTTAGTGCAACTGGATCGATTTCGGGGTTTTATCCCACATATGAACCGTGTCCACAAACCGAGCCGTTTTCGACTGAGTAGAAATGACCAGTGATTCAGTCCGGCAGCCGCCACCAAAGAAGCGTACCCCTTGCATTAGCGTACCGGGGGTAATCCCGCAGGCAGCAAACAAGACGGTATTGCCAGAGGCTAATTCGTAGGCATCATAAATTTTGTCCGGGTCGGTAATGTCCATTGAGGCCAGACGCTCTAAATTACTGGCTTTGCTTTCGCCAATTAGTCCAGTTTTTACTACTTCCGGGTCATAGATTAATTGTCCCTGGAAATGACCGCCTAAAGCCCGCATCGCAGCCGCCGAAATCACGCCCTCCGGGGCAGCGCCAATGCCCATCAGGGCGTGAATGTTGGTGCCAGCAAAAGCGCAGCAAAGCGCCGCTGAGACATCACCATCGCTAATTAATTGAACTCTGGCCCCGGCTTCGCGGATTTCCTTGATTAAATCATTGTGGCGATCGCGCTTCATCACCACCACTACCAGCTCATCAATCGCCCGATCAAGGCACTCTGCCAAGATTTTTAGGTTTTCGGTGGCCGATTTATTGATATCAACTTTGCCCTTGGCGGCTGGTGGCGCGGCCAGTTTTTTCATGTAGAAGTCGGGGGCAGCAAACAGCCCGCCTTTTTCAGAAATCGCTAACACCGCCATCGAGCCGTTTTGGCCATAAGCCACCAAGTTAGTGCCTTCGCAGGGATCGACGGCAATGTCAATTTCCATCAGCTCATCGGGGTTACAAAACTGGGCGGCATTTTCTTGGGTGCAGATGCCCACTTCTTCGCCAATGTAGAGCATCGGGGCATCGTCCCGTTCGCCTTCCCCAATCACAATCCGACCCCGCATGTGGATCTTGTTCATCCGCTCTCGCATCGCTTCCACGGCCACTTCGTCGGCGGTGTTTTTGTCACCTTTGCCCATCCAGCGAGCTGAGGCGATCGCGGCTTGCTCGACCACCTCAATAATCTCCAGTCCGATGACATTATCCACGCGCTGCGTCCTCCAAGAACCAAATATCTATTAATTTTGTCGTCAATAGATCAGTCTATCAGAACGGGTTGGCCCGCTTACCGAGGATTCATCTGGACTCGTATGTTAAGTTTTGCAGCCTTCATTCGACCACAATTTTCCACTCGTGTAGTTCGTAATTAACGCAGCCACCCTTGACCAGCGGATCGGCAGCCACGATCGCCTTGGCATCTGCCAGCGACTCTGCCTCAAATAGCAGCATTCCACCGCCAAAGTCCCCCCAGTAGCCAGTTTTAGCTCCCCGTCCCTGCTGAATCAGCGACTGGACGTAGGCACGATGAGCCGGTACAAACTGATCAAAGGTGGGCTTATCGACAATCCCACGCTCAATTTTGACAAACCAAGGCATAAATTCTCAGGGTGGCGGTGGGCAAGTCGTAAGAGCGATCTGAACTTTATCCAGGCTGCTTTGGTCGATTGGATTCGCTGTTGATTGTAAAACATCTCAATCCCCTCTGCTATGCCCTTGCGGAGAATAGCTCTGGTCGAGAAAATTTTGTTGCGCTGAATTATGAGCTTTTGCGATCGCTGCTTTGGTCAGGTTCGATAAATCCAATTTAGTTTCAGGGTTGTATATCAGGTGAATCCTTAAATGGGTAGCGACTCTACAGTTGGTCGCCCTCCAACTGTAGAGTCGCAGGGCGTGCCTGCTTTCAGGATTAGTGCTTCATCTGTTCAAACTAATCATCAACAAGGCACAATCATGCAAACTCAACTGACGATTGAAATCGAAAATCTGGCACCTACAAACGGTACATTGCTAACGCCAGTATGGTTTGGGATTCACAATGGCACGTTTGATACCTACGATCGCGGTCGCCCTGTTTCTCCCGGTTTAGAGCGACTGGCAGAAGATGGCACTGTTGACACCATCAACCGTGAGTTTAATTTGGCGGGATTTGGCACAGTCCAAGGGGCAGTGTCTGGATTGGCAGGTGCTCCAGGCCCCCTTGATGCCGGTGAAACAGGAACCGTTACCGTCACCGTAGACGGCAGCGATCCAAACAGTCGTTACTTCAGCTACGCTTCCATGATCATTCCCAGCAATGATTTCTTTATTTCTAATGGCAACGAGCGGGCCCACCAAATCTTTGATCACCAAGGCAACTTCATCGGCGCTGATTTCACAATTCTGGGCAACCAGATCTTAGATGCTGGCAGCGAAGTCAATGACGAGGTGCCAGCAAATACTGCTTTCTTTGGGCAGCAAACTCCGAATACAGGCGTAACCGAAAATGGAGTTGTGCAATTGGCAACCGGGTTTATTCCAGGTGGCCCCATTCTCAGCACTCCTGAATTTGCGAAGGCTGACTTTACTGCGCCCAACTACCAAGTTGCCCGCTTCCGCATCTTCAACACCATTAATGGAGACAATGGTAGAGATCGCCTAACTGGGACTGATCGAGACGATTTGATCAACGGCAATGGCGGCAACGATCGCCTATATGGCAAGCTAGGCAACGATAAATTAGTGGGTGGTCTAGGGGATGACCTGCTGACAGGCGGCATCGGCAACGATTATCTCTACGGTAATGAGGGCCACGATCGCTTACTGGGTGGGACTGGCGACGATCGACTGATCGGCGGCACCGGATTCAATCGGCTCACGGGTGGTGCGGGCAGCGATTTGTATGTTCTGGGTGCAGGTGCAGGTTTTGAAACTGTTACGGACTTTAGTCTCGGCAGCGGCGATCGCTTGAGTCTGTCGGGTGGATTGAGCTTTGATGACTTAACCATTACCAGATTTGGGCGGAGCGCAGTCATTAGTGCTGGCGTTGATGAACTGGCAATTTTGAACAATGTCAACACTGCCAGCATTACGGAGTCTATCTTCGCCTAATCCGGTCAAAGATCGCATGGGTAGTGGTATTTAAGCAAGGATTTTAGGCATCTTGCGGGTGGCTTATCAGCAAGATGCCTAAAATCCATTTTGGTTCTGGCTCTGTATATCAATTGAACGCTAATTCAAACCCTAAGTGATGAGGTGAACTCATGAATCGTCTGTTTAAAACGTTTTTGCTCCTAGGCGCGGCTAGCTTAGGTGCTGCAATCGGGTTGGCCACGTTGGTAAACGTCAAGCCAGAATTAAGTGCTGCTCAACCTGTCCGAATTGCTGGAGCAATGGCGAAGCCGCTAGCTCAAAAACTGCAAGGAAAGCCAGTCGTGGTGGATATTTATGCGAGTTGGTGTCCGGGTTGCAAAAATATTGCGCCCACCCTTTCTAACCTGAAGCAGCAGTACCAAGGTAAAGCGAATTTTGTCGTATTTGATGTCAGCGATCGCGAGACCACCCAAATGGCTGAAGCAAAAGCTAAACAACTGGGACTCAGCGACTTCTTGATGGCTAATAAAACTCAAACATCGATGGTTGCAATTATTGACCCCGCGACTGGCAAAGTGTTAAAGCAATTCCGCAACAATCCCAACCAGGAGGATTATGTCGCCGTGCTCAATCGAGCGATCGCCCAAATTCAGAAGTAGATTCAAGCATTTTGGATTTTAGATTCAAGCCAAAATCCAAGCCAGCTTCCGCCAGATGACTGATTGAAATTTCTGCAACACCCTAACCATGATTCAAAAAGATTCTGAGTTGCCAGCGTCTACTTACCGTCGATTACGCAAGTGGCGACTGCTGATAGTTCTGTTTGTTGGCGCCGGATTGCTTGTCTTAGTGGGCGATCGGTTCACAGCACTTTCTACTGGCATCGACTATTTGATCTCCGTGATTGAGAACAGCTATCAGCAGTGGTTTGAGCGGCAGGACACTAGCCATCCCCTAATGCTATTAACGCTGGCATTTCTGGGCGGATTACTTGCCAGCTTTTCTCCCTGCATCCTAGCCCTGCTGCCCGTAAACCTGAGCTACATCGGTACGCTCAAAGTCACTTCTCGATGGGATGCATTCGTGAAAGCGGGTTGGTTTGTTTTAGGAACGGTGACGATTTTGAGCCTATTTGGACTGCTTTCTGCCTTTGCAACAGCCGTGATTGTGGACTTCAAAGGAGTGGTGCATCTGAGCATCGGTGTTGTCATCCTGCTGATGGGATTGAGCTTTGCTGGGATCATTCATTTACCGTTGCCCCAAACTCAGCTCTCTTTGCCCATTCCAGGTTCCTATGGGGTGGGTGTAACTTTTGCCCTGGTTAGTTCACCGTGTGCCAGTTCAGTATTGTTTGCGGTTCTGGCTGCTGCTGCTGCAAGTGGTTCACAGATTCTTGGTGTGCTGACAATGGTGAGTTATGCGCTGGGGTACACCGCAATTATCTTCTTCGCTAGCTTGTTTACTGGACTGCTGAAGCAAAGCCAGGTATTGCTCCAGCACTCTGCCTGGGTAATGCGAGTGGGGAGTGTCGTCTTGATTTTGGCAGGAGCATACTATGCGGTTAGTGGAATTCGCTGGTTCTTCTAACATGGCACTAGCAGACCATGAGGATGCGGCGGTAATTCGGGCAATGAGATCGGGGGATCTGGCTGCCCTGAAAGTTCTCTATAACCGTTACGGCGAAGCGATTTACCGTCTGGCACTGCGAATTTTAAGCAACGTTCATGAAGCCGAAGACCTGACCCAGGAAGTATTCCTCACCTTCTGGCGCACAGAAACCTACGATTCTGCCCGCGGTTCTGTGCTGGTATTTCTGCTAACGATGACGCGATCGCGGGCAATCAATCGATTAAACCAAGTCCGATCGCAGCAAAAACTCTTACAGCGCTGGCAGCATAATCGACCCTCCCATGCGCCGAATGTACCGATGGAAAATGCCTCTTTATCAGAACTTTCCCATCGTGTCTTAGAGGCGTTACAAGTTTTACCAGATAGCCAGCGGCAAGTGTTAGAGATGGCTTACTACGATGGGCTGAGTCAATCCGAGATTACCCAGCAGTTAAACATTCCTCTCGGAACCGTGAAGACGAGATCGCGCCAGGGACTCTTAAAACTAAGACAACTTTTAACGGATTGGGTGGAGTAACGATGGAACCCCTTGAACCTTCTGAACCATTGGAGAACCTGCTTGCAGGATATGTTCTAGGCGACCTGACTCCTGAAGAAACTGCTCAGGTGAAGCAGTTTCTGGATCACAACCCAGATTTGTTAACGGAACTGCGGCGGCTGCAATCAACTTTGGCCATCCTACCGCTGTCGTTGCCTGCCTCTTCACCCTCTCAGCAGCTAGAAACGCAGATTCTGCAAGCGGCCCAAGCAGAAGCCTCTCCTGCAACCCATTCTCCCACCAGACCAAGCAGTCGGATCAGGTTTTCATGGAAATGGGGAGGGGCAATCGCCGCTGTGATAATTGCAGGTTTAGGCATTGAAACCTATCGGCTGCAACAGAAATTAGCAGCGGTCGAACTTAAAAATCATCGTCTGGATCAACAGGTGGCAACGGTTCAGGCAACCCTAGACCGGATGCGTCAAACTGAGTTGGCAACAACCCGCAAAGAGCTATCCCGCTATCGGCAAGCCGTCAACCTGCTGCGTCAGCCGAAGAATCGCTTTTTGACCTTGACTGGCACAAGCCCAAAGCTACAGTCTTCTGGCAGCCTGATTATAGTTCCCACCAAGGGTTCTGCCCTGTTGGTCTTGCGCGATGTTACTCCATTACCCAAGGGCAAAGTTTATCGCCTATGGGCATTGGTAGATGGGCGGAAAACGACCTGTGGCGATTTTAAACCGAACGACCGGGGTGAAGTGTTTTTGGAGCTACCGCTGAATCAATGGGGGGGGACTACAGAAGTTGTGGTCACGATTGAACCAGACCAGGCACTGCCAATGCCTGTAGGCGAAATGGTGATTACTGGCAGTTAAAGCGACTCTTCAAGTCCGACTTTATGGCGAAATCAAAGATACTTTTGCAACAAAATCCCTAGCCGCTGCTTGCTGGCAGGGGAGGCTTTGTCTAAGGGGGTAATAATCGCGTACTTGAGGGCGGTGTGGGCTTCGGAGGCTGGCTGGAGTTCACTCAGGCGGCGAACGGCAGTTTGAATTACCTTTTGGGCATTGACGGCATTCCGTTGCAGGTTGCCAATTACCATCTCAACCGTGACGCTATCGTGGTCGGGGTGCCAACAGTCGTAATCTGTCACCAAGGCCAAGGTGGCGTAGGCAATTTCGGCTTCGCGGGCCAGTTTGGCTTCCGGCAGGTTGGTCATACCAATAATCGTGCCGCCCCAACTGCGATAAAGATTCGATTCTGCTTGGGTCGAAAAAGCTGGGCCTTCCATACAAACGTAGGTGCCGCCTCGGTGCAAGTCTACATTGGGCAAGTTGAGGCTGGCGATCGCATCGGCTAAAATTCCGGCTAAATTGGCGCAAATTGGATGGCCGAAACTAATATGAGCGACAATGCCCTCACCGAAAAACGTCGAAATTCGGTTGCGGGTGCGATCGATAAACTGATCCGGCACAACCAGATCGAGCGGCTTGGCTTCTGCCTTCAGGGAACCTACCGCCGAAGCCGAGATTAAATACTCAACCCCCAGGGACTTCATGGCATAGATATTGGCCCGAAAGGGAATTTCAGTTGGCATCAGGTGATGGTTGCGCCCGTGCCGAGCTAAAAACGCAACCGGAGTCCCGTCTAGTTTCCCCACAATCAGGGCATCGGAGGGGGCACCAAAGGGAGTCTCAATCTCAACTTCTGAAACGTCTTTGAGGGCTTCCATTTTGTAAAGCCCACTGCCGCCAATAATCCCAATCTTTGCCTCAGCCATGATTTCTACCTCCGATCGCCTCTCGTAGTTTATAGCAACTCTTTGGTTGGTCATTCAGGTTAATCCGACTGCTTTAGGTTGATGCTTTGCCCGCGATCGCACAGCGGCGGTGCGAGCTTTTTCAACCCAAACCGCCAGCGCATCAACATCTTCTAAGTTAGAAAATACCTCTCCCAGTACAGAGCTGATTGGCGATCGCCATCTGAGGACTGCTATAAGATGGTAGACACTGTTAAGAAATATGTACACCCGTGGTTACTCAGCAAATCTCAGTTTCACCTACCTTACCGACTTTGTCTTGGCAGTGGCGAGGCCATACGATTCGCTATACCGTTGTTGGCACTGGACAACCGCTGATGTTGCTGCACGGATTTGGGGCCGCGATTGGTCACTGGCGGAAAAACATTCCGGTTTTAGCTGCGGCGGGCTACCAGGTTTACGCCCTGGATTTGTTGGGGTTTGGTGGTTCAGATAAGCCAGCGATCAAGTACAGCCTAGATCTGTGGCAGCAGCTCGTCGCTGATTTTTGGGCCGCCCATATCCAAACCCCAACCGTATTTGTTGGCAACTCGATCGGGGCGTTGCTGAGCTTGATCATGGCCGCTAACCACCCTGAGCAAACTGCGGGTGCTGTCTTACTCAACTGTGCTGGCGGACTCAACCACCGCCCGGAAGAGTTGAACCTACCGCTGCGATTGGTCATGACTGGCTTCACGCGGCTGGCTGGTTCTAGGCTGATTGGTGGATTTATCTTTAATCGGGTTCGCCAAAAAACCAGAATCCGGGCCTCGTTGAAACAGGTTTATGGCGACCCGACCGCAATTACAGACGACTTGGTCGATTTGATTTATGCTCCAGCCTGCGACCCAGGGGCGCGGCAAGTGTTTGCCTCCATTCTGACTGCTCCCGCCGGGCCAAGAATTTCGGAGCTACTGCCCCAGGTACAATGCCCGCTGCTGGTGCTGTGGGGAGAAGCTGACCCGTGGACGCCGGTTACTGGGGCTGAAATCTTTCGGCAATGGAGCGATCGCCTTTCGGTTCAATTTACGGCCATTCCTGAGACAGGGCATTGCCCCCACGATGAGCGTCCAGAGGTCGTGAATGAATTGATTCTGAATTGGCTTAACGAGAGTTTGCCTGCCTAGCCAGAGGCTAATTTGTGGGCAGACCGAGTGGTTTCCGGCAGCCGATAGCGGGTGGTGCATCCGATCACGTAGGCGATCGCGGTTTCTAAACCAATCCGGTGCCCGACTGAAATATAGAGCGGGTGGGTATTTACACGAGTTCGCAGGACTGCCCCAATCACCTGATTGCGATCGGATAAGGGCTGCCAGTCTCCCCGCTGATTGCCCACCTCCGCATGGCTGCCAATCAAACGAGTTTTTCCGACACCAATGCTGGGCAGATTTGTTAGTAAACCTAGATGGCAGGCAATCCCCAACCGACGGGGATGGGCTAGTCCTTGCCCATCGCACAGCAGTAGGTCAGGGCTAAGTTGCAACTGCTGAAAAGCCTCTAAAATGGCCGGAATTTCTCGAAACGACAGCAGACCGGGAATGTAAGGAAACCGAGTCGGCTGACGAGCGATCGCCTGATCTTTAAGCTGTAAATCTGGCCAACTCAAAACCGCGATCGCCGCCCGTGTGATCGCTCCCTGCTCCTCAAACCCAACATCTACCCCCGCCACATGCTGGATCGGGCCAAAGTCGTTGTGGGTGATAATTTGCGATCGCAATTGCTGCTGAATCGCCACGGCCGCCTGGGCTGTCGTCGGCCAATCGTGGAGGGTTTTAACTTGCATTATCTCAGCGCTCTTACCACCTGCTCCATCACAGTATCGCAGCGGTGAGGCTGGGTTAAATCGCTTAGGATAGGTTTAGATCAATACCAACTGGAGGATTTCAAACCTGAGATGGCTGACCTGACAGATCGATCAGACGACATGATTGACAGTCTGCACTGGCAAGCGGGGCTGGAGCAGGATGGGTTTGAAAACACAAACCTGAAGCGATTACAGCTTCTACTCTATGCGGTGCCTGTGTTTGGACTGGTGCCAGCAATCTGGACGCTCTCAAACCGCAAGAGCGATCGCAAGCACCGGGCGGCGAGCCGGCTTTGCGTCAGCTTTTCTGTCAGTTGGCTGCTCGTCTATGGGTTGCTCAACGCTGGAGTTGGCTTAGCCAGCGAAGGCAGCGGCACAAGCTTATCGCTGCTGATTTTAAATAGCCTCGTCACGTCAGGCTATTTTGTTACCAGCGCTTGGTTGATGCTGCAATTGTGGCGGAATCAGCCTCTGCATCTGCCGGGGTTTAGCCAGATTGCCAAACGCCTGCCTTAATTTTTGCCTTTTCTACCATGCCGCTGCCTCGCCTGCTCACCCTGATCTTTGGTTTTGGCATCATTCTGGGCCTGATGCTGTGGTTGGTGAATTCGCTGTACTGGCTCTACATTCAGGTTTCCTTCACCACCCCCCTGCTGGCCAATTTGCTGCTGCTGCTGCTGATTGCCCTTTTGGGGGCATTGGTTTTGGCTTTTTTTTACTACACTAATTTGTTTCGGGCCAAGGCGCGCAAAAACCAGCGGCGACGGCTACCGCCCAAGGTGCCGATCGAAAAAACAGAAGCAGCCGAAGAAACGCTGCGGGCGGTTCGCAAGCAGGTGGCCCAAATCGAAGACGAAGTAGCGCGGCAAGCCCTCTTAGAGCGATCGCACGATATTGAAGACGGGTTTGCCCGCCATGAACTGCGGGTAGTGGTGTTTGGCACCGGCTCCGCTGGCAAGACTTCGCTGGTGAATGCTTTGCTGGGGCGGATGGTGGGTGAAGTTGGCGCTCCGATGGGCACAACGGAAGTTGGAGAAACCTACAGTCTGCAACTGCGGGGTCTAGATTGGGAGCTTTTAATCACCGATACCCCTGGCATTCTAGAGGCAGGCGGAGCGGGTGGGCAGCGAGAACAACTGGCTCGCCGCTTGGCGACTGAAGCTGATTTGCTGCTGTTTGTGCTGGATGATGACCTCCGGCAGTCGGAATATAGCCCCCTCACCAACTTGGCTAAAATGGGCAAGCGATCGCTGCTTGTGCTCAATAAGACCGATCGCTACCCAGAAGCTGACCGAGAGGCAATTCTGACTCGTCTACGGCAGCGGGTGCGGGGGTTTATTGCCCCCAGTGACGTGATAGCCGTTGCCGCCAATCCCCACGCTGTGTTTCTGGAAAATGGGCAAACCCTCACCCCCGACCCAGACATCATGCCGCTGATTAAGCGAATGGCGGCTATCCTGCGGGCGGAAGGGCAAGATTTAGTCGCTGACAATATTTTGCTGCAATCGCAGCGGCTGAGCGAAGATGCCCGTCGCCTGATTGACATTCAGCGGCGGCGACAGGCTGAAAAAATTGTCGAACGCTTTCAGTGGATTGGCGCCGGCGTAATCTGGGTCACACCCGTGCCCGTGGTTGATTTGCTGGCCGCTGCGGCAGTGAATGCCCAGATGGTGGTCGAAATTGGCAAAGTCTACGGCTGTGAGCTAAACGCCGATCGCGGGCGGGAGCTAGCCATCTCTTTGGCCAAAACCTTGGGCAGTCTAGGCATTGTCAAAGGAGTAATGGAACTAGTGACGACCGCTTTGCAGATGAGCATTGGCGGATACGTAATTGGCAAGTCTGTTCAAAGCGTTAGTGCTGCCTATCTGACTCGGATCGCTGGCAAAAGCTTTATTGAATATTTTCGCCACGACCAAGATTGGGGTGATGGCGGCATTACGGAAGTGGTGCAGCGCCAATTCCAGCTCAACCGTCGCGATGAGTTTGTGAAAGCCTTTGTCCAAGAAGCGATCGCCAAGCTGCCGGAAAGTCTGGGGCGAGTCATGCAGCCGCTCAAAAACTCTGAGCAACAACCAGAAGAGCTAGAGCGCGAGAACTGGTAAAGAGGTCTGAAGTTAGCCCATCAACTGCACGGCTGGGCCAAGATCGTTGAACTCTTCAATTCTCAGCATTCTAATGTCCCTGACAGAGCTGCTAAACCAGGGCAACTTTTTAGCCAAATCTTGAGCTGCTAACACGCAAGTCACCGCGTTGACAGTATTATCGCCAAAATAAACACTTCCCTGCTGCGGACTAAAACCATGAGACTGCAAAACCTTACGGATATCGCTGTAAGCATTGTTATAAGGATCTCCGTAGTGTTCCTTAAGAGATTCAATATCCATATCAAAAGCAATTGCATACACTCTGGTGTTCTCCCTGTTGATTTGCGGCAGTCGACTGTACGAATTGCTTTGTGATTGGTCTTCAAATGCTGGTTTGGTCAGTAATTTGCTAGTCATAATTTTTCTCGACTCCTGAGCAGAAGATGGTTGAGAATGAAAGCCTTGCTACTTGCTTGTAGCAGCAAGCCGCAATTTGTTTGGAGTTGAGGCTCCAAGAGATCGCCAGTCAAACAACTGTTGCTTCTAAAGCAGAAGCAGAGCCAGCGGGGGGCTGACGATACACTTGCTCAACTACTTTAGCCAAGCGCTGCATCCCCGTTTGAATTGCCTCATCAGAAGCCGTGAGGCTAATCCGAATGCACTCCTGCTTATGGGCCCAGTCTTCGTGCAAACCAGGAAAGAAAGAGCTACCTGGCACAACAATTACTCCCGCCTGCTTCAGCCGCTGGTAAAGATCCCAATCGCTGATTGGTAGATCCTTTAACCACAGCCAAGCAAAAATCGCTCCCTCGCCTCGATGCAAGAACCAGGGCAGGTCAGGGTTCATTGACTCAGCCAGCGTGGACTCCAAGACCTTAAATTTAGACTGATAAAACGGGCGAATCACTTCACTGGAAGTCTGAGCTAGCGTGCCCGACCGAATTGAACGAGCGGCGATCGCCTGTCCATAGTGCGAGGAGTGGATGCAGGCGTTGGTTTGAAACGCTTCCAAAATCTGAATCAAATTCTCATCGCCAATCGCAATTCCGACCCGCTCTCCGGGTAGGCCAGCTTTCGACAAACTCATACAGTGAATCACATTGCCGCCCATCATCGGCGTCATCGGCGCAAAGTTAAGCCCCGGAAAAGGAGGCCCGTAGGCAGAATCAATTAAAACCGGCACATTAAATGGGGCCGCCAAGTCAGCAATTTTCTGCACTTCTTCATCCGTCAGGACATTGCCGGTTGGGTTGCAGGGACGAGAAAAAATCACGCAGCCAGTATCTTCACCAATTTGAAGTTGGCTAAAGTCAGGTCGGTACTTAAACCGATGGGCAGCCGCTTCAATATCGAGCTTGGGCTTATAGGCAACCAGCGCTTCTTGGACTAAACTAACGCCACCGTAGCCCGTGTATTCTGGGCTGAGGGGTAAGACAATCCGCCGCAGTTGACCGGAGCGGGTATAGCCGCCAAAGGCGTTGGCAGCGAAAAAGTAGAGGGACTGACTGCCGGGGGTGATTAAAATATTGCGGCGAGTCAAGCTCAGCCCATAGCGCTGATTGAAGTCGTCAGCGATCGCATCCATCAACGGGTCGTAGCCGTGGCTGGCCCCGTAGCGACAAACCACTTCACCAAACTCATCGCTAGCCAGCAATTCTGCCGTGTACTTGCGCCAAAGTTGCTCAACAGCCGGAATAATCAGCGGATTGCCGGCACTGAGATTGCAAAACCCTTGTCCCTGTCCTGCCCTCAGCGTCTCGTTGATGTCCTTCATAATCGCCCGAACCCCTGTCAGGTGAGACATCTGATCGCCAAATTGAGACAGTGCAGGATTCATAGGATCTAAAGTGGGGTAACGGTAAACAGTCGGGAATCGCTAACATGGATCTGAACAATTCTAAAATTTCTAAAGATGAACTAGCAACTTTAATTCCACAATTCCACCTATCTAACGATAGCGGGTTGGACTTTACCCAAACATCGTCTATCCTTGAGTTTTGGATTTATCCTCTGTGTATTCAAATCAGTTAAGCTTTGCTGGGCAGTTAGAAATGGTTTGCGTTGGGTGCAAAGGCTATGGAAAGTTGTCACGCCCTTGATGTGAGAATAAAGGTCAAACATTATTTATTTGTAATACTAAGCAATAGTCGTTCATCGTCCTTGTGACCTTGCATTCAATCCAAGCTGTCTCAAGAGTTACCGCCTTCTTCAAGTCTATGAGTGCTTCATCAGAATCTACCTCCAACCCGTCATCATCTTCAGTGCCGCCTTTGCAACAGCCACCCGCTAGAGCAGAGGCGAAAGCTGTGGCTCAGACATCAGAAATTAGTCGCCAGCAGCCAATTCCACCGCCGAGCGAACTCTTGCAGTATCGGGCGATCGGTTTGGTGCGAGGGCGCTACCAACCCAGCGAAGAGCAGTTTAATCGCGGCAATTTGCTAACTGAAGACGGGACTGAGCTAGATGCTGTTCTGCTGGGGCAGGTGATGAGCTTGGTCAAAAAGCATCTTGATCTAGAAAAGCAGCATCTTTGGGTTGTCTACCCGCGCACTCGTGAAAAGCTGCAAACGCTACATTTGCAAATTGTTGGCGTCTGGGAGCCAGAACAGCTAAATCCAACTGGCACAGAAGAAGCAGCGCCTAGCCTCACCACCGATGGTTTTTTCTCTGTTCGCGGAGAAATTATTTTTCAGTCTCAAGAAAAAGGGTTTGCGGTGGTTAAAATTCAGCAGTCTGCTCGGAAAGGCTCTGAACCGCCTAAGTTTTTTAAGGTGAGGGTAGAAGGAACGGTTACGCTCAAGCCGGGCTATTTTTGGGATGTCGAAGCAAATCGCCAGGGCAACAATTTGGTATTAGTCAAAGCTAACACTGTTGCCTTACTGCCACCGAAGAAGCCCGCCAAGGTCAACCGCGATCGCCCTAAACCGAGCCGCGATCGTGCTGGGTCTACCTACTCTCCTCGGGCCGGCAAAAGACCTGCTTCTGGTGGCACCGCTACACCTCAGGAGCCTCGCCAGTCCTACAGCAAGCCGACTAAGCCGATTAAACGCAATCCTGATCCCAGTTAATCCAGCATCCAGCAGGTAGTTCATCCCCTAAGCCTGACCGGGCTGATGCTGACCCTGGCAGGGTGGATTGAGCTTGTGATAGGTTAACTGAAAGGATCTGGGATAGAACTGTGGATATTCAAATTGGTCGTAACAAGACAGCTCGCCGGGCTTACGGCATTGACGAAATTGCTCTGGTTCCCGGCCGCCGCACGCTTGATCCGCAATTAGCTAACACAGGCTGGCAAATTGGCAATATTGAGCGGGAAATCCCAATTATCGCCAGCGCAATGGATGGTGTTGTTGATGTTAAAGTCGCGGCCCGGCTGTCGCAGTTAGGAGCGCTTGGCGTCCTAAATCTAGAGGGTGTGCAGACGCGCTATGCCGATCCTGAACCCGTGTTGGATCAGATTGCTGCTGTCGATGTCCAAGGGTTTGTGCCTTTAATGCAATCCATCTACGCTGAACCCGTTAAACCAGAGCTAATCCGGCAGCGAATTCAAGAAATTAAGGCAGCCGGCGGAATTGCTGCTGTCAGCGCAACGCCCGCTGCCGCTAGCCGCTGTGGCCATGCGGTTGCCGAAGCTGGAGCAGACCTATTGTTTATTCAAGCAACGGTGGTTTCGACTGCCCACCTGTCTCCTGATGCGGTTACTCCGCTCGACCTGGCTCAGTTTTGCCGCGAAATGCCGATGCCGGTAATTTTGGGTAATTGTGTCACCTATGAAGTCACCCTCAGCTTAATGAAGGCTGGGGCCGCCGCCGTTTTGGTTGGCATTGGCCCTGGTGCCGCCTGTACGTCAAGGGGAGTTTTGGGAGTGGGTGTGCCGCAGGCAACCGCGATCGCTGATTGTGCCGCCGCCCGTGATCAGTACCTGCTGGAAACCGGCCAATACGTGCCGATTATTGCCGATGGCGGCTTAATTACCGGTGGAGATGTTTGTAAGTGCATTGCCTGCGGGGCTGATGCAGTGATGATGGGTTCACCCTTTGCCAGAGCTGCCGAAGCGCCTGGACGCGGCTATCATTGGGGGATGGCAACACCTAGCCCCGTCCTGCCCCGGGGGACTCGAATTCGGGTTGGCACAACGGGTACGCTAGAGCAAATTTTGCGCGGGCCAGCTCAACTGGATGACGGCACCCACAACTTTCTAGGGGCGCTCCAAACCAGTATGGGGACTTTAGGTGCGAAAGATATTCGAGAAATGCAGCAAGTCGAAGTCGTAATTGCCCCTTCGCTGCTGACGGAAGGCAAAGTTTACCAAAAAGCCCAAAAGTTGGGGATGGGCAAGTAGGGCAAGTAAGTTAAGTCATTACAGAGGTTTATCATGTCATCATCTGAGCTTAAAATCCTTGCTCAGTCTTTGAACTGGCCTCAGAGTTTTCTATGCTTGCAGCAAGACTAATCAGACAAATAATCTTTAGTCCAAGCAGGAAGGACTAGAATTCTGCTGAAGTTTAGCTAAATATTCTAAGTTTCGCTTCAGATGCAGTGGCAAATTTACACTGTTTTCATACAATGGAGCTAGCGGAGACGCAAGTTTCCGTTCACTCCTCACACCACACTCCGCCTGGGCTTATGTTCGGGCGGTTTCTTAGTTTAAAGTTAGCCGGAAATTAAGTCAAAGCCCAATTTTTATGTTGCAAAAGTTAATGCAGACGACATCGCAAAAGATGAACAAATGCCTGTGGTAAAATTGAATCCGAGTCAAGATCCAAAGAAACATTATTTAGGAAAGGTTTTCAGGCATGTCATCAGCCCTGCAAGTTACAGACACTACGTTTAAGGAAGAAGTTCTTGACAGCGAGGTTCCGGTTCTGGTGGACTTTTGGGCCCCTTGGTGTGGGCCTTGCAGAATGGTTGCTCCAGTCGTAGATGAAATTTCAGAGCAGTACGTCGGACAGATAAAAGTTGTCAAAGTCAACACGGACGAAAATCCGAGTGTTGCGAGTCAGTATGGGATTCGCAGTATTCCAACTTTGATGATTTTCAAGGGCGGTCAACGGGTAGATATGGTTGTGGGAGCTGTCCCTAAAACGACTCTGGCAACGACTCTGGAAAAATATCTCTAGGTTAACTAACCCATTGGATCTGGGTTTTTGAGTAAAGCTAGCCTAAAGTCGGCTGCCAAGAAGTCAAAAATTAGTCCAAGTGAACACTTGGACTAATTTTTTGGCATTCTTTTTGTAAAAATCCTTTCATAAAAATCTCCAACTGATGTCGTCTAGGCTACCTGCGATCGCCCCTAACTAATCAGTAAAATGAAACTGTCAGGATTATCAAGCATTGATGACATTTTCTGCTTCCCCCGCTGCAATAGCATCTCTCAAGACAGATCTTGATCACCTTCTGGATCGCCTGCCAACTCATCAGGACGGAGATTTAATCTTTCAAACCTTGAATCTGCTGCTCCAGATGGGTGAAGAAGGCATGGAGCGATTAGATTGGAAAATTCTCCGGTCGTCGGTGCGAGATTTACACCATGGGTTTCAGGTGTTTGCTGGCTACCGTCACACCCGCAAAGTCTCTGTGTTTGGCTCATCGCGCCTCTCCCCCGACAGCCCGGAATACCAGATGGCGGTTGACTTTGCCCAGCGGGTGATTGCCCAAGGCTATATGGTGATGACCGGCGCTGGTGGGGGAATTATGGCAGCCGCCAACAAGGGAGCTGGAGCCGAGCAGTCCTTTGGCTTAAATATTCAGTTACCGTTTGAGCAAGGGGCAAACCCCTATATTGAGGGCGACTCGAAGCTGATTGACTTTAAGTATTTTTTCACCCGGAAACTATTTTTCCTCCGCGAGTCCGATGCGATCGCCCTGTTTCCGGGTGGGTTTGGCACCCAAGATGAGGCTTTTGAGTGTTTGACCTTAATTCAAACCGGCAAATCAACCCCGTTTCCGCTCGTGCTGATTGATCGCCCAGGCGGCACCTACTGGCAAGACTGGGATGCTTATGTTCACACGCACCTGAGGGCAAATCAGTTAATCAGCCCCCAAGACCATAGGCTTTACACTATTACTCATAGCCTAGATGCAGCTTGCGAAGCGATTTCTGGGTTTTATCGGGTCTATCACTCTAGTCGCTACGTCGGCGATCGGCTGGTGATTCACCTTAATCACAGGCTTTCGGCGGCTGCTTTAGATCAACTCAATCAAGCCTTTAGCGACATTCTACTGACGGGTCAAATTGAACAAACCAGCGGCTCCGACCCGGAAGCATCTGGCTCGGAAACGGCTAACCCCTGGCCCCAACTCAGCTTTCACTTTAATCAGCGCGATCACGGGCGACTGTATCAGATGATTGCCAGGATTAATCAAGTCGGCGAGTCTACCACCAACCATCCAGAGCGTAAGAAAACGCGTAGAGTTTGCTAATTGTTGTTTGAGCTGAGAATCCCTGCGCGCTCAGGCTGGCGAGTATGTCAAAATGATTGAGTCGCATTTTGAAACCAGCTTTGATTGAGCGCTATACTCTGCCCGAAATGGGCGACCTGTGGACTGAAACCTCCAAGCTAAAAACGTGGCTACAGGTAGAAATTGCCGTCTGTGAAGCTCAAGCAGAATTGGGCAAAATTCCGGTAGAAGCGCTGGCAGAAATTAAGGCTAAAGCCAAGTTTGACCCCCAACGGGTGCTCGAAATTGAAGCGGAAGTTAAGCACGACATGATTGCCTTCTTAACGAATCTGAATGAGCATGTCGGCGAGGCTGGGCGCCACATTCATTTGGGTTTGACCAGTTCTGACGTGCTGGATACGGCCCTAGCGCTGCAATTGGTCTCTAGTTTGGATGTTCTCCTGAATTGGGTTGAGAAATTAACTCAGGCGATTCGCTATCAGGCCCAACAGCATCGCTACACGGTGATGGTCGGGCGCACCCACGGCATTCATGGCGAACCGATCACCTTTGGCTTTAAGCTGGCCGGCTGGCTGGCTGAAATGCTGCGTCATCGCGATCGCCTCTGTCGCCTCCAAAAATCGATCGCCGTTGGCAAAATTTCCGGCGCAGTCGGCACCTATGCCAACATTGACCCACGCGTCGAGGCGATCGCCTGTCAAAAACTGGGCTTGCAGCCGGACACGGCTTCAACTCAGGTGATTTCCCGCGATCGACATGCCGACTACGTGCAAACCTTGGCTCTAGTGGCGGCTTCGATTGAGCGGTTTGCGGTGGAGATTCGCAACCTCCAGCGCACCGATGTTTTAGAAGTGGAAGAATTTTTCTCGAAGGGACAAAAAGGCTCGTCTGCGATGCCTCACAAGCGCAACCCGATCCGCTCGGAGCGACTGACCGGCATGGCCAGAATTGTCCGGGGGCATGCTGTCGCCGCCTTGGAAAACGTTGCCCTCTGGCACGAACGAGATATTTCCCATAGCGCCGTCGAGCGGGTGATTTTTCCTGATTCAGCAATTATTACGCACTTCATGCTGGTGGAAATCACAGATTTGGTCAAAAACCTGCTGGTTTACCCCGACAACATGCAGCGAAATATGAATCTCTATGGGGGCGTGATCTTTAGCCAACGAGTTTTGCTCACCTTGGTTGATAAAGGGATCAGCCGCGAAGAGGCCTATGCGATTGTCCAGAGCAATGCTCACCAAGCTTGGAATACTGAACAAGGTAATTTTCGAGAAAACATTAGCCAAGACCCAAAAGTCAAAACCCTGCTATCTAGCGAAGAAATTGCCGCCTGCTTCGACCCCCAACATCATCTCCAGCAGCTCGATCAAATTTACCAACGGTTGGGGATTTAAACAACTGTCATCCTGAGAAAATGATTTCTGGAAAACGCGACCTTCAAGATTGATGAGCGGTATTGAACGTCAAGTTTTTCTTGATCCCAGGCATACTTCCAAGCACCTACCAAATACTCCACAAGTGCTGAGACTTTTGCAACGAGGGCATTCTGCTCATGTTTTCAATGACGAATTCACGATGGAGCGAGTTGCTCAGACTATTATTGAGAGAGGGGAATATACGGGTTGGATTCGAGGTTACGAGCGCTACGGATTGTTTTTTGCGGGTTCAATTGGTTACAGAATTAGCCCAAATGGCTCGCAAATCCCCCTCTTTTATGGAGAAATAAAAGTTGATGCAGCAAGTCGATACCACGTCATCCCCCGCACTCGTCCCAGTTGATTGGATATTCTTAGAAGTCTGGCTAGATCCAGGACTACCCTGCGTTCTTCTCCTGCTTAGCGACCAGGCGGGGTATTGGTATGTGTATGATCCTGCTGAACAGTACAAGGTTATTTTTGCCAGCCCAGATTATGAGGAAGCTAAACTGTGGCTGCTGGAAGATGAGTATGAGTTAGTCAGAGGGCGACTATCTCATGCTGAAGAATATCCATAGTTCAGGACTTTATGTGTATCGATCTAACTTAGACAATGGATAGAAGTGAGTACTGGATGCTAGACGTTGCTGTTGAGTATCCTCAAGATCTGGCATCCTTGACTTTAGATTATTTAGAAGAGTTGATGAACAGAGAGGGACATGGACTCACCTGTGATCAACTAGTTGAAGTTATAGATAATCTTTCCCGCAGAGAATTATTGAGCTTTTTGTGGGTCAACCCAGCAAGCATGAGTCGTTTGTCTTTGACAAAAAGGCAATTAGAGAAGAGTTGACTCGCTCGGCCTCACGAGGGTTACACTATCAGCTTGCACCAAAGGAAATAGAGCATTGGGAGCTACTCTCACAAACCGATTGGAATTTATACATTCCTGCCTGGTGTGAAATGGAAGGCTGTATTGAAGCAGGCAGCGCACAAATCCTCCAAGAGGTGTTGCAATATGACCTTGCACACCCATTCAGAAAAGTTGATTTAAAATCGATTGAAATTATTGAGGCTGTGGAAAACTGGTCAGCTACGTACTGGAAAACTTTACCAATGGGTTATCGACTTTGCTACAGTGTTGAGGATATTCCCCACGCTGGCGAGGAAGACGGCATAAAATACAGCGCGTTTGTTACGCTTTTCCATGATTGGCAGAGACGAAAAAAGTGGTATAAAAATCCCTTTGATTAGGTGTAATGATCGCTGCCTCATAGCACGGACGTTGACTTTGTAGAGTTACAGTAATCAAAGTGCAACACCTTGCTTTGGTTCTGATGGCTGACTTCTTTAACACTTACGGATTTTTGCTGGTCTCGATGCTATTGGGGGCAATGCTGGGGCTGTCGCTTTATTTGCCGTTGATGGCGGGGCAGTTGTCTTTGGCTAGTCCGGGGTTTTATGCCTTGGGTGGCTATGTGGCAGCAATTCTTTCCACCAAGGTTTGGCAGTTTGAGGGGCCGCTACTGCCGATTCCGCTGCTGCTGCTAGAAATGCTGCTGGGAGGGCTGCTATCTGGGCTGCTGGGGGTGCTGGTCGGAATGCCGGCCCTGCGCTTAAAGGGAATTTATTTGGCGATCGCCACGATCGCCTTTGTCGAAATTTTGCGCGTATTCTCGCTTAACCTGGAAATTACAGGTGGAGCGGTTGGAATTTTTGGGATTCCACAGCCATTTAATACGCCAATTGAGTATTTGTGGGTGGTGCTGCCCCTGCTGCTGTTGAGCATGGTCTTGCTGTATCGGTTAGAACATATTCGCGTTGGGCGAGCCTTGACGGCGATTCGGGAAGATGAGCTGGCGGCTGACGCGATGGGAATTAACCCGACTTACTACAAGGTGTTGGCCTTTACCCTCGGAGCCATTTTGGCTGGAGTGGTCGGGGCAGTCAGCGCCCACTTTCTGAATACCTGGAATGCCCGCCAAGGCACGTTTGATGCCAGCATTATCTACTTGACTTCGGTTTTAATTGGCGGCACTCGCACCTTTGTCGGCCCAGTCTTGGGGGGAATGGTGTTTACGGCACTGCCAGAAGTGCTGCGGGGAATTGCCGATATTTCCGGTTTACCAGAATGGCTAGCTGAATTTTTACGCGACGGTCGGTTAATTATTTTTGGGCTATTAATTGTCTTGGGAACGATCTTCTTTCCGCAAGGGTTAGTGACGCCGAAATTGTTCAAGCGATCGCGCAAGTCTGCCCCAAAAGCTCCATAATTTATTTCGATTTAGCGGCTGAAACTACGGTTCAGAGCCAGGAAATTCACAAATATCAATATTTTCGGCTGTGAAAATTAAGAGTTGTGTTTGCTGCTGATCAGACCTGGTTGCCTCTGTTAATTTCAAAAAGTGACCCAGCCAGATTTAATTTGGCTGGATTTGCTGATTCTTGATTCAGTCGCACTGGCTGGCTAATCATTTTATTTGGTTTTAAGACAGGATTTCGGAGCATGCTCAGATACTCACAGGAATTTGCCAAAGCTTGGTGTCAAGAGCAAGGTTGGACTGACTTCTTCATTGAGCAATATCGTTATTGGGCTTTTCCACCTGGCGCAGTCATGCCCTTGCCTCTGCCCAACCAAGCATTGCAACTGGTGCCGGTTCAAAAAGTGCTCAGCCGTCAAGAAAAGCTGGTTTACGGGGCTAGTATTGCCTGTATACTGATTGTTGCCATGACTGCCTACTGGCTGAAATCACCCATGCCGTTGACCTTTGGGTTTGTATTTTGCGCGATCGCGATTGTCTTAGTCGAAGAGGACGACGATCAGGAGATCGCTGGTTAGGAAAATAATTAAAAAGCCATCAAAAAGCCCGCTAATGCGGGCTTTTTGATTATTACCATTTTAGATGCAGCAATGCTCACTTTGAAAAAATGAGCATTGCTGATGCAGATGGGGCTTCAGAACTTTTCACAGTCGTTTATGCTAGCTTTTAGAGTCTTATTCGGATGTTGCAATTCTGATGAAACCCTCCCCCTTCAATCTCTGCAATGCTTTTGCTCCAGACAAAGGCTTATTAGACCAGAACCAGTCATGATGAGAGTCCCCCTATAAATTTGCTACATAAAACTACTGCTGCTGCTATTTTAGCTGGTCATGTTTGTGGACTGGAAACGTCTATTTCAATTGTTTACTGTTCTTTTAGGAGTAGGACTACTGCTTGATTTACTCTCCCGGCTAGGAGCAGAAATGCTCTGGTTTCAGGAAGTTGATTATCTCTCAGTATTCCTGCTCAAATTCCAAGTTCGATTGGCTCTTTTAGCAGTTGTGACAGGGTTCACAGCAATTTATCTACTCGGTAATCTGGCGTTAGCGCAACGACTGAAATACTCCCATAATCCTGTGGAAGGTCTCTACAGTCAGGCACCCAGGAAAAATTCACTGTTTCCCTATCAAGCGGAACTACCGCGTTCCTCTGCCTTATTTATTCCGGTAAGTGCAACTTTAAGACTACGATCGCTTCTTCCTCTCACGATCGGACTAAGTTTGGCAATCGGATTTCTCCTCCTGTATTATGGTCGTCTTGCTGTCAGTTACTGGAATGATGGGGCAACGCTTTCAACCCCATTTGTGTCTCGTTTCACCCTTAAAAACCTTTGGCAAACTGCTGCACAACTGGTTAGGCAAGTTTGGCTGCTGGGTGGAGTGTCGGGGATGGCGATCGCCCTGCTCATTTATCCTCGCTTTTTGCTGAGGGCGATCGCAATTGTCCTCAGTATCTTGTTTGGTTGGTTGTTTTCAAAACAATGGGCAGTTGCCCTGCAATATTTACAGCCCACTGCCTTCAATACCGCTGACCCGTTATTTAATCACGATCTTAGTTTCTACATTTTCGCCCTGCCGCTTTGGGAATTGCTAGAGCTGTGGCTGTTTGGGCTGTTTCTGTCTGGTTTTATTGCCGTTGCACTCACCTATTTGTTGTCAGGGAATAGCCTGAGTCAGGGCAGTTTTCTGGGGTTTTCCTCAGCACAGCAACGACACCTGCATGGGGTTGGCAGCGTTTTGCTGGCGGTTATTGCTTTGAGCTATTGGCTGAGCCGATATGAATTGTTGTATTCGCTGCGTGGCGTTGCTTTTGGGGCCAGCTACACCGATGTTGTGGCTCAACTTCCTGCTTATACCGGATTGAGCATTCTGGCACTGGCGATTACTGGATATCTGCTGTGGCGCGCCATTTTCTGGCGACCTAAATCGCCCCGTCGTCATTGGGTCAAAATTGGGTTTGGTGGGTTTGGAATTCTGATTATTGCAGGTATTGTTGTCCCTGAAGCCATTCAGTATTTGATTGTGCAGCCGAATGAGCTAGTGCGGGAACGTCCGTTTATCGAACGAACGATTGCGCTTACCCGTCAGGCATTTGGATTGGAGGCGATTGACTCGATTAACTTTAACCCTCAAGGACAACTTACAGAAGCAGATTTGACTGCTAATGATTTGACCATTCGCAATATTCGCCTGTGGGATCAGCGACCATTGCTAGAAACAAATCGTCAATTGCAGCAAATTCGTCCCTATTACCGCTTTCCCGACGCAGATATTGATCGCTACACCCTGCAAACGAATGTGCCTGCCCGTCCGCCTGCAACTCCCCAAAAGCGTCCAGCACCTCATTCCCCTCTCGCAACCACTGAACAACGACAGGTACTGATCGCTGCGCGGGAACTCGACTACAGCGGCGTCCCCAAAGAGGCACAGACTTGGGTAAATCGTCATCTGATTTATACTCATGGCTACGGCTTCACCGTCAGCCCAGTGAATACAATCGGGGCGGGCGGATTGCCGGAGTATTTTGTGAAAGACATTACGGAGGGTAAAGGTGGGGCACTGACGACATCCAGCCCTGCGATTCGTGCCAGTATTCCGATTGGGCAACCCCGCATCTATTACGGCCAGATTGCCAACACCTATGTGATGACTCACACCCTGACGCAGGAGTTAGATTTTCCCAGCGGCAGCGACAATACCTACAATATTTACGATGGCAAGGGGGGCATCAACATAGGTTCCTGGTGGCGGCGAGGCCTGTTCGCCGTTTACCTGCGTGACTGGCGCATATTGTTTACCCGCGATTTTCTACCCGATACGAAAGTTCTGTTTCGGCGTAACATCAAACACCGGATTCAGGCGATCGCTCCTTTCCTTAGCTATGACAGCGATCCCTACTTAGTTGCAGCCAATGTACCAACACCGGGGCAATCTGACCAGAATAAGCTCTACTGGATTGCGGATGCCTATACGACGAGCGATCGCTATCCCTACTCTGATTTGGGTAGTGAAGGCATCAATTATATTCGCAATTCGGTTAAGGTCGTGATTGATGCTTATCACGGCTCTGTCAATTTTTACGTGGCTGATACCAGTGATCCAATCATTACCACTTGGTCAAAAATTTTTCCCAGCCTTTTCCATCCGCTCAGCGATCTGCCAGCCGAGCTGCGAAGCCATCTGCGCTATCCTGTCGATTTTTTCAAGCTGCAATCAAAACGGTTGATGACTTATCACATGACCGATCCGCAGGTATTTTATAACCGAGAAGACCAGTGGCAAATTCCCAATGAGGTCTACGGAAATGAGTCTCGTCCCGTCGAACCGTATTATCTGATCACCAGTTTGCCTGTTGTCCCGTTTGAAGAGTTTATTTTGCTGTTGCCCTATACGCCGCGCCAACGAACCAACTTAATTGCCTGGTTAGCCGCTCGATCAGACGGGGAAAACTACGGTAAATTGTTGTTGTATACCTTCCCCAAAGAGAGGTTGGTTTTCGGACCTGAACAAATCGAAGCCCGCATTAATCAAGACCCGGTCATTTCTCAACAAATCTCACTGTGGAACCGTCAGGGTTCACAAGCAATTCAGGGCAACTTGCTGATTGTGCCAATTGAAAAATCTCTGCTGTATGTGGAACCGCTTTACTTAGAGGCAACTAAAAATAGCCTGCCGACGCTAGTGCGGGTTATTGTTGCCTATGAAAACCGAATCGTCATGTCACCGACCTTAGAAGAAGCGTTGCAGGCTATTTTTAAGCCACAAGTTACCCCAGAGGCAACGATTATCCGTCCTGTCGAAGAACCAACACTCAATGAATAAAAGGGAAGTTGATTTGCTATGGTTAAAGATGAGGGAGGATCGGCTCTATTGAAAATTTCAAATCCTGAAATGAAAGCTAACGACTTAAACGTAGAACTAAAGTCACTTGGCAAATTGCCTTGGCTAGCCCTAATCCTGCTCTGGTCTGCCTATGCTCTGGTGGGGTGGAATTTAGCAGCTCATCACGTTTTTTGGTTTATGGGTTTAGTAATCATCGCTCTTGCGATGACCCTGTCCTGGGCTGGCAGCAGATGGATCAAGCAAGCCCTCGAATATATTCCGACAGTCTTAAGTGTAGCTTTAACTGTCAGTATCTTAGTGACGCTAGCCCTCACATCGTCTCTGTTTCTAGCCCTTGTCTTAGTTCCCTTTCTGACTACATTCTTTGCCTGGAATGAAATGCGGTTTTTCAATATCAGTCAAACTCGTACGTTTTGGAGTTTAATTGCGATCGCTGTTGTGGGTTTGGGCATGGGAGAGCTATTAGATCTTTGGGTGTTCCCCAGTGCCCGGTATTAGATAAGAACGATCATCAGGGCAATTTCTAGCCCAATTGCAGTCTGCTGCCCGACTGTTACAAGCTGGAGTCATACGGCTTTGCGGAATACCTTCACTAAATATTTTTTGAAAGCCTCACGGAGTGGGGCTTTCAAAAAATATTTAATTCAACGCCAATGAGAATTGGTATCAGGAGCGGTTGCGAGGATTGTCTAATCCGCTGCATCTAGAAAATGCCTGACTTGGTCGAATCTTGTACCCCTGATTGTTTATTCATTACCTAAAAGCTAGCGATTAGTTAAAGGCGATCGCTGCCTCAACTCGACCTCGATCTTGAATCTTGAAATTATTAGGTGTAAACAAAAACACACCTTTGCCAAGCTTAGATTGAGAACCAGAAATAGCGTAAGTGCTGCCCGCCACAAAATCAGAGATCCGCTGGGCTTCTTTAACGTCTAGCTGTTCTAGATTGAGGATAACAGCTTTATTTCCGCGCAGGGCTTGCACAACTTCATCCATATCACTCACCGACCGGGGACGCACAATTGCGAGGTGATAGTTTGCCTGCATGGAATGCGATAGGGGGACAACATCGTTCATCGTTTACTTACCTGAAAAAGGCCTCTGCTAAAATTTTGCAAATGTTTTGGAGACACGAAAAAGCCTGCACCTAAATTTAGGTGCAGTTGGGCGAAGACTCAGCTATTTTGCATTGATTGAACTCCTAGCTTTGCTGCGCCTTAGACTTTGCGTGCTGTGGCAACCGAAAAACTTATATAAGCTAAGGTTAACAAATCTCAAATTTGACAATTTATTCACTTATAAAGATTTAAGTATTTTAATAATCCCCCAATTTTAGCTCTAAAAATAACTCCAAATAGGGATTACGAGGCATCTTTGGTTATGCTTTTCCCAATCCCTAGAAGTAATTTTATGAGGGTTTAAAAATCAGAAAAGCTATTAACAAGCATCTGGGCAGCTTGATTTTGCGATCGCAGCGACTGTTACTAAAATGGAAACCTAGCCAGAGACAAGTAGAGTTAGCCGCTAGAGTGATCGACAACAGGATAACCCTTTGATATTTAAGCGATCGCCCGATGCGTAAAACCTTACCTTTAATCATGATGGGTGCTGCCCAGTTGACTTATGCTTGCAGCCACCTAGAGGTCAATTCCCAAGCCCTAGCCAGCGAGCAGCCTTGGGGCATCATTTCGCCCGAATCCTCAAAATCCTCCGCCCAAAAACCGCCGCCAATGCCTAAACCAGAACCTGAAATAGCCGTCAGCTTAGACAACTACCGCCAATACAAAGCGGTGATTGATCAAACTCGCTCGATGATTTCTAACCCAACCGCCCAACGACTAGCCACCCAACTTGGCTTGCGTATCCTCGACCTGACCTGGGAAGACACCGGGCGCTACAAAGGGTCTGCGGTTGGCCCCAACATTAGTGATATGACGATTCAAGTCCAGCAGTTTAACCCGCAAACCCAGCAGCATGAACTGAACCTAATGCCAGTGATTCGGCATCCAAATTTTACTGATAAAACTGGAGATGTCCGGCTGGATCAGTTTTATCTGCGGATCGGCAATCAGAACGGACAGCCCTTACAGCGAGTGACGCTTAAGGAGTTTTTAGGCAATTTTCGCCGCTACCTGAGCCAGCCTGAATCTTGGCAGGGTTCAGAAACCTCTCTGCTCGCCGATCGCGATAGTCATGTCTTAGTAAGTGCTCAAGCTTGCTTCCTGCCGATTCCGCAGGCGGGTAAAGCAGAATTCAACCCGGTGCTGTTCAACTATCAATCCTCCGAGAAAAATCCAGCCGTGCTGACCCTCTTAGTCACTCGCGAAGGGACAAGCGCCACGATTATTGACAATAAGCGGGATGGATTTGCAGCCGGTGCAACCTGGGGGCAGCGGCTTTTCTTTAATAAAAATGGTCAACGCGCCAGTCTGACTGGCAGCCGCGCTAGCGACTTCAAGGGCCAGCCTGGGGATCCAGATCCGGCTGACCCCAACCTTACGTCTGCCGAGGCCGAAGCAAAGGGAATGAATATGGTGATGCTGATTCAGGTGCCCTTGAAACAGAAACTCCGGCCTAGGTTTCCACTCATGGAACCAATGACCCTGAGCGCTCCAATGGCTGGCGCAGCGAGTACCTCCAAACGGCAGGAGTCTGATGTTGAAGCAGCCGTGATTGGGCACGGTAAGGTCGAAGGCCCCTTCACCGAGATTGACGGACTGGCGATCGCCCGTGATCCGAATTTTCCAATTCGAGTCACCGTCCAGTTTTACAAAGCCACCAGCAATGGGATTGTCTCAACAGGCGATATGCAGCAGATTCAACTCCAAATTGCCCGCATCTACGCTGATGCTGATTTTGTCGGTAGCTTAGTCACCGAAGGAGAAACGAGTCGCCCAACTGAATACACTGGCAGCAAACAACAGCCGCCTGGCTGGTGGGAAGACTTTTGGCAGCGTCACGAAGCGAATACGGGTCAATCGCGCCAGGAAACCCTGGAAATGCTGCGTCGCCTGCGAGGACAAAACTGGACACCCAGGTCTGAGCAAGAACTTCAGCAGCAGCTTGACCAGATGCAATCCAGTCCATAGGGGTTTGCCGATCAAAGCTGGTAATAATAGGTAAAATCCTTTGCCCAAAAAGTGTAGAGAATGGGCTGGTAATGGTTAGAGCGATTATTATTGCGGTTGCTCTATGAATTAATCATGCAACAATTTTATACTATAAAAATCATTAATTTCACTGGACATTTAAAAACTAGATTCCGTGAGATACAATGGTGTTCTCTACTTTAATACTGTTAAATTATCTAGATGAAAACCAATGAAGCAACGCGATTCAAACCAAAGCCAAATAGTTTAGCCCGTGACGGATTGACGGTCAGAGTTGAAAAGACAATTGATGTTTTAGTGCGATCGCTTCCCAATCGGTCGGAATGGTTACGGCGGGTCATCACTGAAGCTGCAGAGCGAGAATTGCTGGTTAAGGAAAAGGCAGCAGAGGTGACAAAATGACGGATCGATGGACAGATGAGCGGCTTGATCGGTTTGCCGCAACCACAGAAAGGAACTTGGTTGAATTGCAACGCTCAATGACTGGAATGACAAACGCTCTAGTGGCAATGGCCCAAACTCAGATTGAGATTATGCAGCGCATTGACGAGACTCAAGCCGAAGTCAAAGGACTCCAAACCGAAAATAGACGAATCCTTGATCATCTGTTTGGCTTAGGCAGTGAGTAATGACTAAACTTCAACGGCTAAAGATAGCTGCAAGTCAACATGACGCAATCGATGGACATCAACGCTGAACTGTTGAAACGGATGGACGCGATCGCGGCTAATGTTGCCGACATTAAAACCACGGTTAACGATGTAGACACGCGATTGCAGGTTTTCCAGGCCAGGACTGAAGAGAAATTTAACAGCATTGATCAGCGCTTAGCCAATCTTGAGACACGCGGCAATGCTCAAGAGACTCGATTTTGGACATTTGTTGTTTTACTTGTCACGGCGTTGCTTGGACTTTTAGCCAAAGTCGCCTTTTTCCCAGTCAGTAAAGTTTGAACGACAGTATCTCCAGTTTGGAGGTAAATCTCGATCAAATTCAGCCGCGACTCTTCGCTAAAGCGATTCCACTCTGAAACCTTCCGCTTGATACCGCAGGTGTCTAATTTCAGGCGTACCTGGATCGGAATACAGCGCAAAGATTCAACAAAATCGGCTTCAAATTGAAAAAAATGGCGATCGCTATTTACAGCAATTTTTGTGCAATTGCACTGTAACTCAACGCACTAGAGGAGTCCGAATCTTAGTTGCTAGCACCTCTAAGGCGCGGGAAAAAGCAGGGTCTCTGACTGTTCCCCACAGCAGTGGGTTAGCTTTTAGCAAGTAATCTTGGGTTGTATCTAGCGAGACTGCTACATCGGGCGCAACGCCAGTGTGGGCAATGTCTGTGCCCTTGGGCGTGTAATAGTGGGCGACGGTAATCACGATCGCTGACCCATCCGAAAGTTCATGCACGGCTTGCACCAAAGCCTTGCCAAAGGTCTTGCTGCCAATCACCGTGGCGCGGCGATTATCTTGCAGCGCTCCTGCCAAAATTTCACTTGCACTGGCCGACTCTCCATTCACGATCACCACCAGCGGCAGATCGGTCAAGGCGTTATTCCTGGCTTTGACCTGCTCTTTTTCACCTTTACGAGACAAAATTTGCACCAGCACACCCCGATCAATCCACATGGCAGCAATTTCTAGACCTTTCTCTAGGAGACCGCCCGGATTGTCGCGCAGATCGAGAATAAATCCTTGCACTTGCTCCTTTTTGAGTTTGGCGATCGCCTCGGACATCTCCTGGGCAGAGTTAGCGTTGAATCCACTCAAGCGGATGTAGCCCGCTTTGCCGCTGACGATGGGTGTGACCTGCGCTTGCACCGTCGGGTCGATCGGTCCTTCGCGGATAATTTTGACTAGAAACGGGTCTTTTTGGGGGCGAGTTACCACCAGCATCAGCGGCGTTCCGGCATATCCCTTTGTTAGTTTGTTTGCACGCTCTAAGGGCAAATTCCGAGTCGAGCGCCCATCAATGGCCAGGACTTGATCGCCGACTTTTAAATCTGATTTGGCAGCCGCAGAGTTGGCGGCAATCTTAGCGACGGTTACTTTATCGCCATCGATCGCTAACTCAACGCCAGCCCCGACCTCTCCCCCTGTGGTTTGCTTTTGAAGCGAGGCATATTCTGACGCGGCCAAAAACCGCGTAAACGGGTCGTTAAAGCTGGCTAAGGTTGTCCGAATCGTCTCGTAGGCTTGCTCGTTAGAAGTGTATTGCTTACTCAGCAAAGAGGTGCGAATGGCTTGCCAATTTTGATGGTTAAAATCGCGGTCAACGTAGTAGCTATTGACAAACTGCCAGACCTCATCGACCAAGGTTTTGGGAGAATCCTTCAACCCTCCTGAAGCAACCGCAACACCAGGCATTGCCCACGCTGCTAGATTGGTTAATAACAGCAGTTGCAACACTTTGAAGCAAAGTTTCAACTGACCCTGAGTGGCTGGTTGAGTCATAGTCAATTCAAAAAATAGTCAATTCAAAAATAGGCTTGGACAAGACGACTTAACGGGGGCAACAGCAAGAGGCTGGCAATCATTAAAGTAATCAGGCCTGTAATCATAACTGCGGCAGCAGAAGTGTCTTTGGCAATTTTGGCCAGCTCGTGGTACGACTGTTGGACAATTACGTCTACGACCAGCTCGATCCCAGTATTCAACAGATCCACAACCAAGACAACGAAGATCGCCAACCCCAGCACCGTAATTTTAACCAGACCGATTTGAAGCCCAGTCGCGAGGGCGATCGCCAGGCCGCCAAACAGCAGGTGAAACCTGGCAGCTTTACTCTCGAACAGAGTTGCTAAAGCAGTTTTGAGCGGTTTGAAATCGAAGGTGTTGAGCATATTAGTCCTGTTCAAAGGCAAGTCGATTTTGGACAGGGAGTTGGGATTATTGTCGTACCTCAAACCTAATTTAAAGCGGACTGTAGCTTTTCTTGAGCAACTTGCAGCGCTGCGGGTAGTTGGCTGCCATCTCGTCCACCGGCTTGAGCGAGGTGAGGGCGACCGCCACCCCCGCCGCCACAGAGCTTGGCAATTTCGCCAATGAACTTCCCGGCCTGCAACCCCTGCTGAATCACTTCCGGGCTAAAAGCGGCGACCAAGCTGACTTTTTCCGGTTCCGGGGCTGACCCTAAAACGACTGCACCCGTGCCAATTTTTTGCAGCAGCCGTTCCGCCGCCGTTTTGAGCGCTTCAGCGTCAATTCCCTCTAGCTGCGCCACCAGCAGTTTGAATTTGCCGATCGACTCTGCCTGAGCCAACAGACCATCTGCTTTTACCAGTGCTAATTCGCTTCTGAGCGCATCCAGTTGCTTTTGACTGGCTTTGAGTTCAGCTTGGAGGGCGGTGACGCGATCGGGGACTTCTTCCGGTTTGACCTTAAACCGATCGCTCAAGTCTCTAACCACTCGCTCACGCAGATTCAAATATTCCAGTACCGCTGGCCCAGCCACTGCTTCAATCCGGCGGACTCCAGAGGCAACGCCGGTTTCAGCAATGATCTTAAACAGACCAATCTCAGCCGTATTGCTGACGTGAGTACCGCCGCAAAGCTCCATCGAAACTCCCGCTACATCTAGCACCCGCACCTCAGCTCCATATTTTTCGCCAAACATGGCGATCGCTCCTTTGGCTTTGGCTTCAGCGATTGGTAAGGTGCTGGTCTGGGCAAGATGGGCTTCGGCAATCCAGGTGTTGACCAAATCTTCCACCTGCTGCACTTCGGCTGCGGTGAGGGAGCGAGGGCAGTTAAAGTCAAACCGCAAACGGTCAAAGGCAACCAGTGACCCGGCCTGAGAAATACCGTCATCGACCAGTTTTTTCAGGGCCGACTGCAATAGATGCGTGGCGGTGTGGTGGGCCTGCACCCGCCGCCGACAGGCCAAGTCAACTTGGGCTTTGACCCGATCGCCCAAATGCAAATCGCCCCGCTCAACCCGCCCATAGTGGACAAAAATCCCCGATTCTTTCTGGACATCTTCGATTCGCACCAGCAAATTTTCGCCAGACAGATAGCCGCGATCGCCAATTTGCCCGCCTGACTCGGCATAGAAGGGGGTTTGGTCTAAGACAACTTGCACTGATGTCCCGGCCTCGGCAGCTTTGACAGCTTGCCCATGCACCAACAAAGCAGCCACTTCGGCGGTGGCAGAAAACTGGCTGTAGCCCAAAAACTCCGTGGTTTTGACCTGTTCCGCTAGCTGATTAAGAGTGCCTTGCACGGTCAAATCAATCGTTTCGTGGGCATCCCGTGAGCGATCGCGCTGGGCCGCCATTTCCGCTTCAAACCCAGCCACATCAACCGTTAAGCCCTGTTCTTCAGCAATCTCCTGGGTCAACTCCAAGGGAAAACCATAGGTATCATAAAGCACAAACGCATCTTGCCCCGAAATCACCTTTTGTCCTTCTGCCTTCTGCCCTCTGCCTTCTGCCTTTTCCTTGATCTTCTCAACGATTTCCGCCAGCATTTTCTCGCCTCGATCCAGAGTCTTCAAGAAGCTTTCTTCTTCTCGATCCAGTTCGGCTTTGATTTGGTCTGACTTCAAGCGCAGAGTTGGGTAAGCAGACTCAGCCAGGGCGATCGCCGTTTCGGCGACTGCTGGCGTAAACGGTTTGTCAATGCCCAACAGCCTTCCGTGGCGGACAATTCGCCGGATCAGCCGCCGCAGGACGTAGCCCCGCCCCACATTCGAGGCGGTAATCCCATCCGCAATCATCTGGGTGACGGCCCGCGTGTGATCGCCGACTACCTTCAAGGAGGTTTGGATGGATTGGTCGCTTTTGGCGTAATCCAGTCCGGCAATCTCAGCTACGGTTTGAATGATCGGAAAAATCAGGTCGGTTTCATAGTTATTTGGCTTTGCTTGCAGAACTTGAGCCATCCGCTCTAAGCCCATGCCAGTGTCAATGTTTTTGTTTTGAAGTGGGCTAATTTCTCCTTGACTGTCCCGGTTGGACTGCATGAACACCAGATTATACAGCTCTAAAAACCGCGAGTCATCGTCGAGGTCAATCTCAGCATCGCCTTTGTCGGGGTAAAAATCATAGTAAATTTCTGAGCAAGGCCCACAGGGGCCGGTTGGCCCGGCCGCCCAGAAGTTGCTGTCTGCGCCCATCCGCTGAATCCGGTGGGCGGGGATGCCGACTTTTTCGTGCCAAATCTGAAAGGCTTCGTCGTCATCTTCAAATACACTCACCAGCAAGCGGTCTGGCGACAGCTCATAAACTTGGGTCAGCAGTTCCCAAGCCCAAGCGATCGCCTCTGGTTTAAAATAATCGCCAAAGCTAAAGTTGCCCAACATCTCAAAAAACGTGTGGTGTCGGGCTGTCCGACCGACATTTTCAATGTCGTTGGTGCGAATGCACTTTTGAGACGTGGTTGCGCGTGGAAATTCTGGCTGCTGTTGCCCCAAGAAAATCGGCTTAAACGGCAACATGCCCGCGATCGTCAGCAGCACGGTTGGGTCTTCTGGCACCAGCGAGGCGCTCGCCAAGACTCGATGGGACTTAGCGGCAAAGAAATCTAAAAATTTCTGCCGAATCACCTCGCCGCTCCACAGCGTCTTCATAGCTGCCTAACCTAATAAATTAAGGATTTCCATCGGCTTCTATTTTAAGACGAGGCAGCAATGCATGGTTGCTACCTCGTCTTAAAGTTGTGAGGCACATCCGAATGGGGTGCGCCTCTATCGGTTCAAAATTAATCTGCTCAAGGTCAATCTGCTCAAGGTCAATCTGCTCAAGGTCAATCTGCGATCAACCTACCGCGGCCCCCGTCTCCTGAGTTGGATCGGAATGCTAACGGGTTGGGCTTCCGCCGTCGCTGGCGTGATCGGGCTAGGGACTGGTTCAGGCATGACAGGCGCAGGTACAGGGACAACCGGCACAGGCGCTGGTTCAACCGGAGCCGGTGGGCTCGCAGGCGATTCTGAAGCAACTGGTTCTGGAACCGCAATGGGTGCTATCGGCATGGCTTCTGGTGGAGTCGTCGGGGCTGGTATTTGAGGCGGCGAGATGGGCGCCGGGGCAGCAGAAGTCATTGAACCACCTGTAATTGCACTAACCGAATCATTTGTAAAATAAACGTGCCCTAACGGCTTGCCATTAAAGGCCCTCCGGGACAGTCGCCAACCCGGCTCAAGCAAAAACTTCTGGAAACCATCCGCCATCCCGTGGGTTCTGGCAATTACCATCGGTGGGGCACCAGCAGCCCGACCAACCAATAATAATTCGTTGCCCTGGTGGTCAATGGACAGGCTGTACTTGAGGGCTAAATCTTCACCTGCAACGCGAATTGAGTAACCATTACTATCAGCATTGCGGCTGCAAATGCCTGTAAAGTCAAAATTAACCAGCAGGGGATCAACCACGATCGGGGCTGTGCCACTCTCACTCCAGCACTGACGAGCCGTCGAGATTTGTTGCAGCACCAATAGCTTGTAGTGACCACTGGCCAAAGGCATCGCCAAAGCAATATATTTCGACTGGTCAATTTCTTGTTGCTGAAACTGAGCCGCGATCGCCGCTTTTACCTGAGCACCTCCCAGAACAGCCGCCGCAACTGTAGCAACACCCAGGCGCAATAGGTACTTCATACAAAACTCCTCAAAAAATCTACAGAAGTAGATCAGCTACGCTTTCATATTTTGGTTAGAGCAAGTCTATTAGCTCTGAAACCTTACTTAAATTTTACGTTCTTGATTTACTGCTTATGTTGATTTTGCGATCGCGCTTACCTGTACAAATAATGATGCACCTGATCGCTCATCGTCACCTTTCTTTCAGCATAATTTAGGGGGCACACTGTGCCCCCTAAATTATGATTTTATCTAGAGATAACTTGCCTAAAATCTACCGCGTTGGAGCTTGCGGCTGCGAAACCGGAGGTTGGGTTTCAGTCGCTGGTGCGATCGGTGTCGTTGTGGTCGGTGCTTCAGTCCCCTGATTCATGGTTGGTGGAGTCGTACCAGAAGGCATAGTCTGCTCACCTGTAGGTTGGGGAGAAACCGCTGGCGCTTCAGTTGTACCAGGACTCGTCTGGGTTGACGGTGACTTGACGACCTTTTCGAGCTGCGGCTTGCTCGCGTTAATCAGCTCTTGGTTGGCTGCAACAAGCTGCTGAGTCTTCAACAAGTCAATATTGAAGGTTGGATCAGGGTAAGCTTCTAAAAAGCCGAGAATGCTGAATCCTTTGGGAGACTTAGCGCTGTCAATCAAGGCTGCTTTGACGGCATCCATTCCCTGCTGATTCGGGCGGAGAGTGGCAGTCGCGACAGCAGTTAGCATCTTCTTGCCTTGGTCTGAGTCCAGCAGCTTCGCTAATTCAACTGGGTCTGCTGGATAGCTTGTTTGCAAAACCTTCAAGAATTCCGCTTGTTGCTCAGGCGTAGCTGCCTCCAAAATCGATTTAAGTTGAGGGGTAGGCTGCTTTGTTTCAGCAAAACTGCGCAGATCAGCGATAGGAACCTCAACTCCAGAGGTGGTGTCATTTCCAAACACTAGATTAATCTTTTCAGCCGCCAAGCTAGGCGCCGCCCCCAGAACTCCGGCCATCGCTAACAGGAGAGCAGAACCGGACAAGCCCACTGCAAGATTTTTCAAGCCGACAATTTTTGAATCAAAGAGTTGCTTCAGCATGGGTCTATTTACTCATGTATAGAGGACATCACTTAGACGTTAAGACAGCAAAGTCAAAAAAATGTGCCGAACAAAGATCGCTGCCGAACTATTAAACGCTAGACGATTTGGCTTGAGGGGGGTTCCACCCTCTGGTAGATTAGGACTCTGTAGGCAGAAGTAGGTTGTGCCCACCTGATTGAGTAGTTCCCTCTTCCTACTCTGATCAGACTGAGCAATAAATTGGTTTTGTAAAATTTTCTTAACCTTGAGCGGTTAGATTAGAATATGACAAAGAATATGTAAAATTTCGTAACCTTTACCCGATTCGCAGCCGGCTTATCCATGACCTCAGTTACTTCCCTTTTTGCGCCAGTTGAAGCAGACCTGAGGCTGCTGACCGAGAACCTTAAGAACCTCGTCGGTGCTCGCCATCCGGTTTTAGAAGCTGCGGCTGAACATTTATTTGAGGCTGGCGGTAAACGAATTCGGCCAGCGATCGTGCTTCTACTGTCGCGATCGCTCTTACTTCACCAAGATCCAACCCCTAAGCATCGGCGATTGGCTGAGATCACCGAAATGATTCATACTGCCAGCCTGTTTCACGATGATGTCGTGGATCAGGCGCAGCTCCGGCGCGGCATCCCAACGGTGCACAGTCTGTTTGGCAATCGGGTGGCGATTCAGGCAGGAGATTTTTTGTTCGCTCAAGCTTCCTGCTATTTGGCAGATTTAGATAACCTGCTGGTGGTAAAGCTGCTCTCCCAGGTGATTAAAGACTTTGCCGAAGGAGAAATTCAGCAGGGATTTAATCGCTTTGACCCCCAGATTAGTTTGGACTCGTATTTAGAAAAGACCTATTACAAGACGGCTTCTTTGATTGCCAATAGTGCTAAAGCGGCGGGAGTCTTGAGTAGCGTGTCTCCACAGATGGCGCAGTCTCTCTATAACTATGGTCGAGACATTGGTTTGGCGTTTCAGATTGTAGATGACATTCTTGACTTTACTCGCTCGACGGATGAGTTGGGTAAGCCAGCCGGTTCTGATTTACGAGATGGCAATTTAACCGCTCCCGTCCTGTTTGCTTTAGACGAAAAGCCTTATTTAGAAGTTTTAATCAAGCGCGAGTTTGAGCAACCAGAAGATATTGAGCAGGCGATCGCCCTTGTCCACGCCAGCCAAGGGATTGAGCGGGCGCGTGAGTTAGCTCACAAATATGCCCACTCAGCTCTCACTTATCTCTCAGATCTGCCAGAATCAGATGCTCAACAAGCCTTGGTCAACTTGTCAGACTATGTTCTTAAGCGCTTACACTAGGCGTCCACTCCGCAGTTATTCTAAGTTTGGCCTGAGTTTGGGTGGTCTGAGCTTTGCCTAGACCACCCAAACTCATTACTTTCATACCCTTTAGGCAATAGCGATATGACAGTCGATGAGATAGAGCAAACCACAGACGGGAAAGAACCGTGGTGGCAAAAATTGTGGCGTGCCCAGCGTGAGAACTTACTGCTGCTGCTGATTGCGCTGGGGCTAGCATTGCTGATTCGGACAGTGGTGGCAGAAGCTCGCTATATTCCTTCTGAGTCAATGGTGCCGACGCTCTATCCCGGCGATCGCCTGGTGGTCGAAAAAATCTCCTATCACCTCCATCCCCCCCAAGCGGGGGACATTGTGGTATTTCATCCCCCCAAGCGTTTACAGGGGTTTACGAACAATCAAGTCTTTATTAAACGAGTTGTCGGTTTGCCGGGGCAAATTGTCCAAGTGCATCAGGGACAGGTTTACATTGATGGGCAGGCTCAGGCTGAACGTTATACGCTTGAACCTGCCAACTACGAGTTAGCGCCAGTCCAAGTGCCTGACCAGATGCTATTTGTGATGGGTGACAACCGCAATGACAGCAATGACTCGCATGTTTGGGGCTTTTTACCGATCGAAAATGTCGTCGGACGAGCGAATTTTCGCTTCTGGCCGCTGACTCAGGTTGGTTCGATTAGCAAAACTGCCCAGTCAAGCTAATCTGAGGAGTGTTTCTCAGAGGGTGTTTGAATTTTTAAAACACCCTCTAAAATCTGCTCAAACAGAACATTGGTTGGGCCGCACTGGCTTGTTTTGAGCCATATTTTTTGCAGCGTTCCTGACTGTAAAAAATGTGGTGATACATGGCTTCAAAAGGGAAGTTCAAATTGTTGGGTTTCCTGACTTGGATTGATCTGGCTGGATCCTCTGGCGACCTGATTAGCCACTCCTTTCCGCAGACCAAGAGCAATTTTGCTGTGCTGTTCAATTTGCCCCATCACCTGCTTGGCTCGCTGAATCACGACGGCCGGTAAACCCGCCAAGCGGCCTGCTTCAATCCCGTAGGAGCGGCTGGCTCCGCCCGGTGTGACCTGGTGCAAAAAGATAATCTGATCCGGCAATTCTTTAACTACGACCTGATAATTCGCGACGTTGGGCAGCAGGGTGGCTAGTTCGTTTAATTCATGGTAGTGGGTGGCAAAAATGGTTCTGGACCGCAGGGTGTGGGCTAAATACTCAGCGACTGACCAAGCGATCGCCAGTCCATCAAAGGTGGCCGTACCGCGACCAATTTCGTCTAGCAACACCAGCGATCGCGGCGTGGCATGGTTAAGAATATTGGCGGTTTCGCTCATTTCCACCATAAACGTAGATTGCCCCGTCGCTAAATCATCGACAGCGCCGACGCGGGTAAAAATCCGATCGCAGACCGCCAATGTTGCTGCTGTGGCGGGGACAAAACTACCGATTTGAGCCATCAGTTGAATCAAGCCAACTTGGCGTAAATAGCAGCTTTTGCCGCTGGCGTTCGGGCCCGTTAACACAACAAGGTCAGGCACAGAAGCGGCCACCAGGGGGTCAGCACTGCCTAAATCAGTCGAGTTGGGCACAAACAAACCAGCCGGCAAGGACTTTTCCACGACTGGATGTCGCCCAGCTTGAATCGTAATTTGGCGATCGCTGCTGATTTGAGGGCAGCAGTAGCCCCGATAGATTGCCACTTCGGCTAACCCAACCAGCACATCCAAGGCTGCCACAGCAGTCGCAACCCGCCGAATCAGCGCCGCTTGTCCGCCCACCTCTGCCCGCAGTTGGACAAAAATTTCATATTCCAGTTGATAGAGTTCAGCTTGGGTGTTAAAAATCCGCGTTTCGCACTCCTTTAATTCAGGGGTGATGTAGCGTTCCTCATTGGTGAGGGTTTGCTTGCGAATGTAGTCTGCCGGAGCCTGGTCTGACTTGAGGCGAGAAATACTAATGTAGTAGCCAAACGCCTTGTTAAAGCCGACTTTTAGGGTTGAGATACCGGTTCGCTGCTTTTCTGTTGTTTCTAAGTTGGCTAACCACTGCTGGTCATCCACCATTTGCTGTCGCAGTTGGTCTAGCTTGGGATGCACCTGGGGCCGAATCAATTGGCCTTCAGTCAGGCTAATTGGCGGGGTTTCAACCAGGTGCTGCTTGAGGCGTTGGGTGAGTTCTTCTAGTTCTGGGGGCAGGGTTTGCAGCGCCGTTAAATAGTCTGACTGGGTATTGGTCAGCAAGCTTGTCAAGTCGTTTAGCCGCCCTAGCGAGTCTGCCAGCGCCACTAAATCTCTGGCATTGGCGGTGCCGGAACCGGCCCGACCGGCCAACCGCTCGATGTCGTAAATGTGGCGCAGCAGCGCCTGCACATCTTGCCGCAGGGGCGTGTGATCAATCAATTCTTGAATGGCGGCTTGGCGGGCTTGAATCGCCTGAATCTCTAGCAGTGGTTGCAGCAGCCAGCGCCGCAGGGCCCGTCCACCCATGGCAGTGCAGGTTTGATCCAATGCCCACAATAGAGAGCCATAAAGACTGCCATCCCGCACGGTTTGGGTAATTTCTAGGTTGCGGCGGGTTTGATGGTCAAGGATTAAATATTGACTGATGCTGTAGGTCGAGAGCGGCTGTAAAGGAATTTGAGTCGTTTTTTGAGTGTCTTCTAGGTAGGCCAGCAGTCCTCCGGCGGCCCTTACTGCCAAATTGAGATGATCGCAGCCCAGCCCTTCTAAAGAGCGCAGCCCAAACGTGGTTAATAGGCGCTGGCGGGCTTCGGGGTGGGTAAAGTCTTTTGGCGATCGCAGCGTATAGCACAACTGAGTTGGCAGCCCCTCTGGACGCAAATCGCTCTGCTCACCGGGACGCAGCAGCCGATTCAAGTCTTGGGTTTCGCTGGGCAGCAGCACTTCGGCCGGTTGCAGGCGCATCAGTTCCTGGGTGAGCTGCTCACGCTGGGTTTGCCCTGGCTGAAGATTGCCATCGGACTGGGTGGTTAAAAACTCGCCAGTCGAAATATCAGCGTAGGCCAATCCCCAATGCTGCCCAATTAAGACGATCGCCGCCAAGAAATTGTTGCAGCGGGCGCTCAGCATGCCTTCTTCTAAAACAGTGCCGGGGGTGAATACCCGCGTCACTTCCCGTTTGACTAAGCCTTGCGCTAAGGCCGGGTCTTCGACTTGGTCGCAAATGGCGATCGCGTAGCCCCGCTCAACCAAAATTTGCGAGTAGCGATCAAGGGCATGGTGCGGCACCCCCGCCATCGCGACTCGGCCAATTTCTTTGCCGCCTTCTTTGCTGGTCAGCACCAGTTCTAATTCCCTGGCGATCGTGCAGGCATCCTGGAAAAAAGTTTCATAAAAATCCCCCACCCGATACAGCAGCAGCGTATGCGGATACTGGTCTTTCATTTCGGCGTAGTGGCGCATCATTGGGGTAAGGGCTTCGCGATCAACCAGGAGATGGTCAATCTGCTGACCTGGATTGCGCCCCAATCGCATCAGGGAAGGCTGGGGGTCTGCGCTTTTATGTACTGGTTGTGGAGGAGTTGGTTCAGCTTTAGCGAAAGAGTCATTCATGCCAAATTAAAGCCAGGAGCGATGCCATTAATGACTCTAGCGCAGGGCTGACTTTGGGCGCAGATTTTAGTCAAAAGGGCACGGAATGACAAGGGTGAGAGCTTTTCCGTCAGTTAGTTACGCCCTCGATCAAAAGACACTATGCACACGCATCAAGGGGACTGAGTACCCCCCGCCTGCCTTTATTCAGGACATGGGTGTAAATCATCGTCGTTTTTACGTCCTTGTGTCCCAGTAGTTCTTGGACAGTGCGGATATCGTAATGATTCTGCAACAGATGGGTGGCAAAGCTGTGACGAAACGTATAGCAACTGACTCGTTTATCAATCCCAGCCGCATGAACCGCCCGCTTCAGCGCCTTTTGCAGCCCACTTTCATCCAGATGATGGCGACGCACGACCCCACTGCGGGGATCTTTAGACCTGCGATCAGCCGGAAAAATGTACTGCCAGATCCACTCCCGATCCGCATGAGGGTATTTGCGCTCCAAGGCAAACGGTAAGTACACTGAACCGTAACCCTGCGCTAAATCCTGCTGGTGCAGTTGCCGAACCCCTTGCAGATGAAAGCTGAGAAGCTCAACCAGAGATTGTGGTAGCAAAGTAATCCGACTATTGCCACCCTTGCCATCACGAACCACACTTTGACGTTGGGCAAAGTCTATATCTTTAGTCCTCAACTGTAATGCTTCTGATAACCGCAAGCCACTGCTGTAGAGCAGCTTGGCAACGAGCTGATAGACACCTGAGAGTTGCTGAATGACGGCGATCGCCTCATCCTGGGTGAGTACAGTTGGCAAATAGCGAGACTGCTTAGCACGCACCGCGTCAATTCTCCCCTCAATGTCTTGGTGAAGCACATGGCGATAGAGAAAGATCAAAGCGCTGAGAGCTTGATTTTGCGTAGGAGCCGCTACCCGCTTTTGGACTGCTAGATGAGTCAAAAAAGCTTCGATTTCAGGAGCACCCATCTCTTGAGGATGCCGTTTATCGTGGAACAAAATAAAGCGATAAGCCCAGTCTAAATATGTCTGCTCTGTACGGTATGAATAATGCTTGAGACGAATGGCGTCTCGCATCTGATCCAGAATTTTTTTGGGCCGCTCAACCATACTTAAAGTCTTAAACCAGCCTGCAGAGGTTGACATTAATAGTAAAAAAAGGCGTTGTTGCATGAATGGAAGTTGCGGAAGGGATGTGTCATGGTAAGTTTGAATCGCCAAACCCAAACTAGAAGCCATGAAAGGTCAATACCGCATCCGCAACGGCTCGACTGAGCTTCGCCGAA
>JAHHGS010000081.1 GCA_019359715.1 Aphanocapsa sp. GSE-SYN-MK-11-07L | reverse complement strand
GCTTTGCGATTGAGTCCTGTCATTGCCCGCAGCAGGCGGTCATTCTGGAGAATGCGTTCTAAGTTCAGCATGGGTAGAGCATTATGCAACTGCTGACGATTATCCCTTATTTCCCAACAGGTCTAATGCTTAAACGAGAAACAAAGGCTGTGGATCTTCTTTCCTGACCTTAACTATTGGCCCTGCTAAAGTTGGGGGACTAGGGGGGCGAAAGAGTATTCACTGAGCCTGCCAAAGCTGGTCGATGGTGACAAACTGATAGCCTTGGTCTAGCAGCCACGGCAAGAGTTGGGCGATCGCTGCTGCCACGTCTTCCCCACCGCAGTAGCCGTCGTGGAGGACAATAATTGAGCCGTTGCAGGTTTGCTGCTGAACTCGCTTCACTACTACTTGTATACCGGGACGCACCCAGTCTTCTGGCACTACGCTCCACATGACGGGACGATACTGCCACTGTTGCAGCCAGCGCAGGGTTTGGGGGGTAAAGACACCATTCGGCGGGCGGACATCTCGAACTTGACTCGGCTCAATCCCGCAAATATCGGCGATCGCTTGCTGAGTCCGCTCTAGCCCAGTTTTGAGTTGAGTTTGGCTCAGGAATGGAAAAGACGTGTGATCGTAGCCGTGCAGCCCCAACCAATGCCCTTGCTGGTAGATGTCTTGAATAATGGCTGGCGATCGCTCAACCAAGCAACCTAGGCTGAAAAAGCTAGCCTGCACCTGGAACTGCTGCAAAACATCCAGCAGGGGTGGCGTGTGCTGCGGGTGCGGCCCGTCGTCAAAGGTGAGGGCAATTTCTCGCCGCTGCGAATTACCGCCCCACAAACAGCCTGGAAACAAGGGACTCAGAATTTGGTGTAAGACTGGAAATAGCGGCGCGAACTGCATATGGCGATCCTAGATGAGTTTTGTTTCAGACAATCATGCCCACCTCTGTTTATCTTCACATTCCGTTTTGTCGCCGTCGCTGCTACTACTGCGACTTTCCAGTGTCAGTGGTGGGCGATCGGGCACGGGGCGAAACTAATCCAGCGATCGCTGATTACGTAAACATTCTCTGCCAAGAAATTAAACTTGCTTCTAGCTTTGGCGCTCCCCTGCAAACCGTCTTTTTGGGCGGTGGTACGCCTTCATTGCTAGCCGCAAATCAAGTGGAGCAGTTGTTGCAGGCTCTAGACCAGCAGTTGGGGCTGGCAACCAATGCCGAAATTAGTTTAGAAGTTGATCCAGGCACGTTTACGCTGACCCAACTGCAAGCTTACCGGGCGGCTGGCGTCAATCGCCTCAGCCTGGGGGCACAGGCGTTTCAGGATCAGTTATTAGCAGACTGCGGGCGATCGCATACGGTTAGCCAAATTGAGCAGGCAGTTGAAATCATCCAGCAAGCAGGCTTTAGCAACTTTAGTCTCGATTTAATTTCTGGCTTACCCGGTCAAAGCTTGGAGCAATGGCAGGCTAGTTTGGATCAGGCGATCGCCCTCATGCCAACCCATCTTTCCGCCTACGACTTGGTCTTGGAACCCGGCACCGTGTTTGGTAAGCGCTATCAGCCAGAGGATATTCGCCTGCCTACGGATCACACCTCAGCCCAAATGTACCGCTTGGCCGGATCAACCCTCGCTGCGGCAGGCTATCAGCACTACGAAATTTCCAACTATGCCCAAGCGGGCTGGCAGTGCCGCCACAATCGAGTCTACTGGCTGAATCAGCCCTACTATGGCTTTGGCATGGGCGCAACCAGCTACATCACCGGACAGCGGTTCAGCCGTCCCCGCACCCGCCGAGAATACTATGAGTGGATCAAGACAGGTGCAGCGATCGCGATCCCGGCTGTCACCCTCTTAGATGAGTGGTTAGAAACACTAATGTTAGGGCTACGCCTGTCAGAGGGATTGGCTTTGGCTGACCTGCAAGCCAAGTTTAGCTCAGCCTGGGTGACTCGCCTACAGCCACTTTTGGCTGCGGCCAGCGATCGCGGTTGGCTCAAAATCAGTGCTGACCGAATTTATTTGACTGACCCAGAGGGGTTTTTATTTTCTAATCAGGTGTTGCGATCGCTTTGGCAAGCCTTTGATTAGTCTAGTATCTGACCTCAAACCGATCGCAGCCTTCCGGTTGCTCTAGGGTAGCGGCCACATCTTTGACTTGGGCCGAGAGGGGGCCTTGCCGACACCAGGCCAACATGGCGGCAATCTGCGATTCTGTGCCTTCAAAGACGGCTTCCACGCGGCCATCGAACAGGTTTTGCACCCAGCCTTTAATGCCCAAGTGACGAGCTTGCCGCTCCGTGTTGAGCCGGTAGCCTACCCCTTGCACTCTGCCTGAAATAAAGACATGCACTCGGATCAGATTAGTCATGGGCCAGCAATTGAGCAGAAATTTTTTCACCATCCAGGTTACGCCCAATAAACACCAAGCGAGTTTGGCGGGGTTCTTGGGGCTGCCAAGGGCGATCGTAAAACTGATCAAACCGATTCCCGACTCCTTGCATCACCAGGCGCATTGACTTGTTTGGGACTGCCACAAAGCCCTTAATCCGATAGATTTCTGCCCCGGCAACCAGGGTTTCTAGCTGGTGCTGGAGCTGTTGGGGGTCAAACGTTTGCTCTGAGATAAACTGAGTTGAGGTAATCTCATCGTCATGGTCATGCTCTTCCTCCGTGTCGTGGTGGCTGGGGCGGGCAGTCAGGTTATCTTCGACAGCCGCATTGAAGCCAAGCAAAACATTGGCATCTAAAGCACCTTGAGCGCTGGCAATCACTTTGACGGCCCGCTGGGGCAATTCCTGTTGAATAAACTCGGTCACTTGCTGCTGAGTTTTAGCATCTACCAAGTCAGTTTTGTTCAAAATCACCAGGTCAGCGCAGGCCAGTTGGTCTTCAAACAGTTCTTGAATTGGCGTTTCATGGTCAAGGCTGGGGTCAGCTTGACGCTGGGCTTCTAAGGCTGCCAAGTCACCCACCAACTGCCCAGAACCAACGGCGGCACAGTCCACGACGGTAATTACGCCATCCACCGTTGCAGCGTGGCGAATTTCCGGCCAGCGGAAAGCGGTAATCAGCGGTTTGGGCAAGGCCAAGCCAGAGGTTTCAATTAAAATGCAGTCCAGCCGATCGCGCCGCTTCAGCAACTCCAGCATGGTCGGCAAAAACTCTTCCTGCACGGTGCAGCAGAGGCAACCGTTGGTCAGCTCGACAATCTCCGGGACGGTATCTGAACCAGTTTCTTCTTCCGGGCAAAGGTTACAGGAGCGCAGCAGGTCGCCGTCAATTCCCAACTCGCCAAATTCGTTCACTAAGACGGCAATCCGTCGCCCCTGATTATTTTGCAGCAGATTCCGAATTAAGGTGGTTTTACCGCTACCCAGAAAGCCAGTGATCACGGTAACGGGAATTTTTGCAGCCATAGGGGTAGGGGGTGTAATGAAGGGCGATCGCAGAGGTTTCGGCTATTTAGCCTACCAGAGAACTCAAGATCCAGCCAACATTTACAGCCCATCTCACTAGGGGCTAAGCAGTTAATCCTTAAAAATTCCTAGCCGCAGCGGTTAATCTCAGACCGATCGCCAAGTGCCATGAAAGCCAAACGGAATGATCTGAGGTAAGGCTAGGACACAGACTGGCCCAGATTCTAGGTGGTGGGCATCGAAAATCTGGACGCTGCTTTGGGCTTGCTGGCCATCAAACACGATCGTCAACAGCCAGGTTTGGTCAGGATTGAGTCGATCGCTGACCGGAATCGGCTCCATTGGGTAAGAGCCTGGCCCTAAGCTAGCCTTACTGACTGTGCCAGTTGCTAAGTCGACGCGAGCAATGCTGTCAAACATTTCCTGGACTGGAGCTTTTGGATCACTATCACTCAGCAGGTAAAGAGATGAGGCGAGTTGCCCGACCCTTGTTTGATCAACCAGCGGAAAGTCACAGTTACAATCCGTGATTTGCTGGCTTTCTAGCAGCTTTTTCTGCTGAATATCGAGCCGAATTCGCCACAGGTAGCCTTTGCTCTCGGTGCGAGGGGAACCTGTCACCACTTCCGCCAGCCACTGATTAGTCGCCCAGTCGGCGTAGCGAACAAAATCAATCACGACCGTTCTGTCTAACTCAACATAGCCATTGCCAATGTGCCACTGAAACCAGGGATCAACTTCAAAGGTTGTGACAGGCTGAAACGTTTCGCGATCAATGATCAAAACTTGCGTGCCCAAACTGGGTCGCCACTGAAAGCCATCGCTAAAGCTTTTAATTCCCAGCAGCAGCGGCAATACGTGCATTTGTAGGGGTGGAATCAGGAAAATCAGGTAGGGGCCGGCGATCGCAAAATCATGCACAAGCGAAAACCGCTCCAGCGGTAAACTCGCCTGCTGGCGGATCTGCCCGCTGGCGTCGCTGCGAAACAAGTTGAGGGCAATCTCTTTGCCGTACTCTAAGCCAAAGTTATAAATATCTCCCGTTTTAGGATCGCGCTTAGGATGAGCAGAGTAGGCTTGCTTTGGCAACAAAGCTCCTAGCTGATCAAGACCTTGAGTTTCTAGGTTTTCCAGGTCTAGGCGATGGGGCAAGCCGCCTTCCCAAAGGGCCAGCAATTTATCGGGTAGGGCCAGCACTGAGGTATTGGCGGCATTCTTGGGGTGCGACCCCCACCGCTGCCAGATTGGCCCGGCGGCCAGTTGCCCATAGCCAGAGTAGAGATAGCGATTGGCCTTTGACTCTGCAACCAAGCCAGCCGTTTGAACATAGCGATAAAGTCCCGTCGCCCCAGCATCGCCAAAATGGACTGCCAGAATGCCGCCGTCACCATCAAACCAGTGGGGAACGCGCTGGCCAGCCCGCTCTAGCCGGGCGGGGCCATTCCGGTACAGACTGCCCCGGAGTCCGGGCGGAATTTGGCCGGCGATCAGTTGCAGCGGAGTCGGGCCATACTCTTGAGCCGGTTCGGCGATCGCCCGGGCCCACAAAGGGAGTTGCGAGGACTTTTTCAAACCGACGACTGCACTCATGGCTAGCTCCAATTCAGGTTAAGGCTGTTGATTCTCTCAGACAGGACAGATCCAAGTTGCTTGATCGGCAGGGCGATCGCGGCAAAATCTCTATCAAACCATCAAAAAAGAGAGGCAGAAAGACTTAATCGCTTTCCACCTCCCTTTTAACACTGATTGCCAAACCTCAAGCTGAGGTTTGCGGCGATCGCTTAAGGATCGTAGGTTTTCTTACCCGAAAACTTAATTTGGGCCGGGTTTGGATTTTCGCCGATCGAGCGAGGGACTGCATTAACAATCGGACGCCCTTCGTTGACTTTTTCTGGAAAGACGCCATCTTTGGGATGGAGCAGAACTGACTCACCATCGGGAAAAACGCGATAGATTTTGTAGTCTGTAATTTTTTTAGTGCGAAGTTGCTGACCTCCCAAAGCGATACACTGCTCTTTACGAGCTAGGTACAGGAGGTTTTCGCCCTGCCGCATCACAGCAGCCCCGCCAGTTGGCATCTCAAAGACTTGCTCTTTGGGGCTTGTCCAGGTGATGGCATACTTCTCTTCTAGCTCTGCTTTTGATAGCAAGCCTCCCGTGCTGCCACCAAACAAGGGCGCTTGTCCGGTCAATGTTTCAGCCATGAGTTATCTCCCAATATTGCGCCCACCGTCAGGGCGAAATTCTTTCAATGAGGGCATCCTACCACTGAGGTTAAACCGTTGAATCACCCACTTGAAAATCTGTAACAGTTCTTCAGATCAGCATCACTTGCCCAAAAATTGTGGGTGAGATTTCCGTAGAAATCTCACCCACACTGCTTTTGAAAGCCGACTACGCAGTGTTACGGGTCAATAGATCAGGCTGCGCCAGCCGGAGCAGCGATCGCAGATTGCACCTGATCGAGCAGCTCATGCAATTGCTTGCCCTCAATCACCTCCGTTTCGAGCAGCTTTTGGGTGATTGTCTCTAGCAAATCTCGGTTAGCCTTGAGGATGCTTAAGGCTTGCTCGTGGGCAGTCTCGACAATTTCTTTCACTTCTTGGTCAATGGCCTCGGCAGTCCGTTCGCTAACAGCTCGCCCGGCGGGGCCTTCCTGCAAGAACATGGCCTGTTGCTTCTCGTAGGCGAGGGGGCCCAGCACCTTGCTCATGCCGTAGCTCCGCACCATCCGTTCAGCTAGGTCGGTTGCCCGTTGCAGGTCATTTGAGGCGCCAGTGGTAATGCTGCCAAACACAACCTCTTCTGCCGATCGCCCGCCCAATAGGGTGGCAATTTGACCCCGCAGTTCCGACTCATCGAGTAAGAACCGATCTTCGGTCGGCAGTTGCAGCGTATAGCCCAGGGCCGCCATCCCTCTGGGGACAATCGAAATTTTCTCGACTTTCCCTCCGCCGGTCATTAATGCTCCAACTAGGGCATGTCCAACTTCGTGATAGGCAACAATTTTCTTTTCTTTTTCGTTCAGCACTCGGCTTTTCTTTTCTAGCCCGGCTACGACGCGTTCGACTGCCTCGGCAAAGTCAGTCTGAGCGATTTCTTGACGATGATTACGAGCTGCCAGCAGGGCCGCTTCGTTCACCAAATTGGCCAAGTCAGCCCCAGCAAATCCAGGCGTCCGAGTGGCGATCGCCTTCAGGTCAACATCTGGGCCAAGCTTGACCGTTTGGGCATGAATTTTCAAAATCGCTTCCCGACCCGCCAAATCTGGGCGATCGACGAGGACTTGGCGATCGAAGCGACCAGGGCGCAGCAGCGCCGCGTCAAGGCTTTCCGGGCGGTTAGTGGCAGCTAGCACAATCACCGTCGCCCCACCAACTGCAAATCCATCCATCTCGGTCAGGAGTTGGTTCAGCGTTTGTTCGCGCTCATCATTGCCGCCATAGAAGCCGCCAGTGGCGCGAGATTTGCCGATCGCATCAAGTTCGTCAATAAAAATAATGCAGGGAGCCTGCTTCTTGGCTTGTTCAAACAGGTCGCGGACGCGGGCAGAGCCAACACCGACAAACAACTCAACGAACTCCGAGCCAGAAATGCTAAAGAAGGGCACTCCTGCTTCACCCGCCACGGCTTTTGCCAGCAGGGTTTTGCCGGTGCCGGGGGGGCCGACCAAAAGCACGCCTTTCGGAATCCGCGCCCCAATTTCGCCATAGCGCTGGGGATTCTTAAGGAAATCAACAATTTCTACCAGCTCGGTTTTGGCTTCTTCTACGCCAGCCACATCATCAAAGGTGATTTTTGTGCCAGCGTCGCCTTCCACGTAGACTTTGGCTTTGCTCTTGCCGATCGAGAGCGCTCCTTGGGGGCCACCGCCGCCCCGATTCAGGAAAAATTGCCAAATCCCAATAAAAATCAGGGGGGGAATTACCCAACTCAACAAGCTGCCAATCCAACCATTCCGGGACGGCGGAGTAGCAGCAAATTCAACCCCTTTTTCTTCTAGCAGTTTGGGCAATTCTAAATCAAAAATCGGCGTTGTCGATAAGACTTGTCCTGGCTGGTCGTCTGTTGCTTTTAACTGATAGCGAATTTGGTTTTGCCCAACTGAAACGCGCTCCACCTCTTGCTCCTGCACCTGATGCACAAACAGGCTGTAGGGCACTTGGGGAACTGCGGGCGCAAATAATTGTGGAAAAAGTAGATTAACTAATAAAAAGCCCCCAGACACGAGCAGCAAAATGTTGCCGATGATGCGAGAACGGGGGGGTTGGGGCTGGTCTTTAACTGCCATTGCCGTCAATCTCCATAGGGTTGAGTCGGGGATTTTGCCGTTCAGCCGCCCGTGCACCGGGCAACTGTGGTCTTACTTGCATGGTAAAACGATCTGATCCCCAAGCAACGTATCTGAATGTAGAGATCACCGCCCTTGGTTTGTAGACTGATTTGGCGTTATGGATTCAATGAAATGAACAGATGCCGTAAAAAACCCCCTGAGTTAAAATGTTCAACTCAGGGGGATGGGAATATAAAGTTTAGAAGCTTGAGAAACTAAGCGATCGCCGCCATTCTGACATCGCTCGTATCCAAAATTTCTTGGAGTTCCGAGGAGTCGACGGTTTCTTTTTCAATCAGCGCATCGGCAATCCGGTCTAAGACCGAGCGATTGCCGACCAGCACCTCTTTGGCGCGACGGTAGGCCTGCTCAACTAGGTTGCGGACTTCATCATCAATCGTGGCAGCGGTTTCTTCTGAAAAATCGCGCTCCGCCATAATGTCTCGCCCAAGAAAGACATTGCCGTTTTGGCGACCTAAGGCAACGGGGCCAAGGCGATCGCTCATCCCAAACCGAGTCACCATTTGGCGAGCAGTCCGAGCCACCTGTTGGAGGTCACTCGAAGCGCCAGTGGTCACTTCTTCTTCACCGAAGACAATTTCTTCGGCAATCCGACCACCCAGAGCGACTGCCATCTGATTTTGCAGGTAGGCGCGGCTGTAGAGGCCAGAATCTACTTGCTCTTCGTTGGGGGTAAACCAGGTCAGACCACCCGCCCTGCCGCGGGGGATAATGCTGATTTTTTGAACTGGGTCATAGTCAGGCATCAAGGCACCCACTAAGGCATGACCCGCTTCATGATAGGCAACCAGCGTTTTGCGCTTTTCGCTCATCACACGGTCTTTTTTCTCTGGGCCAGCCAAGATGCGATCAATCGCATCGTTGATCTCGTCCATCGAAATTTCGGTCAAGCTGCGGCGGGCGGCTAGAATGGCCGCTTCGTTGAGCAGATTCGACAGGTCAGCCCCCGTAAACCCAGGCGTACGCCGGGCGATCTTTTCCAGATCAACATCAGCCGCTAGGGTCTTGCCGCGAGCATGGACGTTGAGGATTTCGAGCCGACCCTTGTAGTCAGGGCGATCGACCACAACTTGCCGGTCAAATCGACCTGGACGCAGGAGGGCAGAATCGAGCACATCCGGCCGGTTGGTTGCCGCCACAATAATGATGCCTGTGTTGCCTTCAAACCCGTCCATTTCGGTCAAGAGCTGGTTGAGAGTTTGTTCGCGCTCATCGTTGCCGCCGCCTAAGCCAGCCCCGCGCTGACGACCGACCGCATCAATTTCATCAATAAAAACAATGCAGGGCGCATTAGACTTAGCTTGCTCAAACAGGTCGCGGACGCGGGAAGCCCCCACCCCAACAAACATTTCGACGAACTCTGAGCCAGAAATTGAGAAGAAAGGCACCCCGGCTTCACCGGCGACGGCTTTTGCCAGCAGCGTTTTACCGGTGCCCGGCGGACCAACCAGCAGCACTCCCTTCGGGATTTTGGCTCCGATCGCCGTAAACCGATCGGCATTCTTAAGGAAATCTACAACTTCGCTCAGTTCCAGCTTGGCTTGTTCAATCCCCGCCACGTCGTTAAAGGTGACTTGGGTTTGCGGCTCCATCTGGACTCTGGCTTTAGATTTACCAAAGTTCATCGCTTGGTTGCCTGGCCCACCTTGGGCCCGCCGCAGCAAAAAGAACAGCAGCACCAACAGACCGACCGGTACCAGTAAGCTGCTCAAGGCCTTGAACCAAAAGCTATCGTCGCTTTGGGGCAGAACGTTGATATCAATTTTCTTTTCGGTCAGGAGGTCGATTAAGCCTGGATCATTGGGCAAATTGACAAAAATTCGGCTAGCATCTTGCGTAATCACCTGAGCTTGGGTGCGGTCCGCACTAATGCCAATTTTGGCGACTTGTCCACTGTCAACAGCTTGAATCAATTGGCTGTAGCGCCACACCTGCTTTGATGGTGGCTGTTTATCAAAAAAGGCTGTTGCTAAAGCCAGCACAACAACTGTTAAGAGTACGTAAAGTCCTGCGTTTCTCCACCGCTTATTCACCGGGCTACTTCCTCCTAATTTCAAAGATGGGGAATGATTTTTACATAAATTAATGTTAACCCATTCTCAGATCTTCCTGAAAGCAGAATTAACTTTAAGATTCAGCCAGACAGGAGAGGGATGTTGTATGTTAGAGCCAGTCGAAGCTTAGAATCAGTACGAGTCAATGTTTGTAGATGTATTTGTACAGCCGTTCTCACCTATTGATCAAATTGGCAAGTGCAGGAGTCTTAACCCCACAAGATCAAGACTTCGCGATCGGCGTAGGGTTGCTATAGATGAGCGATTTGGAGCGATGCTATCGAGTTTTAGAGCTTGAGCCTGGTGCTTCCTGGGAGGAGGTCAATCAGTCCTACAAGGACTTGGCTTTCGTGTGGCATCCCGATCGGATTCCCAAGGACAATCCGCGGTTGCAAGAAAAAGCCCACGACAAAATCAAAGAAATTAATCAGGCCCGGGATTTTCTGCGCACCGCCAGTAAAACGCAAGCTGTGCCTAAGTCGAAAACACCTCAGCCGCCCCGACACAGCCATTATCAGTCGCCCTATCCCCCCCGATCGCAAACCTATTCTCAGTCTGGGGCTGCCAGTTCGCAAACTCGTCAGCAGTCCCACCGTGAGTCATATCAATCAGCTCAATCAGCCCGTCCAAATCAGGACTATAACCCTTACGCCTACCAGCCGCAATATCACCGCCAGTCCACAGATTCGCAGCATAAAAACCCTCAGAGCAATGGTGCTCAGGGGTCTGAGAGCAGTAAACACACAACTCAGAGTCATCCGAACGAGTACCAGTCTTCTACCTATCAGCGATCGCCTCAGCCCACTAACTCTCCCTCTGCCTCCAATACCTATGTTGGGAACGGGCATCAAACTAGCCACGACCATCATCCAAACGGCAGCGCCAGGACAAAGCACAGCCAAGACTTAAGCGGAGCCGACCTGCGGGGAGCCAACCTGGCCGAAAAAGACCTGGCTGGACGCAATCTCAGCCATGCTGATTTGAGCAATGCGAATCTGAGCGATGCTTTTTTACACAAAGTCAATTTGCAGGCGGCTAACCTGTTTAAGGCCAATTTGTTCCGCTCGAACTTACTCCAAGCCAATTTGAGCAACGCTAATTTACGCGAGGCCAACTTAGTCGGAGCAGATCTGAGCGGGGCTGACCTGCGCGGGGCTGACCTGCGTGGGGCCAAGATTGGATTTGGCGATCGGATTATGGTCAAGCTGACCGGCGCTCACTTGACCGGCGCGATTATGCCCGATGGCAAAGTGCATACCTAAAATACGCTGCTGATCTGCTCTATGTTTAAAGGTGAGTTGATCAATAAGCTGAGTTTGCGCTGTATGAGATTTTTGGGATTAAGTCATTCCTGGCCACGGTTAAGGGTATTGGGGCTGAAGAGTATGGCTCTGGGGTTAGCTTTGCTCAGCCTGTGGTGGTATAGTCCAACCGCCTTAGCGAGTCTGAATGATGACCACTATGACGGCAATATTTTTGCGCTCTATGCCGGTAATGGTTCCTTGGTGCCGCCCAAAGTTACCTTGGCCTCTTCGCTACGACAGCAGAAGCCTGCTTTGTTAGTGTTCTACGTGAACGACAGCAGCGATTGCAAGCAGTTTGTGACTGTGGTTTCTCAACTGCAATCTTTTTATGGGCGAGTCTCAGATTTTATCCCGATTGACGTTGATGCGTTGCCACTCCAGAGCAGCTATGCAGCCTCAGAGCTAGGATATTACTATCAGGGCGCTGTACCGCAAACTGTCCTGATTAATCAAGCCGGTCAGGTCGTTTTAAATGCGAAGGGAAACGTTGACTTTGAGCAAATTGACGATGCGTTTCGCCAAACCTTTGATTTGCTGCCGCGCAGCGAGTCCAAAGAACTCAAGCGTCGATTCCTGAATGAAGTCAATACAGAGTTGAGCCGCTAATCCCGGATAACCTGAGTTTGGGACTTATCCGAATAAAAAGCCCAGACCGAAAAGCAATCCACTCAAAAAATGTAGCCCGACGGCAATAAACTTGCTGTTGCTGACTCGCTGGGGCTGGTCGTGGCACTCCCCAACATGACGGACTAATTTAATTCCGAACGGGAGGCTGGCAAAAATTAGCAAAGTCCAGAGTGGAAACAGACCCCAACCAACGAAGAGTAAGGTGAGGGCATAGACGCTGCCGCACAGCCACCAGAGTAAGCTCGCCCCCTTGGCAGTGCCGATGCGGACAATTGGCGATCGCTTACCCGCTGCCAAATCGTCTTCAACTTGATGAAAGTGAGAGCAGAACAGAATAATGCTGGTCGTGATGCCAATAATTACAGAGGCCGCTAAGGCGACTCCAGACCAAGCCTGGGTTTGGCTGTAGTAGGCAGCCGACACCGCCAACGGGCCAAAACAAACAAAGCAGATTAATTCGCCTAACCCCTGGTAGCCCAGCCGAAAGGGTGGGCCTTGATAGGTATAGCCCAAAAAGCAGCAGAGGGCGACAATCCCTAACACCATCGGGTCACGCTGCCACCCGGCGATCGCCACAATCCCAACAATTCCCAACAGCAGGCAAGCATTGGCCAGCCAAAAAATCAGCGACTTATTCCCGGTTAAGTTAACCACCGAATGGTATTTGTGGCGATCAATCCCAGTCTCAGCATCAAACACATCGTTACTCAGGTTGAGCCAGACCAAAATTAAAATCGCTGCCAGCAGAAAAGTAGCGAAGATTTGCCAATTAATTCTACCGGTGGTCGCTCTGGCAACTGCTGTCCCCACCCAAATTGGGATCACGGCCACGCTGTACATGGGCGGCTTGAGGGCAGCCAGCCAGAGTTGGCGCGAGGGGCGCGAGAGAGTTGTCATACAGCAAACCAAAGTAGAGAAGTCTTACAATTTTACGACGAAGCCTTGCCTTCAATGGTTAGATGGTAAGGAGCCTATTGGCAGATCGCCGTTAGAGAACACTTGTCGCTTTCGCTTGCTCCATGCCAGTCATTCCGTCGCCTGCCAATCTGCTGCAAGACCAGACCTCACTGCATGAGTTTCTGATTGACTGTCAAGCCACGGCTGAAGCTAAACAGCAGGTTCAAATCGTTAGCCTTTCGCTGCGGCTGGCGACCGTTGATCCATTGGCACTGCTGGGGGTCATTGGTCAAGCGGCTGCACCCGTGCATTTTTACCTAGAAAAACCAGCTCAAGCCGAAGCGATCGCCGCCTTTGCGCCAATTTTGCAGCGCCAATTTGCGGGTGCCGAGCGGTTTGACCAAGCCAAGCAGTTTTTGCACCATGCCCAAACCAACGCGATCGCCGCTGGCGATTTAGACTTACCCCTGGCTGGGCCCCGCTTCTATTGCAGCTTCAGTTTTTTTGACCAAGTGCCAGCAGACTCGCCCTTTCCAGCCGCAACGGTGTTTTTGCCCCGCTGGCAGGTGGGCTGTGGACAGGGACAAACCGTCGGCGTGTTCAATCTCTTGGTGTCTGCTGACTCTGACCTAGAAGATCTGACCATTCAGGTTTGGCAAGACCTGCAAACGATCAAGGCTGCCCCTGGCTTAGCCTCATCCTGGTCGAATCACGACCTGCCGCAACTCAACTCATCAGCGGCAGGGGCAGTCTTCAAAGCCGCTGTCAATGCCGCTCTAGAGTCCATTTGCAGCGATCGCTTTAGCAAGCTAGTGTTAGCCCATGCAGTGGATGTCAGCTTGCCGCAGCCGGTTGATTTAGGGCAATCCTTAGCCCAAATGCGCCAACACTATCCCGACTGCTATATTTTTTGTCTGGGCAACGGGCAAGGGCAGCAGTTTATCGGGGCCAGCCCGGAGCGGCTAATCAGCTTGCAGGGGCAAGAATTAATTACCGATGCCCTGGCCGGTTCTGCCCCCCGTGGCGATTCCTTATCTACAGACACAGCCCTGGCCGCTGAGTTGCTGAGCAGCGATAAAGACCTGCGAGAGCATCAGGTAATTGTGGACTTTATTCATCAGCACCTCCAGCAGTTGCAAATTACCCCTCGCCGATCGCCGCCGCCCCATCTGCTGCAATTGGCGAATATTCAACACTTGCAAACTCTGATTACGGCTAGGGTGCCCGCTCATCTGCACCTACTAGATATTCTGGCGGAGTTGCACCCGACGCCAGCGGTGGCGGGAGCCCCCCGGGCGATCGCCTGCGAACAAATTCGCCGCTACGAAAACTTCGATCGTCATCTTTATGCTGCTCCTTTAGGCTGGATTGATCAGCAGGGCAACGGCGAGTTTATTGTGGGCATTCGCTCTGCCCTGATCGACGGTTGCCAAACCAGACTCTATGCCGGAGCTGGCATTGTGGCAGGCTCCGATCCAGATAAAGAATTGGCGGAGATCAATCTCAAGCTGCAAACCCTCCTATCGGCCCTGGTTTGGGGCAGTGGATAGCGAGCCTTTAAAAATCACCTGCGATCCCAAAATAAGACTTGAGTTCAAATGATCTCAAACTGCTCAACCACAGTCAAACGAAGCCTCACAGCAACTGCTGTCTGTAGGCGCGATCGTGGCTTGATAGTCTTGCCCCTTCGTTTCACGGGGATGGCGGAGGCTAGAGCGCTGACAATCAAAGGGTTGAGCGGTCTCTGACGGAATTTCGGCTTGGGGCAGAATCGGTATGAGATCCTGCTGATAAGGGCTGTCGGGGCTGGTGTAGAGATGAAAGGTTTTGTCGCAGACTGCCATCCGCTGCCCTCGATTGAGGGTGTGCCCATCATCGTCCTGCACCGATTTCCAGGGGCCTTTGTAGACCACGGCTTGATTGCGTTCCCAGCCGGGGCCAACTTTGCCCTTGCAGGCTCTAACCGTCATGGAGCGAAATTCAATCCCAGCGATCGCCTGCCAGGGTTCAGGTTGACGGACTAAAATTTCGATCCCGTGGAATCCCGCCTGCTCAAACATGGTCAAAAACTGGTCTTCGCGAAAAGCACCCGCAATACAGCCACTCCACAGTTCAGGATCATTGAGAATCGCTGGGCTGGGGTCTTGGTCGCAGACAATGTCTGAAATCACCGCTCGACCACCCCGCTTCAGCACCCGGTAAATTTCGGCAAATAGCTGCTGTTTGTCTTGGGGTCGCACCAAATTCAGCACACAGTTAGAAACCACCACGTCCACGCTGTCATCGGCAATCAGGGGCTGTTGCTGGCGCAGCCGACTCGATTCTGCTTCCAAGGCTGCCAGTTCTGCCAAAACAGCAACCGGATGCTGACTCAACCAGGTTTGCAGTTGCTCCAGGTCAAGGCTGAGGTCTTGAATTTTGCCTTTGACAAAGCTGAGATTGCTGTAGCCGAATTTCGCGGTCATTTCAGGCAAATATTTACGGGCCAGCCCCAGCATTTGATCGTTGAAGTCAACCCCAATCACTCTGCCGGTTGGGCCAACTTTCTGAGCCAGAATGTAGCAGTTTTTGCCTGCCCCTGAGCCTAAATCCACCACCGTTTCGCCTGTGGCAACGTAGCGGGTTGGATCGCCGCAGCCATAGTCTTTGGCGATAATTTCTGACGGCAGGGCAGCCAGATAGTTACCGTCATAGCTGGTCGGACAACAGAGGGCAGCTTGAGGCTGTTCGGCTCCGGCTTCGTAGCGTTGCAGGACTGCCTGCTCAATGTCGTAACTGAGGGACTGGCTAAATTCGGTTGGACTAGCTGTGTCTGTCATGGCGATCGCTTAAAAATGCAGTGGTACTTAACGTTTCAGTTGTCAGTCGCCCAGGCAAGCGAGAATTACCGTTAGCCCTGGACTTCAGTTTATTGACCATTCTCTCGCAAAGCGGAATTGCCGGGTAGGATTTAAATTTTGTCACTTCCAACTCGCTTGGTCTAGATTTAAAGGGATTGTAAAAAATAATTAAATCAATCGGTGAATTTTCCAGTCTAAATCGTCAGCAAGAACTGCCAAACCTGAGGAATAACAGGATGAGTCAAGAGCAGATTGACAATCCCCCACCCGACCCATCTCGCTTGCCCGTTTTGGCAACCGCTCCCGATCAAAAAGCAGTAACGACGATCAGCGCGGATCGCTTGGTTAAAAATCCTTGGCTGTGGCTGCTACTGCTTATCGGGCTGTCGATCGGCGGCATCACCCTCTGGCGCAGCTTTTCAGCCGAGCGACCTGCAACCAAAACTGCTGGCCCACCGCCGCGTCCGGTTGAACTCGTCAGGCTGAAGGCTGGGACTGGCATCAGGCAGGTTCAACTGATCGGCCAGGTCGAAGCCAGCCAGCAGGCAACCGTGCGGGCCCAAACTGATGGCGTGATTGAGCAAGTCTTGGTGAACTCTGGCGATCGCGTCAGTCCAGGCATGGCGATCGCCATTCTGGATGATGCTGATCAAGCCCTAGCGGTTGCCCAAGCGAAAGCCCAGCTCGCCCAAGAGCGCAGCAACTTAGCCCGCCTTGAAGTGGGCACTCGTCCAGAGATTATTGCCCAACGACGGGCTGCCCTCCAATCGGCCAAAGCCAGAGAGCAAGAAAACCAGGATAATTTAAACCGGACGCAGGAACTTGTTAAGCAAGGAGCCGTTTCCGAGCGGCTGTTGGTGGAAGCCAGAACTGCCCTGGATGATGCCAAGGGGGCCCGCTTAGCAGCAGCAGCGGCTTTAGCAGAAGCGGTAGCCGGCCCAATTCGGCCAGAAATTGAGGCCCAGCGGGCGAATGTAGCAGCGGCTCTGGCGGCGGTGAATCAGGCCAAGCTTTCGCTGCGCCGGACGCAAATTACCACCCCAGCCGCCGGCATTGTCCAAATCCGTCAGGTTAGCCCTGGCGATTTTGTTGAAAGCGCCGACCCGATTATCTCGCTGGTGGCCGGCGATCGCCTGGATATCTTCCTGGAACTGCCAGAAAACTTGACCGGACAGGTGGGTCCTGGAGCGGCGATCGCCCTGACTGCTAGAGCATTGCCTCAATGGCAGGGCCGGGCCACAATTACCGGCGTGGTGCCAGTTGCCGAGGCCAGTTCCCGGCGGCAGCGGGTGCGGGTGCGCCTGGGCGATCCACCACCAGGGCTGCTGCCCGGTATGTCGATTGAGGGCCAGCTAGCTTTGTTGGCTAACTCACCTGGTTTTGTGGTTTCCCGCGATGCGTTAACCCGCCGCCAAGACGAATGGGTGGTGTATACCGTAGCGGAGGGAAAAGCCAAACAAATTGAAGTTGATTTGCTGGCAGACATGGGGGAGCAGGTGAGCATTGCCAGCCCTCAACTCCGGGTTGGGGAGTCAATTGTGCTGCGTGGGGGCGATGGTTTAAGGGAGGGTGCGGCTGTCAAGGTGGTGAAGCCTCAGTCGTAGGATAGTCAAGCCCCGCGCTCTCCCGAAGGGGAGCGTCGGGCTTCGGCCGTGAGATCAGCCGAACGGATGAGAGGCGCGTGAGTTGAGGGACGTTACCCGACCGCTTCCGTTGGCGTAGCCTGTCCGAAGGACATAGGACAGGGAGGGCAACAGTGCCGAAACGAACAAACTCTTAGGATGCATAGAACAGCTCCCTAATATTTGATATAATGGTGGAATGTTCCACATAACTTTTCGCTACCGCATCTATCCAGACTTTGAGCAAGAGCAGCAAATACTGAACTGGCTTGAAACTTGTCGCAAGGTTTATAACCATGCGGTGCGGGAGCGAAAAGATTGGATCAATAGCCGCAAATGCCAGAGTGACAGGTGCTCTTTGCAATCGGAATACATCATTCCAGCAGACCTATCCTACCCGAACTACTACGCTCAGAAAAAAGCGTTGACCGCAGCCAAGAATGATTTCCCGCTGATGAAGGCGGTTCACTCTCAGGTCTTGCAAGACGTGATTGCGCGGGTAGATAGTGCATTTGCGTTGATGAAAGAGAGAGGGTTTGGATTTCCCAGATTCAAAAAGTTTGGGCAGTTCAAAACTTTGAATTTCCCACAACTGCAAGCTAACCCCATTCGCAGCACTCAAATTAAAATCCCCAAGGTTGGGTTGATGTTTCTATCCCTGATGTCCCGCCTCACGGCAATGCCATTGGGATTGATGTCGGGCTGAGTTATTTTCTGTCTACTAGTGATGGCGAACAAGTTGCCAGACCGCGTTTCTTTGACAAACTGCACCGCAAGCTGGAATTGCTGCAACGCTGTTTGACGCGGAAACGGAAGCGGTCTAACACTCGCGCCAAGCTGATCCAGAAAATAGGAAAAGTTCATGAACAAATTGCTGCTTGTCGCTTGGATTGGCAGTTCAAGCTTGCTCATCATCTTTGTGACCGTGCCCAAATGATTTTTGTCGAGGATTTGGATTTCCGAATCATGGCAAAGGGGATGTTGGGTAAGCACACCCTTGATGCAGGGCTGGGTCAGTTTGTGAACCAAGTTCTGCCGTGGGTGTGTTTCAAGCGCGGTGTTTACTATGGCAAGGTTGACCCCAACGGCACGTCTCAAACCTGCCCTGACTGCGGAGCTAGGGTTGCGAAGGATTTGAGTGTGAGGGTTCATGAGTGTCATGAGTGTGGGTCGATCAAGCCAAGAGATGTTGCAGCAGGTCAAGTGATATGTGCCTGTGGTCTATCGGGTGTTGAAATTGCGAGTGGAGCCGAGGTATCGGGGGCATTGGAAACTGTGTCTAGACAACTGGCGATGAAGCTCGAAAATCTCAAGAGCGATCTTGAGAAGCCTGCGCTGTACTCGTAGAGTCAGCGTCGGGAGAAGTCACGACTCCCATTATTCCAGCCAGCAATCTGAAATCCGATCGCTGCTACCGATTGTTCGACGGCTGCTTGGAAATAAGCGGCGGTAAACAGTAAGATTCCACCTTCGTAGCCGTCACTCCGATTCAGGGCATCTGCGATCGCTACTGCTGATTGCAGATGGTAGCCCTGCCAACCAAACAGCGGGTAAGTATCGCAAACCCAAATTAGCGAATTGATTTGACCTCTAACCATGCCCGCCAGCACCAAAAAATGCCCGACATCCCAATCCGCCGCAGTCGGTTGAATCAATTGTCCATTCAGATAGCTAATGGCTTCACTCACCCCCAAGCGCGACCCCCACAACTGCCCAGTTTTAAGGTTGCACAATGGCACAGCTTCCCAATCTGGATGAGCCTGACAAAGGCGGATGATTTGCCAAACCCGATCAGCGGTCCAGTCTGCCATTAACGGGATACAACAGTAGGCGCTGGCGGAAAATTGCTCGATCGCCGCCATCAATCCCTGCACAGATGTGCCAGCATCCGCTAGCGAATGGGTTGTGGGTAGAGACGCGCAATCTTCCTGTCGAGAGGTCGCCCCACTAGGGAGCCATAGTTCGGGGTCGCCAACCAGCACCACGGAACCAGCCCGCTCAGCCACCTGCTCTACACTGACTGCAAACCCCCGCGATCGCAACAGCATCGCTGCCCAGTAAGGCCCACAGAGGTTGTCTGGCTGCTGCCCAGCTTGCTGATGCACTGGAGCAAGTCGCAGCATTCCCGGCAAAAGTTGGATTAAAAAATGAGTATCTTGTCTGATCATCAAATCATCATGCTCTTTAAGTCATCTTAGAGTGTTGCGGATTTGAACCCATTAAGCTTTCTTGCTGGTGTCACTCTGTTTCCCTAATAATCCCTTGACGCCAAAGGTTGTTGCAATGATTGACAAAGGATTGGAGTGGGAAAAGACCAGAATTTTGCCAACCGGAGAGATTTCCATTGTTGGTAACACGCGAATTGCCGGGAAGGAAACAGGCACGTTAGGCAAGGTGAAAGGCGTAGACCATAAGATGGTTTTTCGGGGGTTCGCGTATTGGGGATTGGTGACGGGGAATCAACAATGGTTAGAGATCGCTAAGCGTGTCTCGGCACACTACAGTCGTCCTAAATCAGCGCTGAGCGATCGCAGTTATTGCAGCAGCAGCAATAATGACTGGATAATCCCAATCACAACGCCTAATACACCGCCCAGATTGACGATCGCTTGCAGCTCGGTCTTAACGATTCCCTGCACGGCGGCTTCTAAATCTTCCGGTGAAGTGGCTTGAACGCGGGCAACAATCACTTGATCAAGGTCTAGAATCGGGATGGCTTTTTCGACAATCAACTCTAAGTCGCGCTCTAGGTAACGCTCTAAAATAGCTGCCAACTCTTGGCTAACAATCGGCAAAGAGTCGGTCAAGGCGGTTGAAGTTCGCAGCCGGTTCAAAATCATCGTTGACAGATAATCCCAATCGACGGAGCTACTCAGACCCTGTACTAGTTCAATGCCCTGATTCTGGATGTACTCGCGGACATTTTCCCGAAAAACCTTTCGCAATTGTCGCACTGTAGACATCGGCAGATTTTGCAAGGTCAGGTTTTGGATCGCCTCTGCCAACCGTTGCCGCAGCCGCAGCGACTCGGTTAGCTCAACTAACCGCTGGTTGCAGACCTCTCGCTCTTCTAGGCAAAAATCTCGCAGCCGAACCAGAGCGTTGCGGGCCCCGAATAGGTTAGCTACGACCCAATAGGTGCCGCTGGTTTTTTCCCGAAAGCCTTCATCAATCGTTTCAATGTTGCGATCGGTGAGAAAGTCAATCAAAATTTGGCGGAGGCGATCGGGCGGAAACACGACTTCCAAGAGCCAGTCAGCAACTTTGACTGACTGGTCTTGATTCAACTTTAGCTCCAGTAAAACCTGGTCAAACACTTGGTTGAGTTGAGTCTCTAAAAAATCTTCCCGGCGGGCCCAAACCTTAATCAAGCGCGGCAGCGACTGCCCCAGCAAATCCTGCAAAATCTTAGAGAGGACATGAACTGTTTTCTTTTCTGTGGCTGACTTAACCTGATCAAGCGACATTTGCAGTAACCAGCCAATCGCCGCTTCCACCCGCTCTGTTTCCAGCAGGCGGCGGGTCAGATTTTGCATTTCAGCCGGGGTCAGCAGCGACCCCATAATCGCATCTGCGACCTTTTGAGCCAGGCGCTCTTGATTGCGGGGAATTAAGCCCGGCGTAAACGGCAGCGTCCGATCGCCAATTTTGATCGGTCGATAGGGACGAAACAGCATTGAAATTGCTAAGTCATTGGTGAAATAGCCAATAATTCCCCCCGCGATCGGGGGCAATCCAAACTTCCAGAGGGTAGACCAATCAATCAATTGCAGCGCGTCCATTCAGTCATCAGCAATCCACTCTTCCATTTTCAGGCCGCTGTGGAGGGAATGTAACAATCGGGGACAGCAGGCGCAGCAGATTTGCCGTCAAGTCTGGCTACTGCCCTCGACTCGCTACTCCTGCACGGTTGGGAGCTGAGACGTGAGCATGCGCCCAACCCAAGCTTGTAAATATTTTTGATTCGCTGCTTGCTGTTGCGGCTCGGTGGTATTGAGGGGGTAAGGAGCCAACCCTACCACGGCTGCGTTCGTAACGCAGAACATTGATTTTTGAAAGCTCTGGCAAATTCGCACCCGCAGATCATCTTCACCCCGCTTGCCCTGGCGATAGAAATCGTGCAAATACTCTGGCAGAAAGTGGCGCATGTCCTGCATTAGCAATGTGGGGGGAATGCCAGCACTGCCGACAGGCAGCGGATCGGCATAGAGAGCACCGTAGGCAAAGTTGGCCTGGTCAGGCGAAATTTGCTGGGCTTGAGCGTTGTACGATACAACCCCCAAAAAAGGGGTGCCCCGAAAGAAAACGGCTTCTACGTATGGAACGGCTGCATCTGCCAGAAAGGTCAACCCAGCAGCAGCAGGCAAAATTTCATAGTCTTTTCCGCCAATTCTGACGGTGTAGGTAATCGGCTGACTGGCCGCTGCCACTAAACCACTTAGAATATGCTTGACCACCTGAGGAATAGAAGTTACCTCGCCCCCATCGTAGCGATCGCTGAGGCTGATAAAAATCTCATTCATCACGTGCCAAAACTGCCCCAAAGTGCTGTAGTAAGCCGACTGACGAATTTGCTCTGGCAGAAAATCAGGAAATAACCGATGCAGCCCCTGCATGAGCGGATTGTGCTTCAGCTTGGCTTGAATTGCCTGCTCAGCCAACTGAGCAAAGGCAGGGGTATTCAGATAGGCGTCTAAGCCGCCCCCGCCGTGCCACATCATTGTTCTCATGCAGTATTCGGCGTATTCAAAGTTAATGCGATCGTGCCACCAGTGCCGCAGCAGTTTTGGCCAGGAGAATTTGCCATTGAAGTATTTGAAAAAGGGAAATAGCTCTAGAAACTGATCATCGGCTATAAAACAGAGATTTTCGGCATAGGCCCCCAGGACTACTCCGTAGCTTTTGAGGATGCCAACCACCTCTAGCAAATTTATAGGCGTATCCGGCAGTAAAACTCCACCAGCGGTCAGCCGCTGAATGTAGTCATCGGCGGCGGGAGAGTTGAGTGGTTTCCAGGTGCTGGTCATAGCGGTGAGGAAGGAGAAATAACAGGGGTGGCTTGGGTAATCAGGGGCTGGCGGATCAGCGGAGCAGCTAAAACCGTTGTGGTTGCCTGACTCCAATTCAGCATCCAAGCCGGCTGTAAGCCAAACAGAACGATCAGACCCGTCAAGATTAGACCCGGAAAGCGATCGCCCCAAGTCACAGGCGGCAAATCCGTCACTTGGGGAGATAAGCGACCAAAAAACACCCGGTTGACCAGCAGTAAAAAGTAAACTGCCGTCAAGCCGGTGCCAATAATCGACAGCAAGGTTTGCAGCGGAAAGATTGGAAAACTACCCCGAAAGACCAAAAACTCAGAGATAAACCCGACCATGCCCGGAATGCCAGCACTGGCCATCACCCCTAGCACCATCATGCTGCCAATAATTGGCAACCCTCGTTCTGGGTTGAGCAAGCCCCGCAGCACCTCAATGTTGCGGGTGCCGGTTTTCTGATAGACCACTCCGACAAGGGCAAACAGCAGGGCTGAAATCAGACCGTGGCTGACCATTTGGAAGATTGCCCCCAATAAACTTAAGGGCGTGGCGGCCGCGCAGGCTAATAAGATATACCCCATGTGGGCGATCGAACTAAAGGCAACCATCCGCTTCATATCGGTTTGAGCGATCGCCATTAGCGCCCCATACAGGGTCGTGATCACGGCCCAGGTGGCTAGCCAAGGCGCTAACGTCTCCCAGCCCTGTGGCAGCAAGACCATGCCATAGCGTATTAAGCCATAGGTGCCGAGTTTCAGCAATACGCCCGCCAGCAGCATTGAAACGGGCGTCCCTGCTTCGACGTGGGCATCCGGTAGCCAGGTATGAAAAGGCACCAGCGGAATTTTAATCCCGAATCCAATCAGCAGCGCCCCCAGCAGCCAGCACTGCTGAACAACTGGGATTGTCTGGGTAAGCAGGGGCTGGTAGTCAAAGCTAGCCATTCCCCCCAGCCAAGTGATGCCCAAGAAAGCGCCCAGCAGCAGCACGCCAGAAACAGCCGTGTAAATCAAAAACTTAGTGGCAGCATACCCCCGGCGCGGCCCACCCCAAATTGAAATCAGCAGGTAGAGCGGAATTAGCTCTAGCTCATAAAACAAAAAGAAGAGCAGCAGGTTCTCAGCCACAAATGCCCCGCTCACCGCCGCATTCAACAGCAAAATTAAAGCGTAGTAGAGGCGGGGGCGCTGAATTTTAGCCTCTGTCGCGTGCAGCGCCAGCCAGGTCAGTAAGCTATTTAGCACCAGTAAAGGAAACGACAAACCATCCACACTGAGGCGATAGCTTAAGCCCAGTCCCTCTAGCCAAGGTAGTTCTTCCCGTAGTTGCAGGCTGGCATCGCTAGAGGTAAAGGCATACCCCACAACGGCTGTCCAGCCCAGCACAACGGCCATGATGATGAAGGCAATTTGTCGTAAGCGGACTGCGGACAGTTTACTCGGCCAAACCGTCAGCAAGACTGCCCCCAAAACTGGCATCCAGATCAAAAGACTTAACACTTACTTGCTCCTACCAAATTGACCAGGTTAGCAGCAGCCCCAGCACCCCTGCTGCCAAAAAAATTGCCAAGATGTAAGACTGAGACTGCCCCGAAATGCTGTATTTGAGAACCTCTCCGCTCAAAATCGAGCTGAGTCCCGCCAAATTAACCAGCCCATCCACAATGTAGCGGTCAAACCAAGCACTACAGCGAGACAAGCCATTAATCCCTGCCACAACGGTCAGCCGATAGAGGCGATCCACATAAAAATCGTAAGCCAAAACATCCTGAGCCAAGCGCAATGGTTTATAGATGGTTCGTGACCAGCCGCGATTCAACGGCAGCGTGACGCCGATCGCACTGCCAATCAGACCCGAAACCAGCAGCAGCACGACAATGATTTTGTTGGTGTAGCTCCAGTCGGGCAGCAGGGAAAAGTTATGCAAAATCAGCGGCATCAGCAAGGCAACCACCGTCAAGCTGACCATCGGCACGGCCATTGGCCAAGCCACCTCTGGCGATCGACGCGTTTTGGGCTGAAGTTGTCCCAAAAAAGTCAGCCGAAACACCCGCAGCAGATTGATAATCGTTAGCCCGTTCACCAGCAGCACAATCGTGACTAGAATGGGCTGGCCGAACCAAAAGCTGTAGATTGCCTGATACATGGCCCAAAAGCCCCCCAAGGGCAACAGCCCAACCAAGCCGAGGCTGCCGACCGCAAAGGCAATGGTCGTCGCTGGCATCCGCGACCACAGTCCACCCATTTCGGTCAAGTTTTGATTGTTTGTGGTCAGAATCACCGAGCCAATGCTCATGAACATCAGCGCCTTGGCGATCGAATGGGTCAGCAGCAGCAGCAGCGCCACATCCGTCCATTGCAGCCCAACTGCCATAAATACCAGCCCCAGGTAAGCACTAGTGGAATGGGACAGCGCTCGCTTGATGTCGATTTGGGCGATCGCCACTAAAGAAGCCCCGACTGCTGTGACGCTGCCAATTACAATCAGCACCGTTAGCGCTCCTGGCGACAACGCCAAAATCGGCTGCATCTTGATTAATATGTAAGCGCCCGCCGCCACTACCACCGAATTTCGTAAAATTGAAGCTGGATTTGGCCCTTCCATCGCCTCATCTAACCACAGGTGGAGCGGAAATTGAGCGCACTTACCGATCGGTCCGGCAATCAGAGATAGCCCCAGCAGTAAGCTTGTGCTAGCCGATAGTTCAGCCGTGTCTGCCCAAGCGTATAAATCGGGGAAATTCAAGCTACCTGCCATCGTCGAGAGCGTAATTACTCCCATCAGCAGCAATAAGTCTCCAATCCGCTTGGTCAAAAAGGCATCCCGGGCCGCTGTAACCACCAGGGGCTGAGCATACCAAAACCCAACTAATAGGTAAGTAGAAAGGGTCAAGATTTCCAGCAGCGCATAGCTGAGGAAGAGAGAATCGCTCACTGCCAAACCGCTAATTGCGGCCTCAAAAATCCCCATCAAGGCGAAAAAGCGGGCCAGGGCCCAGTCTTTTTCCATATAGCCCAAGGCATAGAATTGGGCGAGCAGACTTAATCCGGTCACTGCCTCCATCGCCCCGACGCTGACCGGCGAAATCGTCAAAGCCAACGAGAAATCTAAATCAGCCGCCTGAAACCAATGCAAAAGGATCACTTGCGGGTCTTGATGCCAGACTCCCCGCAGGACGATCGCGCCGTGCACCAAGGCTAAACAGGTCATTAATAGATTCAAATAAGCAGCCGGTCGCGGGCCTGTGCGCTGAATCAGCCCAATTGACCAAGGTAAAGTCAAAACCGCACCGACCAGTCCATAGCAGGGAATCCACCAACTGGTTTCCAGAAGGAACTGTAGCATCAAAAAAGCATCCCTAAAAACGGCTCAAAAATGACAGACTTGTCTTGATCTAAGTCACCTAAAAGTCAATAGCATCAAAACTATCTATAGATTTTTATCAAGCTAGAAAATTGCTGGCCCTGTCTGCCAATAATTAATCCATGTTTACAGAAGTTTACTGCCTCTGATCTGCAAAGTAAACGTTGATTGATCAGAAGCAAAATTCCTGCCTCACGAGCAACTTTGTTTCCAAACTTTTGTAGGTGATTATTAATTTATGCCTATAGATGTAAACTTATCAAAAGCCTGAGTAGCATTGGAATCATCTATCCTGTACCTTGAGATTGGGTCACTCTGAGGAGAAATTTATCTCGGTCAAAGCTGGGCCACTTTAGATCTAAAATCTTGTCTGGGTGAAGATTTCAATCACATAGGTTCAAAAATATTTCCAAACTGATTCGCTTGACGCTCAGTGAATTAAAACTGTTTACAAAAGTGTCAACAGGGGCTAGAAATTCTTTTGCCTTGAAATCTAATATCAGGTTTTTTGATATTTAAAGCCAGCAATTACTATCGAGGATTATATTGTCAAATCAACTGCTGAACTCTATTCTTTATTAAAGATAGTTAAGTAGTCTGATGAATCTAGACAGAATGGCTGATCCCGTCGAATTTTAGATGACGGAATATTGCTCTCAGTTTTTCATTCATGACTCACACATTTGTTTCTTAAGGAGAGCAACAATGCCAATTGCTGTTGGAATGATTGAGACCAAAGGATTTCCGGCGGTAGTAGAAGCAGCGGATGCAATGGTAAAGGCGGCCCGCGTCACGCTGGTGGGCTACGAAAAGATCGGGAGTGGTCGTGTCACGGTGATTGTGCGCGGCGATGTTTCGGAGGTGCAAGCTTCAGTTGCGGCTGGCGTTGAAAACATCAAGCGGGTCAACGGTGGAGAGCTTTTGTCAACCCACATTATTGCCCGTCCCCACGAAAACCTGGAGTACGTGCTCCCGATCCGTTATACCGAGGCAGTCGAGCAGTTCCGTTCTTAAGGCTTTGAGGACCTGGGCTAGCGATCGCTGTCTGTTTGATTTGTTCACAATAGTTTCGCTTTCATTTGATTTCAAGGGAGTCAGTTTAAATGGCAATTGCAGTCGGCATGATTGAAACGCTGGGTTTCCCAGCCGTGGTAGAAGCAGCAGATGCGATGGTAAAGGCAGCCCGCGTCACTTTGGTCGGCTACGAAAAGATCGGCAGCGGTCGCGTCACAGTGATTGTGCGCGGCGATGTTTCGGAAGTACAGGCTTCAGTTGCAGCCGGGATTGAAAACGTCAAGCGAGTCAACGGTGGTCAGGTGCTTTCCACCCACATTATTGCCCGTCCCCACGAAAACCTAGAGTACGTGCTGCCGATTCGTTACACCGAAGCGGTTGAGCAATTTCGCGAGAGCGTCAGCGGCATTCGCCCCCTAGGTAGACCGTAGATTCCATGCAAATTGCCAAGGTACGCGGCACTGTCACCAGCACTCAAAAGGAGTCTAGCCTGCAAGGTGTGAAATTCTTGGTATTGCAGTTTTTGGATGACGCAGGGCATCCCCTTGCTAAGTACGAAGTAGCAGCAGACAACGTTGGGGCCGGTGTGGATGAGTGGGTGCTGGTAAGCCGAGGCAGTGCGGCTCGTCAAATCATCGGCAGCGAAAAGCGGCCAGTTGATGCGGCGGTTGTCGCAATTATTGATACCGTCAGTGTTGATAATCAGTTGCTCTACAGTAAGCGAGACCAGTATCGCTAAACGTCAGGCGGCTTGACTTGACTGAGCTAGCGATCGGTTTCCCTTCCTAGGCTCAGTTTCCCCTGCAAGAGAGTATTTAGGAGGATCGATTATGGCAGCTCGCGGTTATGCAGCTCCTCCGACCCCTTGGTCAAAGGAGCTAGCGGAACCCAAAATTGATGCCACCGCCTATGTGCACTCCTTTTCTAGCGTCATTGGCGACGTTCAAGTGAGCGCAAACGTCCATATTGCACCGGGAGTGTCGATCCGGGCAGATGAGGGCACCCCCTTTCATATTGGTGAAAACACCAATATGAAAGATGGGGTGGTGATTCATGGGCTAGAGCAGGGGCGAGTTATCGGCGACGACCAGCAGCCGTACTCGGTCTGGATTGGTCGTGATACTTCTATTACTCACTTGGCGCTGATTCACGGGCCGGCCTATATTGGCGACGATTGCTTTATTGGCTTTCGTTCGACAATTTTTAACGCGCGGGTTGGTCAGGGCTGCATTGTGATGATGCACACCTTGGTTCAGGACGTTGAAATTCCGCCCGGAAAGTATGTGCCATCCGGTTCAGTGATCACGAGCCAGCAACAGGCTGATCGCTTGCCCGATGTCGAAGCCAGCGATATTCACTTTGCCCAGCACGTCGTCGGGGTGAACAACGCGCTGCGCTCTCACCGCGCTGAAGATGCGGCCTCCCCCATCCGCGAGCAGCTTGATCAGGGTTCTCAACCCGCCTCTCCTATTAGCCACAAGGGACAGACCTCAGTTATGAATACCGATACAGTTGAACAGGTGCGCCAATTATTGAAGCAGGGCTATCAAATTGGCACAGAACACGCCAATAGTCGCCGTTTTAGAACGAGTTCTTGGCAAAGCTGCTCTCCGATTCAGGAAAACCGCGAATCGGCAGTGCTAGCTGCTCTCAATGCTTGCTTAGTGGAGCACAGCGGTGAGTACGTGCGCCTGATTGGGATTGACACTAAAGCCAAGAAGCGAGTGGTGGAACAAATTATTCAGCGCCCTAGTGATCAGCCTGTTCTTAGCGGCAATTACTCATCAAGCAGTGGCTCTAGCTATGCGGCCAGTTCTACAAGTTCAACCAGCCGATCGCCGGTGTCTTCTGCCTCTGCTCAAGCTTCTGACTTAGCAGGTTTAGTCAGCCAAATTTTAGGGCAAGGCTGCCGAGTTGGTTTAGAGTACGCCGACGAACGACGGTTTAAGACCAGTTCCTGGCAAGCCGGGGGGACAATTAAAGCAACGCAGCCAGCAGCGGTGCTGGCAGAACTGTCGGCATTTTTAGCTGACCACAGCAAAGACTATGTGCGGCTGATTGGGATTAATCCGAGTGCCAAAACTCGCGTGACTGAGGTCACGGTTCAGCGTCCTGGTGGCAAAGTTAGTGTTAGTAATAGCCCAGGTGCCACGAGTCATGCTAGTTCTAGCTATAGCCATAGCTCAGCTTCTAGTTCTGGGAGTAGTACTGACGGTGAGCTGCAAACTCAAGTGGGTCAAATGTTGGCCCAAGGCTGTCAAATTGGCTTGGAGTATGCCGATGAGCGGCGGTTTAAGACCAGCTCTTGGCAGAGTGGGACAACCCTGCACAGTCGCAGTCCTGGCGAGGCGATCGCCGCCATTCAATCTTTCTTGGCCGAGCACAGTAAAGAATATGTCCGCCTGATCGGCATTGACACCAAAGCCAAAAAGCGGCTCGTTGAAACGATTATTCAGCGCCCCAGCGGTAAGTCTGGTGGTGCGAGTGCGCCCAGCCGCAGCCCTGCCAAAGGGTTTACCCCCAGCCCTAACCGGACGAATGGTGCCTCTGCAACAGGTTTAAGCAGTGATATCCAAAACCAAGTCCGACAACTGCTGCGCCAAGGGCACCAGTTAGGGATTGAACACGCCGATACCCGACGGTTTAAAACTAGCTCTTGGCAAAGTGGGCCGACGATTCGAGCCAGCCATGAGTCGGATGCGATCGCGGCTCTCAACGCCAGCCTGCAAGAATATGATCGAGAGTATGTGCGTTTGATTGGCATTGATCCCAAATCGAAGCGGCGGGTGTCAGAAGTGCTGATTCAGCAACCAAAAAAATAGCGGCGGCAACCCTGAGCGGTTGGCCCTCTAAAATCCATGTATTTGCCATCCCCACAACCCATTGGTGACTATCGTTCTGCTTGCGTTGGCGATGTTAAAATTCACCCCAGCGCTATGATTGCTCCCGGCGTTCTGCTGTGCGCTGATCCCGATAGCCAAATTTTAATTAGCGCCGGGGTTTGCATTGGCTTAGGCAGCATTTTACGGGCCTGTGCTGGCAAGCTAGAAATTTTAGAAGGGGCCAACTTGGGGACAGGAGTTTTACTGATTGGCAAAGGGAAAATTGGCAAACATGCCTGCGTTGGCTCAGCTAGCACCATTTTGAATAGCGATGTTGCCCCCGGTCAGGTGGTTGCGCCCGGCTCTTTAATTGGCGATACGAGTCGGCAAGTGGCTGGCTTCGCGGCGATCGCCCCTGACAGCCCAGCTAATCCGAATGGCGCAGCTAACGATGCCATTGCTCCAGCCGGCGATCCTCAGCCGACTGCTGATCTAAACGGTTCTGAAGCTTTAGTCAACAGCAGCCTATCTGCTCAGCCGACTAACCCCGTCTATGGGCAGGGCTATGTCCACCAAATGATGGGCAAAATGTTTCCGAAGGCTAACCTAACTAATGACCCTTGGGGCAACTGACCAACTGATATCCATCTACTACAATGAAGGCACTCCCTCTCTTTTAGCGAATGGCTCTCCCAGCAGACTTCACGGACATGGCTTTGGGTTTAGTTTCTGCCCAAAGTTTTCCTGCGATCGTGGGCATTGCCGACCACATGCTCAAGTCGTCTGAAGTAATTTTGGTTGGTTACGAAAAAATTGGCAGCGGCCACTGTACGGCGATCGTTCGGGGCGGCATTGCCGATGTGCGGCTGGCGGTGGAAGAAGGCGCCGAGCGGGCGGCTCAGTTTGGTCAAGCGCTGTCAACGCTGGTGGTGGCTCGCCCAATGCCTGACTTGGAAAAAGTGCTGCCGATCGGCAGTCGGTTGGCCCAACTGGCTACCGGCAAAGGCAATAATCGGCTCAGCAGTCAGGCGGTTGGTTTACTGGAAACGCGCGGGTTTCCGGCCATGGTTGGCGCAGCCGATGCGATGCTGAAGTCGGCCGATGTGGTGCTGACCGCTTATGAAATGATTGGGGCGGGACTCTGTACGGTGATCGTGCGCGGATCAGTGGCGAATGCCTTGGTGGCGTTGGATGCTGGCATGGCCGAAGCCGACCGGATTGGCGAACTCCACTCCGTCATGCTGGTGCCGCGTCCCCTTGACGACTTGGATCAAACTTTGCCCTTGGCAAGCTGCTGGATTGAAGAAGTCCGGCCGCTCCAATTGCCGATCTCGATTAAAGAAAAAGCGCCTGCCTTGGTAGAAGCCAATCTCCAGCAGCTCCCGGCGGCTACAAATGAACAAGCGGCGATCGCCATGCCTGCTTTAGAAGAAATTCCAGTCATCCGAGAAGATTAGAGCAAAGCGGAGGAAAGTCCGATTTAAAATGGCGTAAAATCCGCTTTTATGGTGCACTACAGCGATTTTAATCAGCACCACAATAGAGAGAGTGAGCCAAGGATAAGCATGGTAACACCTTCTATTCCAACCCTGACTGCCGCTGAAATGAGCGTCCGTCAAGCCCGGCTGTGGATGCCTGAGCAAGTTTTATTTACACCGGCTGCCTTAGATCAGCCGTGGGGACAGCAAATTTATCAGCGGGTGCAGTCTTTCGGCTTGCCAATTCAGGAGCTGCGGCAGAATCGAATCACTGGGTTACGAGGTGAGACGGAGCGCCAGACCTATGCGATCGCCAAGCGGACGCTGGCAGTGGTGACTGCGCCCCAGAGTCAGTTGAAGCTAACTCCGATTCCCCCCTCTGCGGATTGGCAGTTCCATCTGGCTGAGGGCTGTCCAGCCCACTGTCAGTATTGCTATTTGGCAGGGAGCTTGTCGGGGCCGCCGGTAATTCGCGTCTATGCAAATTTGCCCCAGATCCTGGAAAATTTATCTGCCTACGAGCGTTCCGGCAGTCCAACCACCTACGAAGTCAGTTGTTACACCGACCCCTTGGAAATTGAGCATCTGACCGGCAGCTTAGCGGCAGCAATTCGCTACTTTGGCACCCGCCAAGATGGGCATCTGCGCTGGGTGTCTAAGTTCGACCACGTTGAGGGCTTGTTGGATCTGCCGCACAACGGGCACACCCGCTGTCGGGTAAGTGTGAATGCCGCCCCGATTAGCGATCGCTTAGAAGGCGGTACGGCCTCTGTACCAGCCCGACTGCAAGGACTGCGACGGTTGGGCTTAGAGGGCGGCTATCGACTAGGGGTCGTGATAGCGCCGATTATGCCGATTGAAGATTGGCGATCGCACTACACGCAGTTGCTCGATCAGATCTCTACAGCACTGGACTTTGAGTCTGATTTAAGCTTTGAGCTGATTTCGTATCGGTTCACGCCTGGTTCTAAAGACGTGTTGTTGAGCTGGTATCCCAACACAAAGCTAGACCTGAACGAGGCGAATCGGGTTGTGAAGCGCAATAGGTTTGGCGGCATCAAATACGTTTACGACCCCAAGACAATGCGCGAACTGCGTCAGTTCTTTGAGCAAGAGCTGGCAAAGCGATTCCCGCCAGCAAAGCTCCTGTACTGGACATAGTAGAAGTCTGCCTGCCTCTATCTGCCTTTCCCCAACTCTATCCCGCCCAAAAGCCAAAGCTAAAGGTCGCTGCAAACACCCCCATCAGCAGCACATTCCCCAGTGTCCAAGCGCGGTCAAAGGCTTCGTTTTGTCCCCACGCGGCGGGCAGCAGAAAAATGATCGGCGCTGCCATCACGTAGCGATGCATTCCCTGGGCTTCTCCACTCGTTAAGGCAAACAAAATTATGATCAAGCTGTAAATCGCCAGCGGGCGGCTGCGCTGCCAAAACAATAGACAAGCCAGCAAGCCAAACCCGATCGCCGCAAATTCGACCAGATAGTAAGCCCGCGCTTGCAGATTGTTAGTGAACATTGATGCCCAAGCTTTTGACCAGTCAGCGTAAGATTCGCCCATCAGCAGCAGCCCGCGGTTAAAGTAGGCAGACTGAACAATCCGAAACGAATCTCCCAGCCAAGCTGACCAGATCAAATAGGCCAAAATTGGGCTGCTAATCCACAGCATTTTTCTCGCTTCAGTCCAAGCCGGCTGACGCACTAATTTTTTTAGGCCGCCAGCTTGCCACCAATACCAAACCAGCGGAATCACGATCAGCACCCCCGCCGCCTTTGTCCAGGTTGCCGCCATTGCCAGTAAGCCTGCTCCCATCCACTGTTGGCGACGAGCCAGGGCGATCGCCCCAAACGAAAGCCCCAAAAACAATCCTTCCGTGTAAACTTGGGCCAGAAACATCCCAGCCGGAAAAATTAGCAAATAAAAAGCTGCCCGCCGCCCGACATCATCTCCCCAGTCATCTCGCGCCAAATCCCACAGGGCCAGCATGGCGCCCAACGTGCCCAGCATCGAAACCAGGACTCCGGCCAGAGTGGCTGTCGCAAACGGGTTCAGACCGAGTACCCCCAAGGGCAACATCAGCCCTCGGATCATCAGGGGGTAAAAGGGATAAAAGGCATAGTTCATTGAGATCCAGTCTGGGCGATCGCCCTTGCGGGCAATTTGCGGATTACGCCAGCTAAAGTGAGGGGGGATCGCCCGCATCTGCGGGTCATCGTAGCCTGCGATCGCAATCGAGAGATAGTAGCCGGAGTCCCAGGCAACATGGCTACTCAGAAACGACTCTTCTCCAGTGGGAGGATTTTGGGTGGCTTCAGCCGTCCAGAACACGGCCCGATCAGGACGCTGGGGTTGAAACCGAGCTGGCACATAGGCTTGATAGCCAACCATCAGCAGCCCCCAAGCCAACCAAATGATGACGATGATCCGCAGATTAGAAGCATTTCTCATGGCTGAATTGCAGGTCGCCTATTAATGTCCAGTCGCTGAGGATTTTTTTGAGCAGCCGGATCGGGGTTTGAGAGAATCATCTGTCCTGACTTTTGTGGCGATCGCCGTCAATCAGATTTTGGGGAACTGGTTTGACCAAACTCTCCGACTGGGTGTCGAAAGTCGGCTCAGAAAGCCTGTCCCCTAAGACAATTTGCGACCCGGAACAATTCGCGCATCAGAACCGTTCATTAAGATATACATTCAGAGTGGCAGGCCTGTCATCTTCTGGCTTTGCATCATTATTTCTTAAAAAAACAAATTCTTGTCTTTAAATTGATCACCTGCGGTCAGTCAACTGGCCAAACTGCCCCAACCTTACTTAAATTATCCCTGTCGGAGGATTTCAACGAATGAAGGTGTCGCAACTGGGTAGCGAAGGAATCAACTATCCACCAAATAAGCGCATCTTCCGACCCCAAACTGCCACGCTGGTCATGCTGGCGATCATTGTGCTGGCAGGAATTATCTGTATCGGCTGGTTTGCTGGCGACGGAGACATCCGACAAATTGTCGCTGAGCTTGATGCCCTGCAAGAGTATCCGCCGCTGTGGCTGCAAGTGCCAATGGTGACGGGCGAATACCTGCTGGCACCGACGGTGATTCTGTTTTTGCTGGCGTTTGTGATTACCCGCGTTTCTCCGCAGCCCCGCACGTGGTCGCGCACGATTGTGGTGAGCATTTTGCTGGCCTTGACCCTTCGCTACCTGCTGTGGCGATCGCTGACCACGCTCAATTTAAGTACGCCCCTGAACGGCGTGATTAGCCTCGGACTATTTGGGCTGGAAATGCTGACCCTGACAACGGGGGTGATTCAACTGTTTTTAATGCTGCGGATTAAAGACCGGCATCGAGAAGCCGATCAGCAGGCGATCGCGGTCTTAGCAGGGCACTATACTCCGACCGTAGATATTTTAATTCCCACCTACAATGAGCCGATTTTTATTTTGCGCCGAACGGTAATTGGCTGTCAGGCGCTCGATTATCCGGCTCAGCAACTTAAAATTTATCTGCTGGACGATACCCGCCGCTCCGAGGTAGAAGAGTTAGCGGCCGAGCTGGGCTGTGAGTACATGACTCGCCCTGACAGTCGCCACGCCAAAGCAGGGAATTTGAACCATGCGATCGCCCGCACCACCGCCGAACTGATTGTAATCTTTGACGCTGATTTTATTCCGACCCAGAATTTTTTGACGCGCACGGTTGGCTTTTTTCAGCACCAGGAGGTGGCACTGGTTCAAACCCCGCAAAGCTTTTATAACCCCGACCCGATCGCCCGTAACTTAGGGCTAGAAAATATTCTTACCCCCGATGAAGAAGTTTTTTACCGTCAAACCCAGCGGGTGCGAGATGCCGCTGGCAGCGTTACCTGTGCTGGCACTTCTTTTTTGGTGCGTCGGAGTGCCCTAGAGGGCGTGGGCGGGTTTGTCACCGATTCGATCAGTGAAGATTACTTTACGGGCATTTGTCTCTCGGCCCAAGGACACAGGCTGGTTTACCTGAACGAAAAACTGAGTGCTGGTCTGGCCGCAGAAAATATGGCTGCCTACGCGGTTCAGCGACTGCGCTGGGCGAGGGGCACCCTGCAAGCCTTTTTTATTGAGGCCAACCCGCTGACGATTCCTGGCTTGAGCTTTGTGCAGCGCCTGGCCCATTTAGAAGGGCTGATGAGTTGGTTTACGGCCTTTTCGCGGATTGGTTTTTTGCTGACGCCGCTGCTCTATTCGCTGCTGGGGGTGATTCCGGTGCGGGCAACTCCGGCTGAGGCGCTGGTGTTTTGGCTGCCATACTACGTGGTGCATTTAACTGTGTTTGCGTGGCTGAACCGCTACTCGCGATCGGCGCTGCTTTCCGATATTTACTCTTTGGTGCTGGCGTTTCCGCTGGCCTTAACCGTGATCAGAGTCATGTTCAACCCGTTTTCGCAGCGGTTTCAGGTTACGCCCAAAGGGGTTAGCCAGCAGCAGTTTTATTTTAATTGGCCGCTTGCCTTGCCCTTGATGACTTTATTTCTGCTGACGGCGTTGAGTCTGTGGCGGAACTTGGGCATGTCGATGATTAAGGGAAGCTGGGCCCGCACAGTTCCCCCAGAAGTGGCAGACAGCATCCGGGGGCTAAACATTGGCTGGATTTGGAGCAGCTATAACCTGATCATGATTGGGATTGCGCTGCTAATTTTGATGGACGTGCCCAAACCTGACCTTTACGATTGGTTTGACTTGCGGCGAACCGTTCGGCTGACCGTCTTTCCTGGTGACGGCGAGCCTGCGACTTTTTGGGGAGTGACGACCATGCTTTCAGAGGGTGGAGCCGAAGTGGCGCTGACCCAGGCTGGGCTGGTAGAACTGTCGCCTAAAGAAAGTTGGCCGGTCGCGATCGAAATTATGGAGGCCAATTTAAAACTAGAGGGGCAGCTTGTCCGTATAGGCATTAAGGACGAATTTCCGACCGTACGGATCAGATTTGATTCAGTTAACTTGGAGCAGCACCGCTGCTTAGTGCAAATGCTGTTCTGCCGGCCGGGGCAGTGGCAACACCGCCGGACGCCGGGAGAATTGCAGTCTTTGCTGCTGCTGTTCCGAATTTTGCTCCGTCCAAGGGTATTATTTGAGCGAGACGCTGAGGTTCGGGCGATCGCCGTTGCCAAAGTATAAAAGCTGGCAGAGAAAATTTGGTAGCCTATCGATAGTTTCGATTTTCAGCTTCAACTCATTGGCTTCTCAGATCTAGCTGCTATATTTTTTCTCTGCCTTATTTCCAGAGGTGATTCATGTATCTCTCACATCCAGATATTGTTTTGCTCCTGCACCCCATTTTGGCTGTCACCCTATTGTTTCCAGTTTTGGGCTTGGTGGTCAATCGAGCCTGGGAAACTCGCCGTCGCCGCTTGGATACTAGCGAAAAAAGTAAAATCCCTGCTAGCGTCGGCCCCGATCACCTTAAGCTGGGGGAGTTCTTTACGGCTGTCGTGGTGGGTGTTTCCCTGCTGGGGATGACCCGGGCGATCGCCAATGGCATCGTCACCGACCAGCTCTGGAGCAAAGCTCCGTTTCAAGTTGTGTTTATTGCTCTGATTTATGCTGCGACACTGGCTTCTTTAGTGCTGCTCTACAAAGCGCGCCAGCGAATGTGGCGGGGGATTTTTGCCAGCCTAACCGGGATGGGGTTGGTGATTTTAGGCTTTTTCAATAACTGGGTGTTTCGCCGCGACAACGAATGGTATGTCTCCCATTTTTACTTTGGGCTAGCGGCTGCATTACTGATGATTTTTGCCTTGGCGATTGTGCAGGATATTTACCGCGATCGCACTAACACCTGGCGCAAAATTCATATTGCTTTGAATGTGATTGCGTTGGTTTTATTTGTTTTACAAGGAATTACGGGCACCCGCGACTTACTTGAGATTCCCCTTGACTGGCAAAAAAGTGCCGTTTATAGCTGCAACTTTGATCCGAATTCCCCTGACTTTAAGACATGTCCAACCCCACCAGCCAATAAATGAGCTGCTGTGATAGTTGGCAAAAAAGTGCCGTTTATAGCTGCAACTTTGATCCGAATTCCCCTGACTTTAAGACATGTCCAACCCCACCAGCCAATAAATGAGCTGCTGTGATAGTGCTCTCCCATAAAACAAGACCCGCCTTCGGACGGGTCTTGTTTTAGCTGAGCTTTGATTGACCAGGCTTAAATTGAGTTACGCTGCGGCCAAATTTTGCTCTACAAACTCCCAATTCACCAACTGGTCTAAAAAGTTCTTGATGAAGGCTGGGCGAGCATTGCGAAAATCAATGTAATAAGCGTGTTCCCAAACATCTAGGGTTAGCAGCGCTTTTTGACCGTGGGCCACAGGATTTTCAGCATTCGGAGTTTTGGTCACCTTCAGGGCACCAGCATCATCAATCAGCCAAGCCCAGCCGCTGCCAAATTGAGTTGTAGCGGCGTTAGAAAACTCCTCCTTGAACTTGTCAAAGCTGCCAAAGGCACTGTCAATTTTGGCGGCGAGGTCACCGCTGGGAGTGCCGCCGCCCGCCGGTTTTAAGCAGTTCCAGAAGAAGCTATGGTTCCACACCTGGGCTGAATTGTTGAAAATTCCTGCTTTAGCCTGATCTTTGAAGGATGCTTTAATGATGTCCTCTAGGGAGTGATCCGCCATTTCGGTATCGGCAATCAGCTTATTGAGGTTGTCTACATAAGCCTTGTGGTGCTTGCCATAGTGATATTCAAAGGTTTCAGCCTTCATGCCATATGGCTCTAGCGCGTTGAAGTCATAGGGTAAGGGGGGCTGTGCAATTGCCATCGTGTTCAATCCTCTTGTAACGGCGTATACATCGGCTAATACTGATGCTGCCTTGTATTCTAGAAAAATCCCACCTAACTTAGCCAATCTGACTTGCTTCAACTGCTTATTTTGGGTTGGCAGCGTGGATTGAGGCATGATTTAGGAGGCAAAACGGATCGTTTTGAATTGCGACTGTTGCTAAGGTTCTCCTGTAGACTAGCCAAAGCCGATACCCATCCTGCGAAGACTCAATGATCAGACTGGCTAGCCTGTTCAAGCCTGAATATCTATTTCAGCCTCAGGTATTGCTGAACCGACTGCTGCCAAAATCGGCTGTTGAGGCTGAGTTTACGAAGGTGAGGCTACCTTGGGGGATGCAGATTCGCGTCCGTCCCAGCGAAGAACATGGGCAAATCCTGATGACGCTGGGTGTGATTGATTTGGCCGTGACGGAAGTGGTCTGGCGTTTGACTGATTGTGGCGAATCTGCGATCGATGTGGGAGCAAATATTGGCTATATGACTGCCGTCATGCTTCAGCGGCTCGGCGATCGCCATGCTCAGGGTCAACTGCATGCCTTTGAAGCCCATCCTGATATTTATTTAGAGTTAGAAAATAATCTTCAAATCTGGCAGCAGCAATTGCCCCATCTCAAAGTAGTGGCTCATCAGTTAGCCGTTTCTGAGCAACCGGGGACAGTCGCTTTAGCAGTACCTAAAACCTTTGCGACCAATCGAGGTTTAGCAGCCGTGGTTGAAGCAGGCAGTGTCATCCCCACGGATGCCGACCTACTGAGTGTCAGGGCGATCGCCCTCGATCAGTTTTTCAGTCCCTCTCAACCGATTGGTGTTCTAAAGCTAGATGTTGAAGGTCATGAGCTATCTGCCTTAAGGGGAGCAGAGCAACTGTTGCAAAACCAAACCATTCGGGACTGTGTATTTGAAGAACACAGACCGTATCCGACAGACGTGACTCGCTGGCTAGAGGGCTTTGGCTACCAACTGTTTCGGATTCAGCGTCAGTTTTGGGGCCCACAGCTATTGCCTGCCAATACAACCCTGCCCAGAACTCCCTGGTTACCCACCAGTTTTCTAGCCACATCGCAGCCAGAACGGGCGATCGCCCGCCTTCAGCAACCCGGATGGCACGCTCTCCGGGCTGCTATTAAAGGTTAATTCTTAATTTCATTGCTAATCTAAGTTGAGCAAGACCGTGACTCTAACCTTATTTTTCCAACAGTTCTTAAATGGACTATCGATCGGCAGTATTTATGCCATTTTCGCCCTTGGCTATACGTTGGTTTTTTCGATTTTAGGGATTATTAATTTTGCCCACGGGGCGATCTTTACCCTAGGAGCCTACTTCACCTACATTTTGATGGGCGGGAGGCTCAGCGGGCTGCTAGCAGAGATTCAATTCCCGTTTCAACTGCCCTTTGCGTTGGCTCTCCTGCTGGGCAGTGCGCTAGCTGGCCTGGTGGGGGTGGCGGTCGAACGGCTGGCGTTTCGGCCCCTCCGGCGTAAAGGGTCTGATCCTCTGTTAACCGTAGTCTCCAGCCTGGGGGTAGCGGTGGTGCTTGTGAATCTGATTCAGTATCTGGTGGGAGCAGAAATTTATACGTTTCCGGCTGATACCTATGGTGACTTACCAGCGGCGATCAATTTTGGTTCAGCAGAGGAGCCGATCCCGATTCGGACAGTCCAGGTTGTTATTTTTGCGGTTTCAGGGGTGATTCTAGCGGCGTTAACCTACTTGATTAATGCTACCCGTTTGGGGAAGGCAATGCGGGCAGTGGCAGAAGATGCAACCACAGCCAGTTTGCTGGGGATTAATGGCGATCGCTTTATTGTGATTACCTTTTTTGTCAGTAGTTTTCTGGCTGGCTTGGCAGGCACCCTAGTCGGCTCAAGTGTCAGCATTGCTGGCCCCTATTTTGGGATTGTGTTTGGACTGAAAGGTCTAGCCGTAATTGTTTTGGGCGGCTTGGGCAGCATTCCAGGGGCCGTGGTGGGTGGGATGACAATTGGGCTAGTGGAAGCCTTTGTCCCGGCTGACTATTCCGCCTATCGCGATGCGGTTGCCTTTGGCATTCTGTTCGTTATGCTGCTGATCCGACCCCAAGGATTATTGGGTCGCAATTTTGTCCAAAAAGTGTAATGACGCGACTTGGCAAATTACTGCGAGAGAAAAAAATCACTTGAGTTGGCACCCACCCTTCAAGCAGTTCTGACCAGGCATTCCCTGCCGGAACATGTTTGGGGAAGGGCGCTGCCCTCCGGCAAAATAAGCCATTGCCAGCGCTTTAAGGCAAACCCAGAGGGCTAAAATAGAAGCATTTCCGCGCCCTTTTGCCTGCAACCGATGGAAACAGTCATTCCCGTTCATTTGCCCCAGCATCCATATCAGATTTCAATCTGTCCAGGTGGACTGCGGCAAATTGGGCTGCTGATGGCTGAGCGGGCCGCCCTAACGCCAGGGCAACGGGTACTGGTCGTGGCGAATCCAAACGTCTTTCGCTACTATGGCGATGCGGTGGCTGCGGCTTTGACGCAGGCTGGGTTTTCGGTTTTCGATTGCCTACTGCCAGCCGGGGAACGCTATAAAACGCTCAAGTCTGTCCAAAAAATTTATGATGCAGCCCTGGCTCACCGATTAGAGCGCGGTTCAGCAATTGTTGCCCTAGGGGGCGGGGTAATTGGCGATATGGCTGGCTTTGCGGCCGCAACTTGGCTGCGGGGAATCCCGGTTGTGCAAGTGCCCACTAGCTTGCTGGCGATGGTCGATGCCGCGATTGGCGGCAAAACCGGCGTCAATCACCCCCAAGGCAAAAATTTGATCGGAGCGTTTCATCAGCCTCGGTTAGTCCTGATTGACCCTGAAACCCTCCAGACGCTGCCAAAGCGGGAATTTCGAGCCGCGATCGCTGAAGTGATTAAGTATGGCGTGATCTGGGATGTAGAGCTGTTTGAGCAATTAGAGGCGGCCCCGCGCTTAGATCAGTTGCGATCGCTCTCGCCGGAGCTACTGTTGGAAATTCTCGTCCGCTCTTGTCGGGCCAAAGCTGAAGTGGTCGGAAAGGACGAACGAGAAGCGGGGCTACGGGCGATTTTAAATTATGGCCATACCATTGGGCATGCGATTGAAGCGCTAACCCACTATCGCGTGTTTAATCATGGCGAGGCGGTGGGGTTGGGCATGCTGGCAGTCGGTGAACTGGCGGTGGAGTTGGGCTACTGGTCTAGAGAGTGTGCTGACCGACAGGCGAACTTAATCCAAAAGGCGCATCTGCCCAACCGCATCCCTCCGCAGTTAAACCCGGATCAGGTGATTGAGTCCCTCCAGGCGGATAAGAAGGTGCAGTCAGGCCACGTCCGCTTTGTGTTCCCGACAGGGATTGGTGCGGTTAAGTTAGTGGATCAAGTGCCGTCGGATGCGATCGCCCGCGCTTTGCGAAAGCTGCAGGTCTCTTAGGTTTACCTTCTAACAGCGCATCCACTGCTAGCCACAAGCCAGAGAATACGCTGCTGCGAATGCTGCGATCGCCATCCGGTTCGATCTCAACTTCTAATGTTCTCTCTAAATATCCATCTTCGCGATCGCCCAGCATTCAGGCGCTGCTTGAGGGTGAATCTCTGATCCGTCTTTGGGCAGCAGTGCCGATTAGCTATACTGAGGGCAGTTTTGGTGAGAGTCCCGCCATGGTTCGTCTCGATGCCACCCCACCCGCCACCAGTGACGCACTCACTGACAATACCCAGGTCGTTAGTCTTCATCTACCGACGAATTTATACAGCGATGAACCCCCTTTGGAAACTGACTTTCACCGCAACCAAATTGACCTGTTGATTCGCTTACTCAAATCGTGGTGGCAAGACCGTTCAAATTTCTACATCTCTGGTAACCTGACGGTTTACTACAATCAGCAGCAGCTCAAAAAACGAGATTTTCGCGGGCCCGATGTGTTTGTCGTGTTGGGTGCAGAGAAGCGCGATCGCCGCAGTTGGGCAATTTGGGAAGAAGGGGGCAAATATCCGAATGTGGTGATTGAGCTCCTGTCTGACTCCACCGCAACCGTCGATAAAAGCACCAAGAAAGACCTCTATCAAGATATCTGGCGGGTGCCGGACTATTTTTGGTTCCACCCGGAAACGATGGAATTTGCCGGATTTCATCTGATTGATGGACGCTATCAGGAAATTCCTTCCACGGAAGCAGGTTGGCTGTGGAGTGAACAGCTTGAGTTGTATCTGGGCATCGATGAGCGGCAGCTCCACTGGTTTACGGCTGAAGGGCAGTTAATTCTCTTGCCAGAGGAGGCAGAGCGGCAAGCCAAAGAGCAAGCGCAGCAAGCGGCAGCCCAAGAGCGGCAGGCCAAAGAGCAAGAGCGACAAGCAAAGCAGCAAGCGCAGCTACGAGCAGCACAGCTAGAGACGCTGTTGCGATCGCAAGGCATTGACCCCGATTAAGTCCCTGGAACATAGCCTGAACCGAATCAACGGTGCCAGACCCACGAATACTTAGAGAATGCCTGATCTTGCCCTAGCGCCAGTTGCCAACTAAAATAAACCCTGCCCAATAGTAGGGTGAACTGTAGCGCGGATCCCGGATCAGCGACTCTTGCGCTCTCCGCAGGGCTTCAGATTTTGTCAAGTCTGCTTTGACTAATTCTTGGTAAAACTCACCCATTAAAATTGCCGTCGCTGCATCATCCACCGACCACAGCGAAGCCAGGGTACTGCGGGCCCCAGCCCTGATCGCCATTCCCGCCAGTCCGAGCGCCGCTCGGCTATCTCCCGCCGCAGTTTGGCAAGCGCTCAAAATCAGCAGTTCAATCGGCGTGGCGCTGGTCGTATTTCTAGTTTGCAGAAGGGTATTGAGCTGATTGACGCCAATCCGATCGTCCCAGGTCAGAATAAAGGTTTGGTCGGGGTCAGAGCTAAACTGACCGTGAGTGGCCAAATGCACAACCGGGAAGGGAATGGCGCGAATCTCTTTTTGCAGGGCCGCACTGGTAAAGTCTTTGTCGAGCAGTTGGGCCGTTGGCACTTCGCTTTTAATTTGGGCTAGCTCCTGGGAGACGTTGGGCAAGGGCGAAAAGCCTTGGCGAGCTTCCGTTAGACCCGCCGTGATTACTTCTAGCTTAGTTGCGAGTAAGGGGCGAGAGTCGAGCAGCAGCAGACCGGGCGTGATCGCTAAATTGTATTGCTGGGCCAGGTAGCTTTGCCCATCGTTGAGGGCCGCCATCGGAATATTTCTGAGCGTGCCATCCGGCACAAAAACGAGGGTCTGCACCTTGGCCGCTTGGAGGTCAGCTTCTAGGGGGCGAATTAACCAGTTGTAAACGGTTTGAGACAATGCCAGCGGCCGCCCTCTGGGGGTTTGGAGCTCTCGCTTTAGTTGCGTTGCTGCTCGGTTGACTTCCACTTCGCCAACCGGACTGGCATAGTGGCGCAGCGGTTGCTGGGGTAAGCTGACAATCACCTCTAGCCGATCGGGCAACACAATTGGATAAATTACAGCTGCAGTCGGGTCAATCTGATCAACCTGTTTGGGTTTGGCTTCTAGACAGGCAGAGCGCAAAAAGTTCTCAATTTCAGCCACCTGCAAAGATTCAATCACCGATCGCGCTTGCACCAAACGAGCCTGACTGACATCGGTTCCCCCTTCAGGCTGCAACAGCAGGTCTACCAACTGCCGATAAACGGGTTCAACGCTATCCCGAAAGGAAAACTGAACATCGGGATTGATCCCGGCCAGGTCGCTGCGGAGGGTTTGCAGCGTTTTAACTGCCTCACCGTAGCTGGCGATCGCCCCGGCTGGATCTTGCTGAGCCTTAAAAATTCGCCCCAACTGCCACTGCCAGCGGTAGGTAATGTCCGCCGCACTGATTGACTGAGACAGCAAAAGCGCCTGCTGGGTGAGTTGGGTGGCATCTGCCCACTGGCGATTGGTTTCATAGACTTCTCCCAGAGTGCCCAAGGCATAGGCTTGCGAGCGGCGATCGCCCAAGGTTTTAGCCTGCTCGGCGGCGCCAGCTAGCTTCTGGGCGATTTCAGTCCAGGTGGGACTGGGTGGATTTTGGGTTTGCTTAAACTGGATTAAACTCTGGGAGAAATTGATTTGAGCCGAAATCGAAGCGCGACTGACCGGTAAGCTACTCAGGGCAACTTGAATTTGTGGCCAGAGCTTTTGGGCGGGTGCCCACTGCTCAGCTTGCAATAGCAGGCTAAGCTGATTGATCTGCGCTTCTGTTCCCGTCAAAGAATTAGGGGAGGCGGCGGTTGCTTGCTGATAGAAGCTGTAGGCGGCGTCAATGTCTCGGCGGGCCCAAGCCGTGTTGCCCAAACTGAGTAAAGCGGCGCTGGTATCTGGGGCAGCTTGTAGCTGTTGGGCGATCGTCAAGCTTTTTTCTAGAATTTGCTGAGATTGTTCTAAGTTGCCTACGAGCCGTAATGTGTTGCCCAAACTGAGTAGCCCTGCCGCTTGAGTCAAGGAAGCCGGCTGATTTTGGAGGTCTTGTTGCACCTGAGTCAGGACGCTAATCGCCTGCCGATATAGCCCTAAAGCCCGCAGCGCTTGGACTTGATTGATTTGGCTCCGAATTTGTCCAGTTTGGTCTTTGGCTTGAGCATAGGCGGCGGCCGCCTGCTGCCAACTCTTGAGGGCCGCTTCCGGCTGGTTGAGGGCCAAGTTGAGGCTGCCCTGGGTGTTAAGGGCTTGGGCTAGGACTGGGGCTGCTTCTGGAGCGGCTGGCTGGAGCAGGTCGAGGCTGCTGGCGATCGCGGCTTTAGCTTCACTCCATTCGCCGAGCTGCTGCTGAGCCAAAGATAAATTGCTCAAAGCCATCGCTTGATGCAGGCGATCGTCCTCTGCCTGAAAGCGAGTTGCTGCCTGCTGCCAGAGCGTGACCGCCTGGGTAAATTTGCCTGCTTGATAGCGATCGCGCCCCTGTTGCAGCAATTGAAGAGGATTCTCTGAGGTTTGAGCAACTCCAGGCTGAGAGTGCAGAGGCACGACCGTCAGCCCTAGCCCTAGCAGTAACCCCAGCAGCCCACTGATCCAGTTCCGTCCCAGTTTCATCGCCGTTGTGCCTCAAAGTTAGATCTCAAAACGGACTGACTGTAATTGAAAAGTAAAGCCCCTGATCTTGCAAAGAATTAGAGCCAGACTCAAAGCTGTTGAGCGGAATTCCCCAGTCAAAGCTGGCTGAAACCCGATTGATCCACTGCCAGCGTAACCCCAAGCCCACCCCCACTAAGCTGCTCGGATCTTCTTGAATTAAGCGATCGCCATTATTCCAGCCAGTGCCAAAATCGACAAAGGGCGCCACGTGTAAAATGCCTTTCCGACCGGCGACGCGTAAAATCGGTATCCTAAATTCGGCCGAGGCAGACAGGCAATTATCCACCAGCAGCAAATCCTGGGGATAGCCACGCACACTGAACAGCCCGCCGACTCCGCATTGGGCAATTGGCACTAGGGGGCGATCGGCCAGTTGAAGATTGCCCCGGACAATAAATAGCGTATCGGGGGCTAGCAGGCGCACCCACTGTCCCTGCCCTTGCCAGGAGAAAAAGCGACTATCGGGCGGAATATCGCTGGTGGTGGTGCCAAAGGCGTCAATGCCAAGATTAAACTGCGATCGCAGAGCCAAAACGCTGTTCGAACTCCGCTGCGTCCATTCCTGAAAAAATTGCAGTTGAGTAATCCGGGTTTGTCCCAAGTCGTTGGCACCCGGAGAAAGCGGAAACGGAAAGCCTAAAATCGAAGTCTGGCTCTGCTGGCGATTGGCGGTTAGCCCCAGAGCCAACTCGCGCGTGGGGGTTTGAATCACCGGCTGGCGATAGGTGAAACCCAAGCTCCACAAGTCGCCGCGAATATCGAATTCATCAAAAGGGGGCTGAATAATCCGGCTCCAATAGGTGCCGTAGTCAACGCTAACCGTGCCGTTGCGAGCATTCACAGGCAAGGTATAGCTCAGGTCTAAAGCATTCCGGCCATCTGTATTAGCGTAGGTCACACTCAAACCGTCGCCAAACCCAAGCAGATTGGCTTGATTAATCTGAATTTGGCGCTGAAAGCTGCCAATAGCGGGTAATTGGTTATTATCGAGGGTTAGCGTAGCGGTCAAACTGCGGGCTTCGGCCACTTGCACTTCTAAAATGCTGACTCCCGGCTGCGGGCCTGCCGTCAGCTCCGCCGACAGGGTTTTGATCAGCGGATTCAGTTGCAGCAGTTGGAGAGCCTTTAGTAGCCGATTGACATTCAGGGGTTGATCTGTAGCCAGGGCCAGCCGATCGCGAACATAGCTGGCCCGCAACCGCTGATTTCCCTGCACCTGAATTTCTGCCACTGTGCCTTCTACCACCTGAATTGTGACGACACCCTCCTCAATCACTTGGTCGGCAGGAATAAACGCCCCAGAGGTGACATAGCCGCTATCAATATAGAGCTGGGTAATCGCAGAACGAACTTGCAGCAGCTCAGCAAAGCTAATCGGCCGCCCCGTGAAGGGAGCTGTCACCTTGGCCAATTCCTCGGCAGAAAATACAGTACTGCCAACCACCTTAAATTCGTTCACCGTAATCGTGCCTTCTAGCGACGGCGCTTCCGGTTCAGCCGGTGGGGCAGGCGGTGGCAATAAATTGGCCGGCGGGGGCAGGGCTGGGGTTGGCACTGCGGGAGGTGGGCTGGGCAAGGGCACCAACGGTCGCGGTAGGCGCGGTTGGGCGATCGCCATTGGGGCGATCGCCGAGAGTCCAAACACCAAAGCGTGCTTTAAAACAATTTGATAGAGCTGATGTTTACTGCGCTTCGTAAAAGAAAAATCAGCTTGCCAAACAAACTCTCTTGCCGCTTTGCAACCAGCCTTTTCTAAGTCTTTGCCTTGAATTAAACCCAATCCTCTTCACTCCAGCACATTCAGTTTTTGGCCGTTCCAAAATCCTGATCAGAATATCATCATTCATATATAGCATTGTCGATTTTAGGCAGGTTGGCTGAGGGTATCGGAAAGATAATCTGCGGCTGCTTCGACGAGGGCAATCACTTTCTCGTAGGCCATTCGGGTTGGCCCCAGGACGCCAACACTGCCGATCGGCACATTGCCCCGCTGATAGGTCGATGAAACCAGGGTGCAGGTACGGATTGGCTCTAGGGGGTTTTCGGCTCCAATCCGAATCCGAACTCGCCGTTTGGCGGAAGTTGTGACCAAGCTCTCCGGCTCTGACCATTGGCAAATTAACGGCCAAAGCTGGTCTTGCTCTTCTTCTAGCAGATGCAGAATGGTTTGCACCTGTTGCAGTTCCGAGAACTCCGGCTGGTGCAGGACTTCGGAAACGCCGCTAATTAAAATTTGGCGAGAGCCAGTCGGCTGGGCCCGGCGGGTCAGATCGTTCAAAATTGACCGCAGCGCCTCAGCATACTGCTGAAAGTCTTGATTCAGGTCTTGCCAATTCAGCGTTGTCAGCTCGTTCAGCGATCGCCCTTGCAGGTGATGGTTGAGAAAGTTGCTCAGCAGTTGCAGTTCGCGCTCTAAAATTTCTTCATCCTGCTCGGCAGTAGTCGGCAAATCCATCAGGGCAGACTGGGTTTGGTAATTATCCATCACCAGAATTAACATCACCCGCGATGCCTCAACCCTGACAAATTGCAGGCAGCGAATGGTGGCGTTCAGAGCTTGCGGAACCGTAATTAGCGTAATGTAGCCGCTTAGAGCCGAGAGAATTTGGGCAGCTCCCTGCAAAACTGCCTCTAGGCTCCAGCCGCCGGGGTTAAGCCGATCGCTGAGCATTTGCTCAACCTGACCGATCATCTCATTGGCGGGCGTAATCAAATCATCAACGTAAATTCTGTAGCCGGAGTCAGAAGGAACTCGCCCGGCCGAAGTATGGGGTTGGTAGAGTAAGCCAGATTTTTCTAGCACCCCCATAATGTTGCGAATGGTGGCGGAACTGACATTCAGGTTGTAATCGTCCACTAGGGCTTTCGAGCCGACGGGTTCAGCGGTGGCAATGTAGTGGCGGACAGTTGCCCACAGCACTTTCTGTTGTCGATTTGTTAGCCTTATCTGCACCAAGACGTTTGCCTCACCGAATCATCAATTGGGATCGTGGTCATTTCAATAAGTAGGCACGGAGGGGTCAACTTTGACAGCATAGGCATGAATCCCACCCGCAATATTTTTGACGTTGGTAAAGCCTTGCTGGAGCAACCAGTTGCACATCTGCGCCGATCGCATCCCGTGATGGCAAAGCACCAGCGTTTCTTGGTGGGGGTCGAGGGTTTGCTGAATTTCCCCTGACCACTGCTGAAACTGGCTCAGCGGTAAGTTTACAAATCCCGTCAAACTAGCGATCGCCAATTCCTCTGGCTCTCGCACATCTACTAGCTGAAGGTCAGCTCCCTGAGCTAGACGCTGCGAGAGACTCTCAACGCTGACTTCTGGAATCGAGGCAAAAGAATTTGTCATGATCCGTAACTTTTTAAAGTGGTCAGGGCTGAGCAAAGATTAACAGAATATTAATGTCAATATTTTGTCACAGCGATCGCAAACCTGACAGCGATGATTAACCAGAGTCACAAATTAGAACAGCGATCCAGCCTAATTTGCTGGAATAATGGACTTGGCGTTACTCGCTGTGAATGCATGAAGTCAGGCTCGCTTGTTACTCGTTTCGGGGCGATCGCCCTTGGGGTGTTCCTGCTAATGGGGGCAATTTGGTTTTTGGGGTTTAATCGCGGGTCGCTGCCTCAGGGCAAGGTCGCCGCGCCGCAAGCGGCTATGTTTATTCCTCGCCAAGCCCCGCTTGTTTTGTCCTTGCTGGTCAATCCTGGAAAATTGGCGACCTATCGTAAGTTATTAACAGGTCAATCGGGTGCCAATCTGGGCCAACCGATCCAAACCCTGCTTACCAAAGCCGGGCTGGATTATGACAAAGACATTCAGCCCTGGGTCGGCGATGAAATTACGCTGGCGATCGCTAGCCTAGACCTGGATCGTCAACCCAACAACGGTCAGCAGCCCGGCTACTTGCTGGCCCTGAAGGTGAATGATGTGGAGCGCAGCCGCGCCTTTTTAGACGGATTCTGGCAGCGGCAAGCCACCGCAGGGCAAGCCCTTAAGGTTGAGCAATACCAAGGAGTCAAACTCACTTCAACTCAAGGCAAGCAACCCAACTGGCAACCGCCCAAAAAGCGCCCACCCGCCAGCCTAGATGCCGTTGCCACCGCCATGGTTGGCAAAGAGTTTGTCTTGGTTGCTAACAGCGCTAAAGTGCTGCGCGATGCCCTGAATAATGTGCAGGCGATCGATTTGGGTTTAGCCAGTGCCAGCTACTATCAGCAAGCAGTAGACAGCCTAGAGCAGCCCCGAATTGGCTTTGCCTTTGTCAATTTGCCAGAGTTAGCCCAGTGGCGGCTCAAATCGACTGCCAAGCCGACAATCACCAGCCCGCCCGTCTACGATCGCCTAGCGGTGGCGATCGGGGCTAACCAAGACGGGCTACTGCTGGAAAATGCTCTGATTACAGCTTCTGGTGTTGATTTACCCCCGCTCACCCCGACCCTGACTGCCCCAGTCATCGCCCTCAAGTACCTGCCAGCCACCAGCGCCTTGGTGGCAGCCGGACTAGATTTACAAACCACCTGGACTCAGCTAAATCAGGGGATTCAGGGCTACCCCCTGCTGGCTAATTTACTCGGTCAATCTCTGGCGGATACCGGCGATCGCTGGGGGCTAGACTTATCCCAAGATGTGTTTGCCTGGGTGAAAGGGGAGTATGGTTTGGGTCTAGTCCCCTCTGCCCAAGGCCGCCAAGCCGATTGGGTGTTTGTAGCTGAGGAGAGTCCTTCCACCCAGCCGGGCCTGCGCCAGTTGGATCAAATCGCCGCCAAGCAGGGGTTTAGCGCCGGGGCATTAAAGGTCGGCACTCAGGACATCTCAGCCTGGACAAAGTTGATCACCAGTGTCGAATCCGCAGCCGCCAAGCCCACAGGCTCAACCCTGATTCAAGCTGAGGTGGTGGGCGCTCACCTCAATCTAGACAATTACACCGTGCTAGCTTCGACCTTAGATGCGATCAATCAAGCCGTGCAGCCCCAGTCTTTGCTGGATCAATCTGAGTTCAAGCAGGCGATCGCCCCTCTAGCTCAGCCCAACAATGGCTATTTGTATTTAGATTGGCCAAAGCTGCAACCCGTCTTAGAGCAAAAGTTACCGCTCCTCCAGACGATCGAAGGACTATCCTCCCCACTGTTTGACCATCTGCGATCGCTCTCTCTCGCCAGCTATGGCAGACAAGGACGAATTCAGCGCAGCCAAATCTTTGTTCGCCTGTCCTGAGCTAACAGCTAATATTCCCAATCGGGTTTTGGTGCCTCAAATTTAAGTTTTCCAGTCGGTAAGACTGTAATCTTGACTCCCAACCGTTGGAGGTTTTGCAGCGCTAACTTGCGGGTGCGATCGTCAAAGGCATTGCTGAGCACCATCATCCAGGCATTAATTTGAGCCGTTTTGCTGTTTGGCTTTCGCTTTAGAAATGTAGCGGTTCGCTGCAAACTGACTGCGGTAGCTTTGGCTTCAGGAGTGCCTTGTAAGCTGACCCATTCTGCTGCTGTTTGATATGACTTTTGAGCGGCTCGATAGTTTCCCAAAAATAGCAGCTCATCATTTGCTTTGAAGACCCAAATTGTATAGCTGTCGGGGAAAGCCTTGGGTGACAAGGACTTTAATCCCTGATCCATCAACGCTACAGTCAAATCAGGGCGGCCGGCATAAATTGTTGAAGACACTGACAGAAACAAGTAGGCCCGCAAAAATTGGGGGTCGCGAGGAATAATCACCTCAAAAAAGTTAGGCGCTAACCCATAGCCCGTTTGAGCACGCGCCTTCGTATCGCCAAAAAACTGCAAAAACTGCAAAAACACCCCATCAGCAATCAGGTTATCAAACCCGAAGCTGGGCACTTTCTGGAGTAACTTCAGCTTCAACGCGATTTGCTGCGCTTCTTGCTGATACTCTGCTGGTGTCAAAACTTGCTGGCTTTTTTGCTCTAAATCTCTAAGTGAAGTCAGTTGCAGAGCAGCGATTGTCCCCAAACTCAAAAGGGCGATCGCTGGCGTGACTAGCACTTGCCACAATCTTTGCCCCCATACTGCCTGCCATTGCATACTACTGCTCTCCCAGTCGCCAGCTTTTACCCTGCTGCCATGAGACTAGCGCAGATTTAGCTACAGATAAACTCCTATGGGCAGGTAGTTGGGGGATCAGCAATAGTTTCTCCAACAGGCTGAGTTTCTAGAATTTTAGTATCTGTGAGTGCGCCACTAACCACTATGGTACAGCCAGTAAAAGCTCGCAAACCCGCCTGGGTCGGAGAAGCTTTATATTGGGCTAGCGCTACACCCACTGAATCAAAAGCATAGTTATAAGAGTTGCTTTGATCAGGCACTTTAATTTGCAAGTCATTCATTGTTGGTGCAAATGTTGGGTTTTGCAATCGATAAGCCTGTTGGGCACGGGTAACTGCACCGACATAGTTCTTAGCTTCTGCTTCTCTGGCTCGGTTAGCTTGGTTAAGCATTGAAGGCAGAGCGATCGCAGATAAAATACCAATAATCAATACTGTTACCAGCAACTCAATTAGCGTAAACCCCTGAGCAGAAGTAGACCGAGCGATATAACTAAGATAAGCACGTTGGAACTGAGACATTAGATTACCCCCCTGGTCAGGAGATCAGCTAAATTACTGACCCTTGACTATATATTTCCCACATTTGCCGAAAAGCTTTCTCCATTTCAGAGGTAAATTTTTTGGCATTCCACAAAGGCGATGTTTGCCGTGAGGCTTTAAGTTTACATGCAACGTCTTGCCGCAACTGTAGGTCTTTGCCAAAGCGCACGCCCCACTCTACGTACTCATCATCAGTCCAAGCAATACCTTCAGAGACTCCAACATTCATCAGGAATGTGTAGCTATTTCGGGCAGCAAACTGTTGCCCCACCTTCGTCACGATCGGTAGACCCATCCAAAGAGCTTCTAGGGTGGTCGTTGCACCGTTATAGGGGTAAGTGTCTAAAAACACATCAGCAATAGTCAGGTTTGCTCGATGGATTGGCTCATAATTAACCAAAGGTAAGAAACGCAGTCTCTGAGGAGCAACATCTTCAGTTTCTGCCATGTTAATGAAGGTTTCCTTCAGGATAGTTGACTCTCCTCGCACTTTAATCAGAAGATAGCTATTAGGAACTAGCTTTAAAATTTTCATTTGCAACCGTAGAATGTCAGGATGTTGCTTTTGACCTATCTGATTACTTAGGTAAATTATTGCTTCAGACGGGATTTCTAAATCTTCACGACGTAACGATGGTGTCCAAACCTCAAATCCATCTACAGCAATATAAGTGTCTGGCAACCGCCAAATTTTTTCTTGGTAATATGTCTGAGCAACATCAGGTAGTACGTATGGGTCAGCAATAAAATAGTCAACCGCTGGCAAACCACTTGCATCCCAACCTAACCACGTAACTTGAATTGGAGCAGGTTTATAAGCAAATACTGCTGCTGTATCTTCATGTGTGCAGCTATCTAAGTCCACTAGAATATCGATTTTGTCCTTTGAAATTTTTTCTATCAACTGCTGACTATCTACGCCTGACCAATACCCATCTACCTGACTGGTAAACCAAATTTGGGTAAATTCAGTTACTTCCTGGTTTAGTAAATACAACATCACCTGAAAATCAGTCCGGTTGTAATACTTGAACAGCCAGCGACTTAACCAGCCTACTGAATGCTGTCGCAAGGTGTGACCCACATAACCAATTTTTAGCACTTTATTTTCTTGTGAATGTAAAACAGTGGTATGTATGTATAAGTCTTTTGACTTGTCACCCAGTCTACGCAAAGTTTTTTGGGCTAAGGCTGCCAACTGATTTTGCCAGTGTCGGAATTGATCGGGCTGATCCTGGAGGTAAGGCCAGCAAGAGATGGCAGCGATCAAGCCTTGAGCCTCTCCTTGCTCTAAATTTCGAGACTGGTTCGTGAGCAAATCATTAATCAATTCCATTTGCTCCGCCAGAATTATGGTAGTTGTTTGATTATGCTCTCCCTGTGCGAGCAAAGCACTCAATGCAAGATTATGACCTATAAGTTTCTTGGCTGGGTTTTTACAAGCGTTAACGTAATGCTGAGCCATGGATAGGCTCTCAGCATAACGTCCAACCGCCAGGTAAAAAAAGGATAGCTGCCGGATCGTCTTGAGGCTTGTCGGTTCAAGAGACAAACAGCGTTCAGTTAATGAAAGAGCACAATTATAATTACCCTGGTGCAAGCAACTATAAGCCAGCTTTAGTGATTCTCCAATTAGTTTCTCTGCATCAGGTAAGTATTGCCAGGCGATTTGTAAGCAATTTGTAACTCGTTGATCTTCAGGTGCTGCTTGAAGTAAATCAGGCAGGAGAGTTTGCCATATTTCTGGGGGAACAGCGAAAGCATATTTTTGCAAAACATCCTGCAACTGCCAATCTATTAACAAGTCTGGCGTGAAGCTCCCCAATGCTAGTTCTAGGTGCAGCAACCGTAAGAGATTTTCGAGATTCTCAGGTAATATTTCTCGCAAATGTCGCCGGATCAGCCAATGACCTTGTTGATTTTTTAGAGTTTCCTGCCGCTGAGCTTCCTGCTCTAACACCTTTACAAGCTCATGAGTCCAAGCTTCTACTTGCTCTGGTTCCCCATCAGCCATCACCATTGACCAGGCAACTTGAGCTTCCTCTTCTCTGCCCACTAAAAGTAACAATACTCCCCAATGCCAATAGTGCAAGATTTCGGTGGGGTTGTCTGCAATACCTTCTTCATAAAGGTCGATCGCCTTTTCATAGTTGCCTTGCTGCCAACAGTTCTGCGCTTGCTGCTGCCATTCAGCTACTTTAGCTGTAAGCCATAAAGGTTGTTCAGTGCAGATGCTCTCTAACCATTTCTCCCACTCTTTTGCTCTTGCTGCCCATGTGTAGTGATGGTTCACATAGGCAACCTGCTGCTGCAAGTGCTGCTCAGCCTCAAATGGTTTTTGAAGTGCTTGTTGCAATGCTTTCACTGTTACTTCCACAAACTTTTCTTTATAGCCTTCTCTATCTCCTTCAACGATTGGGACAAGGTGAGCAAAACCTGCCGTAGTTTCTGGCAATCCCCCCAGCTCACTGGTAATAATTTGGCAACCACTAGCCATCGCTTCCATGACGGCAATGCAGGATGTTTCAGGAAAGGTATTGGGGTAGACGAGGGCATTGATACTCTGAAGTTCCTGAGCTAATTGATTTTGTGCTAGAGAGCCAATATAATCAACCCCTTCCATCTGTAGACATTGCTGATATAAATCCTGATACTCATCTTGTTCGGCAGCAACTTGATAGACCTTCATGCTTGAAAATACTCTTAGTCTTGTCCCAGGCATGACAGCACGAATCTGCGGAAAGATCTCCAGAAGTATATTGAGTCCACGAAACGGTGTACTAGTGTAAGCAAGAATAGGCGGATTTTCTTTAATTGCCAGAATTGGCTGTTTCTCAACAAACTTGGCGTTAAAACAGGGAGCAACAGCATTCCGTAACACCTTAAGTTTTGCTAAAGGAATTCCGAGTTCCTGAGCATAGCACTCCTGCTGCCACTCACTCACCATAACGATGAAATCAAAGGCATCTTGATCCTGTGGATTAGCCAGGCACTGCACACCAGGCTGATCGGAAGCATGACCTGTCCAAAATATTAAATGGGTTTGAGGTGGTAGCAGTGGCTTAACTTCTAGTCCTCCAGAAGCAACGTTGAGCAGAATTAAAGCATCAGGCTGTAGGGTATTGATTAGTGGTAGTGACCAGAGCTTTAGAGATAAGCAAATCACTCCCCGCGATAGATTGACTCTTTCACTAGCAGTCAGCAGAAAAACATCATGACCCAGTCTAGCTAGGGCTTCAGTCAGGTAGCAAAGGGCTGATTGCGAACCCCCTAGGGGTTGCTGATAGGCAGATTCCACCTGATAGTCAAAGGGAATGAGGTCAACAAATACAATTCTCATTGCATACCTAGAGCAGCTTGTACCTTAACTATCATGCCCTGCTATGGGTAGTGAGTTGTCATATAAATAGAAATTTGCTTGATGTGGGTATACTTAGTGGAGAAATAGCTAAGCCATTTGGGGGATTATGCCAATGCCACAAAGTTTAGAGCAGCAGATGTATACAGAGCCGCTTCTGCACAATCAGGAGATAGTTGATCCGTACTTCGGTGAGTTTTTTACCCTAATGCGGCGATCGCTAGTTTCTGGAGGGTCAGAGTTGGGGTTGGGGATGAGTCTCTTTTCTCTGGCAGTTAGCATTCGAGCAACAAATATCATTGAGATTGGTCGGTTTAAGGGTTTTTCCACTCTCTGCTTAGCCAGCGCCCTTAAGTTTTTAGACATAGGTTGGCAAGAACCTCTACAACACAAGCAGCGCCCAAACATAGATTATGCTGCCCTAGAAAGCGCTAAAAACCGTAGACTATACTCCATTGATCCATTTCCAACAACTGAAGCTGATAGCTTAATTCAGGAAGCTTGCTTAACTGAGTATGTGGAATTTATCAATCAGCGATCGCAAGATATTGATCTAGAGCACCAAGCAGATCTGATCTTTATTGACGGGGATCATAGCTATGAGGGCTGCAAGCAGGATGTATTTAAATACGTCCTTTGGAATCTCCGTCCGGGTGGTTACTTTATCATCCACGACTACTATGGCTGGTACGACAACCAGCAGCGTAACAACTCCCCAATCAAAGCAGTGGCAGATGAAATTATTGCTGAAGGAGTTTTTCAGCATCTCCTGATCGATACTTGCTATCCATCTTTTGTGGTCTTTAGAAATCCTAATCCTCAAATTGATACCTAAACCGATTATTGCATGGAAAACATCTCAATTAAAACCAGAAATGCGAGTCTAAATCAAAAATTATGGACTCCCTATCAGCCTGTACAAAGGCTAGTGGAATCAGTAATTCCTGATAACGCCCTAGTCGTAGAAGTTGGTCCCGGCCCCATAGCATTTCAGCGGGGCACAGAGTTTATAGATTGGCAACCTTGGCCTAACTTGGCGGACAAGAAGACTCATTATTTGGATTTAAACAAAGATTCACTCCCCTATGCTGAAAAAAGCGTAGATTTTGTATACTACCGTCATACTCTTGAGGATATTTATAATCCCTTCTGGCTCTGTCAAGAGATGCAGAGAATTGCCAAGGCAGGTTATATAGAAACCCAGTCTCCTGTTGCAGAATTCTGTCGAGGTATTGATGGTAATAATGATGATTTTCCTCCCTGGAGGGGATGTATGCATCATCGCTACTTCGTTTGGAATGATCAGGGTATTCTGACATTTTTGCCTAAGTATCCTATCGTTGAATACTTAAATTTTGGCGAAGAGGAAAATGAAATTGTAGATCTACTCAATTCTAGTTCCATGTACTGGAATACACATTTTTTTTGGAATGAATCGATCGAACTTAAACGATTAGAACATGACCAAAACTTTGAAGTCAATGTTAACTATAACGAAGTCCTTAGAAGGGCTATGACCACTTCTGTGTCAATGAATTCTGAATTTTCAACTCAACACAATATTCCGATCTAGCTATGGATTTCATTGCACTGACACGGAAAATGCCTACCCTCTTCCAGAATTGGGAAGACTCAACGATGTCTCCCGTTGCACTGGAGCTAGAGATTATAACCAAACAGATTATAGGGACAACAACACTTGATGTCTTACAGTTATTGAACTTTGTGGTTGGTTTACTAGCGCCAGGCGAAATTTACTGCGAAGTTGGCTGTTTTCAGGGCAGATCCTTAATTGCAGCCTTATTAAATTATCCCGATCAAATGGCTTATGCTGTTGATCATTTTGCTGAGATGAACTTTCAGGATCAAACCCCTGAAAAGTTAGCGAATAATCTGGCTGAATTTAACCTAAGCGATCAGGTTTTTCTCTGCACCCAAAGCTTTGAAGAGTTTTTCGCTGAGTTGGGCACATTAGAAACAGAGGATAAAATAGGTGTTTTCTTCTACGATGCGGCTCAAGACTATCAATCACAGCTTTCAGCACTAGTTCTAGTTAAGCCTTTTCTTGCTGATCAGGCGGTACTAGTTATTAACGGTAGCAATAACGAGTTTGTTCGGCAGGCAATTATTGACTTTTTGTCAGCTACCCCTGAAGCAAAACCGCTACTAGATTTTCAAGGATTTAAACATGAAACTTACCCGTTTTTGGATGGAGTTTGTGTTTTAGGATGGGATCTACAGCAGATTCACCCTAAAGATTGGTTAATTCTGCAAGGGAAAAATTCATCAACAGCTACGATTTTCAAACTTAGACAAGCTGAAACTTCTACTAAGCAAGAGTTTTTAGAACAGCTACTAGCCAATGCACGTACTCTTCAAGAGGCTAACGAAAATTCTGCTGCCGTCACTAAGTATCAGCAGTACCTGCTTTGGCAACCCGAAAATTTATCAGCTTGGCTAAATTTGGGAGTGTTGAATCTACGACAACAGAACTACCTAGAAGCGATTGAAGCTCTCACTAATGCTCAAAAGCTAGATGAATCTGATCCGCTACCGTACTTTAATTTGGGGTTAGCTTTTGAGTTTTGTGGTGACGTAGCCCAAGCAATTTTGGCTTACCAAACAGCGATCGCTTGTAACCCCCAACTAACGGAAGCATGCAATAACCTAGGAGCACTTCTCTTAAGCCATGGAGAGCTATCCAAAGCAGAAACTTTCTTTCGCCAAGCTATCTCTGCCAGCCCAGACGACTTTGCCGGCCACTTTAATCTTGGTCATGCTCTGTTAGCACAAACGAAAATTGATGAAGCCATTGCTGCTTACAAAACAGCTCAACAGCTACAGCCTGATGATCTAGAAATTAAAGCTCACCTTGCAAAAGCCATTTCTGATCAGGTAAATCCAATAGATCTTTACTTGGAATGTGGCATTCTTGCCTATAAAAATGCCAACTATCCAGAGGCTGTTAGCTACCTTAAAAATGTGCTGAATCTGCGTGAGGGGCATTCTCAAACCTGTAATATCTTGGCTGAATGCTATAAGCAACTGCATCAAGAAGCTGAAGCAATATCTACTTTAGAACATTCTTTAAAACTCTATCCCGATGTTTTTAACTACGTAGCTCTGTTTTTACTGCTACGACACTGTGACCATATTGAACAGGCAACTTCTTTACTGAAAGATGCGCTAAAAATCTTTCCTTATTCATTATCTATCCATATTGCACAGTCATTACTGGTTCCATTGTTCTATGCAACTCATGCTGAACTGCTTGAACATCGTCAAAAATTTTCTGAGGGATTGCTGTTGTTGCTACAAGAGTTACCTAATCGAATTGCTGCCGAGAAAGCTATTGGCAAGTTCGATATCAATTTAGTTCTAACTGTTTCTGAGGTGAACCAATTTCAGATCGCCTATCAAGGCTTAAATGATCTAGAATTACAAACTCAGCGCGGAAAATTTGTGCAACAGCTTCTGAAGGAAGATTTTCCTGAGCTTATGCATCCCCGCTCGATGCCCAAGATTGATGGCAAAATCCGGGTAGGTTATTTGTCTGAAGCAATGGCTTTTGGCACACTGGGAGAGTTGTCTATAGGCTGGCTTCGGCACCACAACCATGCTGATTTTGAAATTTACTGCTACTACCCTGGCTCTACTACTGCTGATTATTTAGTTCAAGAGTTTCGTCAGTTCAGCGATTATTTTTACCACATTCGTGATGTACGGGAACTCTGTCAGCAAGTGCTGAGTGATCAACTCCATATTCTAGTGCTGCCTAATATTGGATTAGATACAATCATGGTGAGGTTGGCAGGATTGCGTTTAGCACCAATTCAATGCACAAGTTGGTGTCATCCCGTCACAACAGGACTTTCCTCTATTGACTACTTTCTATCTTGTGAGTCAATGGAAACATCCACAGCTCAGTCTCATTACACAGAAAAGTTGGTTTGTCTGCCCAAAATTGGTATTGCTTTTGCCAAGCCAGTCATTCCGCCTGTAAGTAAAACTCGGTCTGATTTTGGTTTTTTGAAAGAGGAGATCGTTTATCTCTCTTGCCAAAACACTTACAAGTACCAACCCCAATACGATTTTATTTATCCCACCATTGCTCAGCAGGTCAGTCAATCTAAATTTGTTTTCCTGCTGCATCCCACAATTGGCCAGAAATTTCAACAACGTTTACAGCACGCTTTCTCTGATTGTGGGTTGGATAGTCAAGACTACTGCATTTTCCTGCCTAAAATGTCAGAACAAGACTACTTTGACCTAAACCAAGCAGCAAATATTTTCTTAGATACCTTCGGTTGGTCTGGCGGTATTACTACAATGAAAGCGATCGCCTGTGATTTGCCTATCGTAACTTGCCCTAGCGAAATGATGCGCGGTCGTCACTCTTACGGCATCTTACAAACCCTAGGAGTTACAACCACAATTGCTCAAAACGAACAAGAGTACATCAGTATCGCCGTTCGCTTGGCCCTAGATCCAAACTGGCGACAATCAATCATTCATCAGATGCAACAACAGCACGACCAACTCTATGACGATAAAAGCTGTGTCTTAGCTCTAGAAAATCTCTTCCGACAAAGTGTTACTTCACTAACTTAATAGAGTTGTTGGATTATAAGCCAAAAAAAACTTGAAACCCAATTCCACCAGAGTTTTCAGAGTTTTTATCCAAAACGCCTGAAATTCAATATTGGTAGTTCTTTCAAAGATTTCTTCTGTTATGTGTGAATCTCAACAAGTCTAAATAAATAACTTTTTTTAGAGTAGGAGAGAAAGAAGAGCAGAACCGAGTTTAAGCTCATAGCAAAAATTTTCAATCCACTCCCCGTCTATCTGCTGTAGAGTAGTCAAAACGGCGTGTGAGTGCTGCCCAGTGAGCCACTTGTTCGCTCTCCTTAGATGGCTGGCTTTCTATTAAACATTGTTTAGTTGCATATCACGCAAACCAAGTCAGATAGAAACTTTCCGACTTGGTTTACAAAATGCCAACAATTAGGGGGTGCAAGCAGGAGGAGCAGCAGTGAGTGTGGAAGCAAGAATCGTGGCATTGGTCAAACCGCCAGTTGCTGTTACGCAGCCACTGAACGAGCGACGCTCAGCTGCAACAGTGGCAAAAGCTTCGTATCTACCAAGAGTTGCAGTACCGTTGGTAACAGTATAGGTGTAACCATCAGAAACGGCTGGTAGGTTGACTTGCAGTTCAGTAATGGTTGAAGCAAAACGGGTATTTTCCAGACGGTAGGCTTGCTGAGCACGGTTAACGGCACCGACTTGGCTTTGCGCGCCAGACTCCCGGGCCTTGTTGGCTTGGTTGAGCATTGAAGGCAGGGCAATCGCGGCCAGAATCCCGATGATGATCACCACCACCAACAGTTCAATCAGGGTGAAACCTTCGTTATTTTTCTTTTTGCTGAGCAAGTGTTGCAGAAATTTGGCGCGTAGTTCAGTTTTCATGAGAGTTTTGACTCCTTAAGATGTTTGGACTTGGGTTAGTTCCTAAGCTACTTTACCCACCCAAATCGCAAACCATATCACCCTGCCAGTAAAGATCCGTAAATTCACTGAAAGCTGTGCTTGTAAACCGCTGTGAGTCATCCAAACTTAAAAGGCTGAAGCTCTTGTTTGGCAATACTTTTTCTGATTTGAAGCCTGTAAATCAAGATTCAGCCCAATTGATTAATTTGCCGCAACCAAGCTTTAAACTCGTGTATTGCCTGCATCTCGCCTACTTGCAGCCGTCTTTGCAAGTAGTCCACCACAATTTCTGGTGGGAGCCAGGGAAAATTAGGGCTGTAGTCGACTTGGGTGTAAATGCCATTACTCAATTGAAAATAGGCCAGAGTTTTACCGTCAAATCGCCAGAGTTCAGGCACCGCTAGACTGGCATAAATTGGCAACCTGCGGTCAGAAGGGCTAGTAATATCTACCTCAAGCACCAAGTCAGGCGGTGGGTCAAGGGTTAAATCTATTTCTTCTTGATCTCTAACGAGGGGTTCATTCTGGATGTAGTAGCAAGAATCGGGTTCCCCCCCGGCTTGGCGATCAGCCCGCTTCAGGGTCAGCGAACCGAGCTTTCTGAGATTCATCCCCAATTCTTCAGCGATCGCCGTGATCAAACTTTCAATAAATCGGTTGCTGCCTTCATGACGCGCCAACGGAGACATCAGTTCTAACCTTCCCTCCAGGTAGTGAAAGCGGGTGTTACGGTGGTCTCCCGCCTCTGCCAGCAGTCGTTCAAAGGTTTCCCAACTGATGTTGTTGAGAATGACCCGTTCTTCTGCAATCGCAGGCATAAAAATTTCTCTTGGTTCAGTCGAAGCTTCTCGAACCATATCAGCTACCTTTATTTCATGGATTGCATTTAACGATCGCTCTAGACAAAACACTCAGCTATTCTATGCCAACTGCCTCTCAAAACCCTTTCCCACTCCTATTATCGTTGTGCATGATTGTCAAAAACGAGGCTCAGAATCTGCCCCGATGCCTGAGCAGTGTCCAACCCTACGTTGACGAAATGATTATTGTTGATACGGGTTCAACAGATGAAAGCGTGGCGATCGCCCAGCAATTTGGGGCGCAGGTTAGCCACTTTACTTGGTGCAATGATTTTGCTGCTGCCCGTAATGCGGGCTTGAGTTTGGCAACGGGAGAGTGGATTTTGGTGCTAGATGCCGACGAAGAACTGGTTGTCGAAAATCTAGACCTGCGGCAATGTTTGCAGGCAAGTACAGCCGTGCGAGAGTATTCTTTGCTCCTAGTCAATCAGCATCAAGGCGCTAACAATCAGACTCCCCCCCCACTGATGCGGCTATTTCGGAACTTGCCAGGGGTGCAATATGTCGGTTGCTTCCATGAGCATGCAGCTTATGCTCAACCCACACCAGGCTTTGATCGCAGTGAACTATTGGTAGGCGTAAAAATCTTTCATTACGGCTATGCTCCAGAGTTGAAAGTACAAAAAATGCGCGATCGCAATATTCCCTTATTGGAGTCAATGCGTCAACGCGGTGAACTAGGGCTAATGAGGTTGACGTGCCTGGCAGATATGTACGAGGTTACAGGTAACTTAGAGCAATCCCAAGCTTGCTTTCAAGAAGCTTTTGACCTGCTGCTGCCTCATTTGCTACAAGGGGTTTGCCCAACCGAAACTGGCTACTTGCGATTTTTGCTCTACAAAATTGCCTGGCAAACGCTGGAGGCTGAAAATTACGAAACCGCCCAGTTACTGCTTAAAAACGGTCTGGTTTGGTTTCCCAACTATCCGCCGCTGGTTTATCTGGCGGGTTTGCTGCTGTGTTATTTAGGTTTTTACAGAGGGGCTATTCCTTACTTTCAGGCTTGTCTAGAGATAGGCGATCGCTATGATCAAGCCGAACCCTTTGATAAGGCTTATCTAACTTCTCATCCTGCCTTTAGCTTAGGACGGTGCTGGATGGAACTTCGGCAATGGCAGGAGGCTAGAGCAGCGTTTCAGTTAGCGCTCAAATTCGATCCAGATTATGTTCCTGCCCAAGAAAGGTTAGCTGAAATTGCCGAACATTGATCAACCAAGACCTGAGAAACAATCACAACAGGGCATTTAGCCATGACATTTGATTTTGTCAAAATGCCTGAACAAAATGGGTACTCTAGCCTTATCATGGCGGCGCACAGGTGCATTTAGAAAGCCTGGATTATTCTGCCAAATCAGCCTGATTGTTTGAGGATGCACTGGAGACTGAAAGCATGACCGTAGCCAAACCTCAGCCCCCGTTGTCTCTCTGTATGATCGTCAAAAATGAGGCAGAGAACTTACCTCGCTGCTTGGCTAGCGCCCAGCCCTATGTAGACGAGATTATTGTTGTTGATACTGGATCGACAGATGACACGATCGCCATTGCAACTCAGTATGGTGCTAAAGTCTTTCACTTTGACTGGTGTGATGACTTTGCAGCGGCTCGCAACTATTCTCTCAGCAAAGCAACGGGAGAATGGATTTTGGGGCTAGATGCCGATGAAGAATTGCAGGTAGAAGATCCTAACTTTCGCCAGCAACTGAGCGCTGATTCTCAAATCTGGCAATACAACCTGACCCGGATTGAAGTCAGTGCCGAGAGCGTTTTGACTGAATTTTGGCTAAATCGGCTCTGCCGTAATCTGCCGCAAATTCAGTATGTTGGACGGTTCCATGAGCAGTTGGTTTGCCCAGCAGAAATCCAGGCAACGGGAGCCAACTTGGCTGGAGTAAAAATTTTGCACTATGGTTATCAGCCGGAGGTAGCGCTTGATAAAATTCGCGATCGTAATATCCCGATTTTAGAATCCATCCAGCAGCAAGAGGGACTGAGCCTAATGCTGCTCTATGCCCTCGCAGATATGTATGAAACAGTCGATCAACCAGAAAAAGCCCAAGCTTGCTATGCAGAGGCGTTTGAAAAATTATTTCCTCACCTCGTAGAAGGGACTTTACCTCAAGCCTACGGTTTTGTTCCCTCAATCCTGGCTCGCCTAGGCACCCAAGCCCTCAATCAGCAAGACTATGAAACCGTCCGCTGGATCTGTCAGCGGGGGTTACAGTGGTTTCCTAATTTTCCGCCTTTAAACTATCTGGCTGGATTATTTGTCGGAAATCTAGGCTTTCATGCGGGAGCCGCTGCCTACTTTCAGGCTTGCCTACAATTTGGCCAAGACAAGACTTACTACCGAGGTGAGCCGTTCGATATCGGCTATATGACCAGCTTTGCTGCCTGCGCTCTCGGTTGTGCCCACATGGAATTAAAAGACTGGGAGCAAGCAGAAGCAGCCTTTGAGCTAGCCCTTAAGTTTGAACCTGGCTACGAATTAGCGAGCAAAAACCTTGCCCTCCTAGTTGGGAAAGACGATGCCTTTCTAAATCATCCTCCTGGTCGCAACTAATTTTGAAGCATTGTTTGCTCAAACAACGCCAGGTCTGTGAGCCATTTAAGCCTCCAGAGTATTCCCGCTACAGCCAATTATCGAAGCCTTCAATAACTGCGGCACAAGCCTTAATTTATCGTTACATTAGTTAATATAATCCCAAAAAGCGGTTGGGCTTGTAACTCCAGAGTCGGATTCCTGGATCGGATTAACTGTCCCACTCTGAAAAATTAATCGGAATTAAAAATGTTAAATCAAGCGACAAACTATCTAGTGGCCGTGCTGCCAGACCGGAACGAGGCGGAGTCAGCTTATTTGGGTCTGAAGGACGCAAACTTACCCATTCAACATCTGGATATTTTGGGAAAAGGCTACAAGAGCGCCGATGAATTTGGATTAATCAACCCTGATCATGAGGCTCAAAAGCAAACTGAACACCTTGCAAATTGGGTGATTCCGTTTGGATTTGCGGCCGGGTTTCTGTTTAATGTTTTGACAGGGATTCGGATCATTAGCTGGATTGGAGTCCTTGGTAATCACATTTTGGGCGGTATTTTTGCTGCTGCTGCCGCTGCCTTGGGCGCATTTTTGACGGGTAGATTGACGGGCTGGACAACCAGCAGCGGTGATGCGATCGCCTACCGTAACCGCCTCAATGCTGGAAAATATCTGATTATTGTGACAGGCCCTGATGCCTTCATGCGAGATGCTGTTAACTTATTGCGTCAGTACAAGCTAGAGAACCTTCAGGGCTACACTGCATCCGCAGAAAGCTAGATTTTTAAGGCAACTGCAATGGAACGACCCAATCTCAACCTGCTTCAGCAATTTTGGGCGATCGCAAAGCCCTTTTGGTTTGGTGATCAAAAGTGGCGAGTTTTCGGGCAGCTCTTGCTCGTGATCGTGATGTCCTTGGGCTACACCGGACTCAGCGTTCTCCTCAATAACAAGCGGGGAGTGCTCATTTCAGCCCTTTCCGCCCAAGATGAATCTCGGTTTTGGCAAACCATTCTGTTTTTTGGCGGGGCCTTGGTGCTCTATGCACCTCTGTTCGCGGGGTATGTATATCTGCGAGATCGTCTGGGATTGCAGTGGCGTAACTGGCTCACACATCATCTAATGGATCGCTACTTTAAAAACAGAGCCTTTTATGACCTGAACCACTCCATCTCCGACATCGATAATCCAGATCAGCGGATTGCTGAAGATGTCAAAAGCTTTACCCAAGAGTCTTTGACCCTCCTCCTAGCCGTCGTCGATTCCTTGCTGGCGATCGCCGCTTTTGGCGGGGTGCTGTGGAGTATTTCTAAGCCTCTGATTTTATTTTTGGTTCTGTATGCCTTGTTTGGCACCCTGATGACGGTCGGGATCTTTGGCAAGAGGCTGGTGCAACTGAACTTTGATCAGCTTAAAAAAGAGGCTGATTTCCGATTTGGCCTAGTGCGGGTGCGCGAAAATGCGGAAGCGATCGCCTTTTACCAGGGGGAGGCAAGGGAGTCTAATCAACTCAAAAGTCGATTTAGCGAAGTTTTCGAGAACTATAAGCGCCTCATCTTTTGGCAACTCAACCTGAATATCTTGAGTAACGCCTACGAATTTATTCCCTTCATTCTGCCTGCAATCGTTGTTGCCCCCAGCATCTTTGCAGGAGAGCTGGAGGTGGGCAAAGTTTCTGAAGCCCAGGGGGCCTTCATCCGCGTCTTTTTTTCCCTCAACCTGGTTGTCGCTCGATTTGATTCCCTGACCACCTTTGGCGCGGGGGTGAAGCGATTGTTCACCTTTGCAGAAGCACTGGAACAGTCAACAACGGCCGCAGAAGCCGCAAGCAGTCCAGAGATCATTCAAACTGAAATTGTCTCAGAACTTGCCCTAGAGGGGATGACCCTCCAAACCCCCAATCGCAAACGAACGCTGGTGGAACAGCTTTCCGTCCAACTCGCTTCAGGCGAAGGTCTACTGGTGAGAGGGCCAAGCGGCTGTGGCAAAAGTTCTTTGCTCAGGGCGATCGCCGGACTGTGGAGAACGGGCAGCGGCAAAGTGCTGCGACCTCCCCTGACCGAAATGCTGTTCTTGCCCCAGCGACCCTACATGATTTTAGGCACCCTGCGCGATCAACTTTTATACCCAAAACTGGACACAGAACTTGATGAAGATCAGCTCAAACTGGTTTTAGCCAAAGTCAACCTACCCAATCTCCATGAGCAGCACGGTGGCTTCGACATACAACAGGACTGGGCAGAGGTGTTATCTCTGGGTGAACAGCAGCGACTGATCTTTGCACGGCTGCTGCTGAACCAGCCACCTTACGCTATTCTGGACGAAGCGACTAGCGCCCTTGATATCCATAACGAAGCCCTACTGTACGAGCAGCTCCAATCCTCCGATACTACCTTCTTGAGCGTTGGGCATCGACCCACCCTAAACCGTTATCATTCCTCTATTCTTAGCCTAACAGAACATCAAACCTGGTCGTTAGAACGCTCAAACGATACCGATCAACCGTCTGTCCCTGTAAGAACAAAGACGGATTTAGAATGTCAGGGCGGTTTTAATCTTAGATAAAGCGATCGCTTCTTTCTCGCTCACTTTGTCTGGGCTTAACCCAAACGGGCCGCTGCCAGCGGCATTAGCCACCGCTTCAGCACAAGCATAGAGAAAGTCTTTATACTCCTGAATTTCTGGGGGTGTAGCCTTGCCCTCCAACAGCGTTAGGGCTGCCTTAGCAGCAGCGATCGCCTGCTCAACAATCGCCCCAGAGTGCATATCTTCGGGTTCAATCGTGGGTTTTTCGATTTTAATCTGACCACTCTGGAGCGCTTCAGCCGAAAAGACCGATTGAATAATTGAATTGTTGGGATAGTTTTGGGCGGCGGCTCGGCACTGTTGAGATAATGCAGCCGCTTCAAATGCGGTTGAAACAAGGCCCATGTCTACCAATGCCACTGCCACCCCAACCATCATCGGGGCTTCAGCGATCGTGCTTAGTTCTTGCGGAGTGTAGATTGTCATTGTTTTGTACCGCTAGTAGAAGTGCCGATATTACTTTAGCATTCGATTGCAACATCAACAGGCTTGAATACCAGCCTACCCGTTGAGCTTTTGAACCCTAAAGTTGGTCAATCATAATCAGCTTTGACTGCCGCATTGTCATGGGTATGATCGTGTTGCGATCGCCGATTCGAGCAGAGTGACAGTTAGTCTTCCAGCTCCACAAGCTGCTCGAAGATTTCAGCTTCAGAGAAGGGGCAGGTTGGGGGAAGTTGGTTGAGGTCGAGGGGTGTTTCTTTATCGACAAGATTCAGCCCATATCGATAACCCCTTTCGATAGCTTCTCGGAGATAGGGCTTTAAGCTAGGGTTTTCAGCCAAGTGCTCTTGAATCCGCTCTCGCTGTTCCCGAATGGTAGCCCGCCAACTTTTGGATCTCATTTCAGGCTGAAAGCGCCACTTGAGGAGATGCCCCAGCAGCATCCCCAAGCGATTACGAAGCTCCTGACGCTGTTGCTTCCCCAAAGAATCCAACTCCTCAATTAAATTCTCAATATCCACCTGATTCCACTGCTGAGCTTGCAGCAACTCGATCTGGCGCTGTGTCCAGGCGTAGAAGTCCTGATCATAGAGGGTCGTCGTTTGCATGAGCGTCACCTTTCTAGCTGTCCCCATTGTGGCATTTTGAAATAGCAAGCAATGCTAATCCGGGCTTGTTAGACAGCGATCTCACCCTCTATTTCGCCTCCAGCACCAGCTCCACCTGCTCTCGCAGCCAACATCCATATCACAACGTGGAAAGCAACAATGGAAACAAGGGTTCTTAGCAATCTCGGATTGTTTCGCGATCGGAAAACTTCTGCTTAGATCAATAGCAACTAACCTAAGCGCCCACTCACTTTTTCTGGTAACGGCTCGGCTGCCGCCAGTTCTTTAAAGGTGATCAGCCGTTCATACTGATTCTCGCCGTTATCATCTTTGCCGATCGCTCGACTAAACCAGATCGCAGGCTTAAATTTGTTTTGGGCGCTGCGACGAAGATACTGATGCCCGCGCCAAGTCACAACCGCCGCCCCATCTGGATCGAATTTTTCAACGGTTGCGCCAATGCCAGCCCAATTAAACTGAGGAAAATTCGCTAGGTCAATCTGATAGTTTGGCGCAGCCTGCTCAGTTGATTCCAGAAGTTGAACAACGCGCTTGAGCAAAACATTCTGCTCCAACAAGGTGTCTAACAGAATTTGGAATTGTTCCTCAGTCATGGTTTCTCCAGGGGTAGGATATCAACAAATTAGCAGGTATCGTCTAGTCTGTCTTCACTCTGATTCCCCCTTGGCAGATGGTGGTGAAGATTTGTTTTTCCTGTAAGCTATCATAAAGTAAGCAAAAAACCAAAAAGTAAGGAAACCCGTGAAAACCGCAACAATAACCAGCAAAGGGCAAACCACCATTCCTAGAGAGATTCGGGAATTACTGAATTTACAGCCTGGCGATCGAATTGATTTTATTGTTGAAGATGGGAGGGTGTATCTTGCTCCCAGCAATGTTGATGTCAGGAAATTATCAGGGATTTTATATCAACCAGGCAGAAAACCAGTCTCGCTGACTGAGATGGATCAAGCGATCGCCGCCGCAGTTTGCGACTCAACAGGCGTGTCATTGTGAAGGGTTTAGATGCCAATGTCTTATTGCGCTACCTAATTCAGGACGATCAACAGCAGTGGCAAAAAGCAGCAGCGTACATTAATAGCGGGATTGAATCTGGAGAAATCTTTTTCATTAATTCGATTGTGCTGTGTGAATGCGTCTGGGTATTGCAGCGCGCCTACAAACTGAGCCGAGATGAAGTTGTTCTGGCTCTGGAGCAGATTCTGAGTGGTAGTCAATTTCAATTTGAGGACAAAGCTATCCTGCATGGATGTATCCAGCAAATGAAAGCAGGCAGCGCCGATTTTGCTGATTACCTGCTTGGCAAGCTCAACCAGCAAGCAGGATGCACTGAGACAGCAACATTTGATTGCAAACTTCGAGCCTCTGGAAATTTCAAACTTCTTTAGAAAACTGTGCCAATAGCTGAGCGAGGCGATCGCCAAAAAACTAAAGCAATATATAGCGACTTTAATCTCGTGACTGCTATATGGTTTGATTTAAACTAGCAACTGGTCTAGTGACGCTAAGACAGTTCTCGAATCTAAATCTCGGTTCGGATTGCTTTACCCTCAATAATTTGGAGCCAAGCAGAAGTATATGACTCTTTCTCGTCGTCACTTTTTGTGTTTAGTTGGAGCGGCTGGTTCAGCTTTCGGGCTTGAACTTTTGCAGTCTAGGAATGTCCTCGCAGAGAGCTTGCTCCCGAATCCGATGCTTGAGCCAGTGGCCAGTACCTGGTTGGCGCAAGCCAAAGTTGAGGGGCCGTTTAGTTTGCCCCCCTTACCCTACGCCTACGACGCCCTAGAGCCGCACATTGACACGATGACGATGCAAATTCACCACGATCGCCATCATGCGGCCTACGTAAATAACTTAAATGCAGCGATCGCCAAGTACCCTCAGCTAGCTTCTAAAACAGCCGAAGACTTGGTAAAAGACCTAGCTAGCCTGCCAGAAGATATTCGGACAGCCGTGCGAAACAACGCTGGTGGACATATTAACCACTCGATGTTTTGGCAAATTATGGGCCCGAAAGCCGGGGGGGAACCGAAGGGAGAAATTGCCGCCGCCATCAACACCAGCTTTGGCAGTTTTGCCGAATTCAAGCAGAAATTTAACCAGGCGGGCGCTAAACAGTTTGGCAGCGGCTGGGCGTGGTTGGTCAAAGATGCCTCTGGCAAGCTGTTGGTAACGGGCACTGCCAATCAAGACAGCCCACTGATGAATGGGCAAATCCCGATTATGGGCAATGATGTCTGGGAGCACGCCTATTACCTGAAGTACCAAAATAAGCGGGCTGACTACCTGGCCGCCTGGTGGAATGTCGTCAATTGGCAAGAGATTAATCGCCGGTTTACGAAAGCTTAAGGAATATCGATTTATTAATGCCGAGACTTTCGCCCTCACCGATCTTATTTAATCCACGATCTTAACGGTGCAGTTGACGAGACTCAGTTGGGCAGATCAGCGATGGTCTGACGCTGAGTCCCTGGGTCAGCGAAGCGTAATAATTTATGCAGGAGAAAACGGGCTAGTGCAATCCCCTGAACAGATTACGATTGCTGAATATGAGTCCACGGCTGATGCTTTTCGCGTCGGCACTTGGGATCACGATGTTTCCCAAAATCGGCAGGCTTTGCTGGCGGCGATGCCCCGCCATCCGGGCAAAATTCTAGACTTGGGCTGTGGGCCAGGTCGCGATTTGGTTGCCTTCAGCCAGCAGGGGCAGACGGCGATCGGCCTAGATGCAACGCCAGCCTTTGTAGCGATGGCTCAGCAAGTTTCTGGCTGCGAGGTTTGGCAGCAGTCTTTCTTGAGCCTGGATCTGCCGCCCCAGACCTTCGATGGGATTTTTGCCAATGCCTCGCTCTTGCATGTGCCTAGTTCTGAAATGGAGCGAGTGCTGCGAGACTTATACCAAGCTTTAGTCCCGAAAGGGACGATCGTCCTTTCAATGGTGCGAGGAAGTGGGGAGGGCTTGGTGCCGCGATCGACTGGCTATCGTTTTGTGGCAGCTTGGGAGTATGACACTCTCGCTCCCCATGTCCAGGCAGCCGGGTTTCAAATTATTCAGCACTACTACCGACCGCCAGGATTGCCTTGCCAAGAACAGTCCTGGTTGGTGATTGTCGCTCAGAAACCTGCTACTCCCTAAGCGGATTGCCTTTCCCGAATGATCGACACGCTCTCAAGGTCAGCCTAAATCTAGCCTCAGGGCTGGACTGCCCTGACACGACAAATTTACAGCACAGCTCCTAGTAAAGTAGAGTGGAGCGTTGCCTTGCTAGCCAGGAGGGATCTGTGCTCGAATTACTGCCTGTCCTGATCGGAGCGATTGTTAGACTTTTACCGATCGCTATTGTCTATCTGATTGGGCTTTCAATTGCTTTCTCGAAAAAAAAGCGCTATCCCAAGGCATCCCTGTATGCTCTGTTTGGATTTGGGATTCTTCTGGCATCAGCAGTTTTATCCGTGCCAACTCAGATGATCATTTTATACCCGGTTTCCAGAGAAACCCTCGGCATTACAATCTTGGTTATTAATTTAGTTCTGGGTGCTCTGCATGTGATCGGCAGTGCGTTAGTTGTCCTAGCGGTATTTGCTGACAGGGAATAAAGGGTTTATCCGTAAGCAACCCATACACACAGAAAACACTATGAATGCTCCAGCATATTGGTTGAATTTCAAGCAAAAACTAGAGACAAAATTCCCATTTTTTAGAAACAAGCTAAATCCTGGGGCTGCAATTGCCGAGATAGAATCTCTAGAACATAAAATTCAAGAAACCTTGCCGGAATCGTTTATAAATCTGTATTTAGAAAATAATGGCGAAACTGAGGATGCCCATGGTTATATCTTTGGGTTGAAGCTGCTGCCACTAACAGAGATTAATCTGGAGCTTGAAGGCTGGAACACAATTATCGATCATGGCTTAGAAGGTCTAAATGATTTTTGTGAATCTCGCCCTGACGGAGCGATCAAATGTATCTATGCCAGCCGAAAATGGCTGCCTTTTTTGTACGACTGGGGTGGAAACCATATTGGCATTGACTTTGATCCGGGGATTGCTGGCAAGAGGGGTCAAATTATCAATTTTGGCAGAGATGAAGATATTAAATATGTTTTTGCAGAGTCATTTGAGAAATTTCTAGACCGGATTTGTAGCCTTTTAGATCGAACAGACGACATTTGTTTAGGAGAAGATGATCACTACTCTTTTCGAGGGTCGCATTTTACCGATGCCTTGAAGGAACTTTCCGCAGAAGAACATGCGTAATACCAGTTCTCGTCAGCACTGCACTGAATTAGATACCTGTAATGCTTGTCTTACAAAGATTTATATGATTCATGCTCATCAAGTTTTGGTATAAGGCGAAGTAGCTTGTTCAAATTGGAGCGTTTTGTGGAGATAGGAACCACCCCTACAAAGCGCTCCTCGCGCTTGCCAGACCAAGCAACTAAGGGAGCGGCTTGAAGTAAGTGCCGTACTGTAAGCCTGGGTAGTAGTAATTTAAGGCAATCAAAAAGACTGAAATTGCCACCAGAGTGATCAAAGAAATAACTGGGGCGCTGGTCAAATATTTGCCAAAATATGACATTTGTGAACCTCCCAAAACTAAGTAAAAAAGGAAAAAATCTTCAATTTAAATCGATTCAGGTCAGGGCAATTTAGCACCAGCAGCTAGTAGTAAATTTTGCCGCCGCCCCATTTCTGACCGATTACTTTCGGTTGGAGAAGAATGTAACCCGAGATCGCTCTTAACTCTTCATCCGTCAAGTTTCGCATCTCTGGAAAGACATCACTGCTGGCAGTGCTAGGATGCAGTTCTGCGATCGACCTTTCGCCATCGTATGTGGTTGGATTATGCAGGTAATCCACCATTCCCTCCACCGTATCTCGTCTGGGTGTCGCCTTTGCTAACGCCTCTGGATCAAGACCAACAATCGGGTTGGTTTTGGTGGTGCCGCTGGCATGACACTGGCTACAGGTAGAGTCAAATAGCTGCTTGCCCCGCTGAATCTGATCGAGGGTCAGCACAATTGGCTGCTCCTCAGCATTGAGAGGCAGAGTGCGAGTTCCGACATCCAATTCAGTGGCGATCGCCGGAGGGATTAAAACCTGAAAGCTAAAGAAAGCGATACTAATCATTAACCAAATCACTCGTTTAGCTGTTCTAAATCGACTAGGATTTCGATAGATCTGGAAAGCTCCAGTACCATCACCCCTAGAAAATAATCGACATGTGATCTGTTTCATGGCACTCAGCGAGGAGATACGTAAATGTCTTTTTCTTTGGAGGTTAATTTGCCACTGATCAGTTCATTCAGAGCAGCAACTGGCCAAAATAACCCTTTGGCTAAGGATTGAATTGCTAAACCAATATCAATGAAAATTTCTTTTTCTTCGGGATTGCTGGTCTTACGGGCTGCGATTAAATAGGATCGACCGCTCCAACCAATAAACCCAGCAATATAGAGAAATAGACCAATCGGAATTGCTACATCAACCGCTCGATCAAGTCGATCAAGGGGAAGATGCGGCAATCCATCTTCTCCGCAAACCAAATACTCTGAGTAGGCCTGATAAGGCTGCCTAAAGTAATAGCTGTCAGGGGCTTTTTTCTGCCGATTCAAGAAGGCTGATGAGTCCTTGCAAGGTACCAAAGTAGTATTGGCCGCTAGAGCGTTCGGCACCAGGCTAAACCAAAGCGCGATCGCCAAAATCAGTCCAAACCATCGCTTCATTTTTGTCCTCCTATTTGTTTTTTATTAATGTTACTTAGTGACGGTATTAAGGGCAAGCTTCAGTAACATATATCGACTGAAGTCAATGCTATCAACGCTGGTCTTTTGGATAGGTAGTGGCTCCATAGAAAATAAGAGCAAGACAGGTCAAAGCAAACACCACCAAACCAATAAAAATACTGGTACCCGTTGAGGCAAATTGTCCTTGCCCATAGGGCGTAGATGCAGCAACTTCAGCGTAGTCGCTCAAAGTTGACCAGTCAATATTGATTCCCTCCAATAAAATCGAAGCATTAAAAATTTGGAGAATAATCAATAAGAAAACCAGAAATAGCAGCATTAAAACCACCATTAATGGCGCTGTGCCCCAACCTCGCACTACTTTGCCAGCATCAGAGTTAAATTGCCGGAAGAAATACTGGAGAGGTGCAACCTTCTTGGTTGGGAAATTGGGTTGTTCCATAGATAGCTCCCAAAATTGCTCAAACAACAATGAAATCGTTCATTTTCAGAGGATGCTTGAAAAGTGAAGTGTTTGCGTCAACGCTTGCGATCCCCCTAAATCCCCCTTGAAAAGGGGGACTTTGAGACTCACCCCCCCTTAAAGAGGGTGGCTAGGGGGGATCACCAAATATTGACTATCACAGCCGATCACTTTTCAAACACTCTCTTTGGATTTTTGGTAACAGGGGCTTAGCCAGTTGAGGTTATTCCTGAGGGGAAACCTGACTGGGCAACGAAGCAGACGGAACCGGAATCGGCTCCAGGCTGCGCTGCTTGCGGGATGACTTGTCTCCCACCTTTTGGAAAATGCCCCACTCGACTTGTTCTTCGTCCAGTTCGGGGTCGATACCAGCAAAGACATCCCGGAATAGGGTGCGGGAGCCATGCCAGAGATGGCCAAAAAACCAAACCAAGGCAAAGCAAGCGTGGAAGAAGGCGAAGAAGCCGCGATTGCTGGTGCGGAACACGCCATCGGAGTTGTAAGTTTCGCGGTTGAAGTTGAAGACTTCACCTAGCTGGGCTTGGCGAGCATACCGCTTCACCATGCCAGGGTCTGTGAAGGTTTGTCCATCTAACTCACCACCATAGAAGGTGACATTTACACCCGTTTGCTCAACGCTGTACTTGGCGGCAGCGCGTCGGAAAGGAATATCCGCCCGCACCACTCCGTCGTTATCGACAAAAATGACTGGGAAATTCTCAAAGAATGAGGGCATTCGCCGCACAGTCAGTTCCCGCCCTTCCTGGTCGGTAAACACAGGGTGCCCTAACCAGTCCTGAGCCACTCCATCGCCATCGACCATTCGCCCGACTCGGAACAAGCCACCCTTGGCAGGGTTATTGCCCGTATAGTCGTAAAATGCCAGCTTTTCTGGAATGGCTGACCAAGCCTGGGAGAGACTTTTACCTTCCGCTAAGCTGGCTTGCACACGGCGATCGATTTCATGCTTGAAATAGCCCTTATCCCACTGAAAGCGAGTTGGCCCCCAAAGTTCAACCGGCGTGGTTGCGGTGCCGTACCACATTGAACCAGAGGCGACAAAGGCGGCGAAAAAGAAGGTTGCTAACCCGCTGGCCAGCACAGTTTCTAAATTCCCCATCCGCAGACCCTTATAGAGGTTTTCTGACGGTCGCACATTCATATGGAACAACCCACCAACAATCCCAACAATCCCTGCCGCAATGTGGTGGGCCACCACGCCGCCAGGGTTAAAGGGATTAAAGCCGCTCGCGCCCCAATCTGGGGCAACACCCTGGACATGCCCAGTTAACCCAAACGGGTCAGATACCCACATGCCTGGGCCAAAAATGCCAGTTAAGTGAAAAGCTCCAAACCCAAAGCAAGCCAAACCTGCTAAGAAAAGATGAATCCCAAAAATTCTCGGCAAATCTAAAATCGGCTTGTTGGTTTTGGGATCAAAAAAGGTGGAGATATTCCAATAGTTCCAGTGCCAAACCGCCGCCAGAAACTCTAGACCAGAAAAGATAATGTGGGCGATCGCCACACTTTCAAGCGTCCAGAAGCCTGGGTCATTGACGGTGCCGCCGGTAATGCTCCAGCCTTGCCAGGAATTAACCACCCCTAAGCGGGCCACAAAAGGCATCAAAAAGCACCCCTGTCGCCACATTGGGTTGAGGACTGGATCGGTAGGATCGAACAAGGCTAACTCGTATAAAAGCATCGACCCGGCAAAACCAGCGCACAGGGCATTGTGCATTAAATGCACCGCCAGCAGTCGGCCAGGGTCATTCAGAACTACTGTATGAACGCGATACCAAGGAAGTCCCATCGGCTAATGTTCCTTTTACTGAATGAGTTACTAAATGAGGAATAAATGATTGAGTCTGGAGTTAGCAGAGCTTATGCACTTGAAATCCGAAGCCCCCTTTTTAAGGGGGTTGGGGGATTAAAGATTTAGGCTTCAAATGTGTAAGTCCTTTAAATTTGAACAAAAACTCAAACTCGGCTGACAGGTTTGGTCTGCTGACTGCTTGTAGCTAGCGATGCCCTGCGCGACGGCACAGCCGTTCGTGCAACCGCTTGCCGTTCAGGTAGCTGATCGCAGGCCGCCTCTGAGTGCAACGTTAAGCTAGCGGTGCGGTAGTCAGGGCAACCAATCGCCGCTTCAGAGAGGGCGATCGCTGGATGCACTGCACACTTGAGGTGATAGTCGCCCGTAAAAAATTGACACCCAGCACAGGGAATTTGGTGCATCCGCTTGGCATGAGTCACTGTATCGCTGGTCAGCGTCCAGAAACTGGCAATTAGAATAAACAAAATTGTCCAGGCTACAACCAAGCAGACGGGGGCCAGGTAGTCCTGAACCGGGTGAACGATCAGAAAGAAGGAGTGCAGCATTGTCCAGACCTGCCAGTAACCAAGATTAGAAAAGATGAATGAAAAAGCAGGGAGCGACTTGATCATTCATCTGCGCCATCTTCAAGTAAGTTGACTCAGAAGGGTTTTGAATCAAACCTACGAGTCAATATCCGCCATTGAGAGTACGGGTTCATCTTCAGGATCAATCCCTCTGGCAAAGCCTGCCGCCGCCGCTCTAGAGCGCCCAGCGTGCCAAAGATGACCGACCAGAAACAGGAAGGCAAACACAAAGTGAGACGCAGCCAGCCAGCTTCTCGGCGAGACAAAGTTGAATGAGTTAACCTCAGTTGCTACCCCACCGACCGAGTTAAGTGAGCCGAGCGGTGCGTGAGTCATGTACTCGGCAGCTCGCCGAATTTGCCAAGGCTGAACGTCATAGCGCAGCTTGTCGAGGTCAAGCCCGTTCGGGCCGCGCAACGGCTCTAGCCAAGGCCCTCGGAAGTCCCAGAACCGCATGGTTTCACCGCCAAAGATGATTTCTCCAGTCGGCGATCGCATTAAGTACTTGCCTAACCCAGTCGGCCCCTGCGCCGAAGCGACATTGGCCCCCAAGCTTTGGTCACGCACCAGGAAGGTCAAGGCTTGAGCCTGGGAAGATTCCGGGGCAGTTGGCCCGTAAAACTCGCTGGGGTAAGCCGTGGTATTAAACCAGATAAAAGCAGTTGCAATCAGAGCTTGCCCACAGACGTTACCCAAGCTTTGGGCTAGATAGGCCTCACCTGACCAGGTAAAGACTTTATGAGTCCACTTAGAGGGAGTCGTAAAGTAGTGCCAAATCCCACCTAAAATCAGAATCGTGCCAATCCAGATATGCCCCCCAACTAGGTCTTCCATATTGTTGACACCGACAATCCAGCCTTCTTGACCGTAGGGCGATCGCACCAGATAGCCAAAAATGGTCAACGGGTTGAGGGTGGGATGGCTAATCAGGCGAACATCGCCACCGCCAGGAGCCCAGGTATCATACAGTCCGCCCCAGAGCATTGCTTTGCCGACCAGTAACCAAGCGCCGACCCCTAGCCAGAACAGGTTGTAGGCCAAAATATCAGTGATTTTGTCCTTGTCTGCATAGTCGATATCATAATATCCAGGCAGAATAGCTGGGCCTTTGATCGAGTGAAAAACACCGCCAAACCCCAATACTGCGGAACCGATCAGGTGGATAACAGCGATCGCGAAAAACGGAAAGATATCATTTACCACACCACCCGGCCCGACCCCAAAGCCCAAGGTGGCAACGTGGGGCATCAGGAGTAAGCCCTGCTCGTACATTGGCTTTTCGGGCACAAAGTGAGACACCTCAAACAGCAGCATCGCTCCTGCCCAGAAGGCCATCAGTCCAGCATGGGCAATGTGGGCACCCAAGAATCGGCCGGAGAGATTGATAAACCGGGCATTGCCTGCCCACCAAGCGTATCCGGTCGAAGCTTCATCCCTGCCATCTCTGGAGGTGGTAATACCCTTGCCAGGGGTGGGAATCAGCGTAACGGAGCGATCAAAGGGCGTTTCCACGGGGCAAGACCTCCTCAGGAAAGACAAAGTGTTCGTGGGGTTGGTCTTCGGGTGCCATCCAGGCGCGCAGACCTTCGTTTAATAAGATGTTTTTGGTGTAAAAGGTTTCAAACTCAGGGTCTTCGGCTGCCCGCAGTTCCTGTGAAACGAAATCGTAAGACCGCAGGTTAAAGGCTAAGCCCACCATGCCGATCGCACTCATCCACAGCCCAAATACCGGCACAAACAGCATAAAGAAGTGCAGCCAGCGCTTGTTGGAGAAGGCAATTCCGAAGATTTGACTCCAGAACCGATTGGCAGTCACCATTGAGTAGGTTTCTTCAGCTTGGGTCGGGCTGAAGCCACTAAAGGTATTGAATCCACGGGTTTTCTCAAACAGGGTATTTTCAACGGTGGCCCCGTGAATTGCACACAGGAGCGCCCCGCCCAGCACCCCGCCCACGCCCATCATATGGAAGGGATTGAGGGTGTAGTTATGGAAGCCTTGGAAAAAGAGTAAAAACCGAAAAATAGCAGTTACCCCAAAGCTGGGCGCAAAGAACCAACTGGATTGACCAATTGGGTACATCAAAAATACAGAAACATAAACCGCGATCGGAGCAGAAAAAGCCAGGGCGTTATAAGGACGCACCCCAATCAGACGGGCAATTTCCAGTTGACGCAGGCAAAAGCCAATCAGAGAGAAGGCTCCGTGCAGAGCAACGAAAGTCCACAGTCCCCCCAGTTGACACCAGCGGGTGAAATCGCCTTGCGCTTCTGGCCCCCAGAGCAGCAGCAGGGAGTGACCCATGCTGTCCGGCGGGGTTGAAACCGCTGCCGTCAAAAAGTTACAGCCCTCTAGGTAAGAGGTAGCCAGCCCGTGAGAATACCACGAACTGACAAACGTCGTCCCTGTAAACCAGCCGCCTAAGGCCAAAAAAGAGCAGGGGAACAGAAGTAACCCTGACCAGCCAATAAAGACAAACCGATCGCGCTTTAGCCAATCATCCAGGGTAAACACCCAGTCGCCCCACTGTCGAGCGGGTTTGAGTGCAATGGTCATTGTGATAGTCCTCCTTGTAAACGAGCGATAGGAAAACCCCGATCCCAATCAGGAAAGCGTCTGAATAATGTGATCAAAGTAGGGTGCCACTTCAGCCGCATCTGTTTCCCCCAACAGGGCGATCGCCTCTTGCTTGACGCAGCGCATTGCTTCTGCCCAGTTGGCGATTGGGATGCCCAGCGATCGGTACATCTCCTTCATGCCAACCGTGCCGATCTCTTCGAGCGGCTGCTGGTTGCCTGCCAACACGCAGTAGGCGACCAGTCGCACATACCAGCCTTGATCTCGCTGACAGGAGGTCGTTTTTCGGAGATTACCGCTGTTGCTGGGGGTGTTTGGGCAGCGTCGCCAAAACCGCTGACTGCCGCGATCGACGAGATTCTTTTCGTTGGCTGCTAGGGTACTGGCAATCCGAATCCGCTGCTCGCCGCTGCTGCAAAAGTTTTGAATCATCCGAATCTCGCCTGGAGAAAGATAGCGCAACTCTTCGTCGGCCGTTTCAATCACTTGTTTAACCAAACTCATGGCTTGTCCTCTCTGAAGTAAAGCTGCACACCGCCAAACCACCCAAAATAGAGTCTTTGTCCCACCTGTCGGGTGTGTTTTTGATGGAGGGGAAATTTCTGTTCTCGCTTGGCTCTTTTAAACCAGGTCGGCAGTCGCAGTTTGTTTTGGGGAACACTCTGCGGCGAGATTTGAGCATCAAGGGGAAACATCCTAAAGGCGGTTTGTGTCTGCTGTGTCATGATCAAATTCCTGTTATTAACTTGTGATTAACGGGGGAATCAGTTAAGTGGGTTGGCCGCAGGATGGCTGCCCTGAGTCAGTCTTAGTAAGTCATCGTCTGACTGGACTGACTAGGCGCTTCGGCAGGAACTGGCTCCGAAGGCTGAGCAGACGGGGGCTGAACTGGCTGTCCCTCTGCCGACTCAACCGTTGCCAAAGCAGTTGTGGTTGACGGCTGGGCCGCTGGAGTTGACTGTCCGCCATTGCTTGAATGAGGTTGATCGGGCAGACGAACCAGCGATCGCCGATTGGCCCGCTGCATCATCCAACTCCAGGCATTACCGCCTTCCGAAATATCAACAATTGGGGCCGCGGCTGGAATTGCTTCCGTAAGTCGGCGCGATGAGCCGGGCGGGCCGTTATGCCAGGCATCTACAGTGCCATTCGGCGATCGCAGCGCCAGCCCTCTGGGGGTGACATAGCGCTCATAGGGAACGGTATCTTCACCAAAGACTTCGCTATATTCTGCGCTGTCGAGCAAAGCATCAATCAGGGCATAGAATCCCTGATGGGCGCACAGGTCGTAGTAGCGAGCCATTTCTGACCGCCCATAGGTGGGGCGACCGAGCAGCCGCCGATGAATGATCTCGATCGCTTTTGTGATATAAAGCGGTTCCCAAAACAATTTGCGGAACTGGCGAGATTTACCCAACTGGCGGATAAATTCCCGCATCGGAATCTCACCACTTTTAAGCTTCACTTCAGCAGCGGTCAGGCGCTGCCCATCGTATACTTCCCGCCCAAAGACTTGGCGGTAGGCCCCCAGGATTGCAGCCTCTGGAGAATTGCGCAACAGGTTCATGCTCTCCCCTTGGGCATGATGACCGTTCAGGTTCTGGCTCAGTTTTAAGACTCGGCTACCCAGGGAACCGGGGACTCTACCCAAGTCGTGGGGATCGCCAGTGCCAGAACTAATCAGAATCCGGCGGTGATCCTTACCGAAGAAGGCAGGCTGTTCCTTGGCATCTGAGTCGGGAAAGATTGCTCCAAACTGAGTTTCTAGCGGATCGTTGCTGGCACCATAGGCGTGCTGATTCGGTAAAGGCTGCTGATAGCTGCCAAACAGCGTCACAAACTGCGGCACCTTGCGAACCGAAGCGCTGAAATTAAACAGATCAAACTGCGGCCCCCAGTTACAGCATTCCTGGGCTTCTTGTCCCAAACCGCGCAGGTAAGGAACCATTTCTTCGCCAAAGTAGGCGCTGTACTCCTGGGAATCGACCAGCGCATCGACGAGGGCAGACAGGCCGCCTTTGCTGATCACATCAAAGTAGTCCTGGAACTCTTCTAAGGAACTTAAGCCTCGACCTAGGAAGTGACGTACTGCCAGTTCTACGACTCGGCTAATGTTATAGGGCTCGTAGAATTCCTGACGGTAAAGCCGAGATTTGCCCAGTCGCCGCATAAACTCTTTGACTGAAATCTCGCCGCCTTTCACCTTGGATTCCAAATCGGCGAGGCTAAGCCCATAGGCGCGAGTGATATCCCGCTCAAACACTTGGCGATAGGCAGCTTTGATGCTAGCCAGTAATTCGGTCGTTGCCATGCCAGGCTTGATCAGAAATTTTGGACGAGCGTTCGCCGACAGCAAATAGGCTTCTGGTAGCTGTAGACCCTGCTGCTGATTAGACACTCCTTCCCGAACGCTCATGGTTGGCTTTTCCACCTGGTACTCAGTGATCAGGGCATCAAAAGCCTGCCGAATCATCGCTTGAGCTTCTGCATCCTGCTTGAAGTAGCCCAAGCTTTTCCACTTCATGGTTTGGATCGCAACCACCGTGGCGGCAGTGACGTTTTCGGGAATCACACCCCGCAACCCCCGCACGTTGACGGTCAAAATACTGGTATCTCCAGCCACGATCGCGTAGGTGGCGTATCGTAAGAACCAGGCAATATCTCGCATTGACTTCCGCATATTGCGGGTGCCGTAGCTGAGAATATTAATTCGGTAGAAGTTGTCGGGAGCCGGGTCAATATCCCGAACGGCAATAAACTTCAGCCACTCTACCCAATTGTTGACCAAATCAACGGGCAATCCGACGCTTGGATCGGCATAGCTCGTCCGCTGAGCTTGCTGTTTAGCATCTTTAACGGCTGTAGCAGCGGCTTGGCCAAACCCAGTGCTGAAACCGGGCAGGTTAACTCGATTCGGAGGCGGGTCTAAATAGCCCATCGGCGACCCCCAAACAAAAATCCGGTTGGCAGCCGTAGAGACAATCTCATCGGCTTTTTGACTAAGGGTAGTAGCAATGTCCAACCGCTTAGCCCCAGACTGGAAAAATTGCAGCAATTGCTTGAACTCACTTTGCTTGAGCGTTCGATCTTGCTGTTCTGCTTGGACTAAAAGGGCAGTTGGGAGGGTGTGATATCGCTGTGGATAAGCGACTGGACTACCGCCACTGGTATAAACACTCATAACTTGCGATCGCTCCCTAGAAATTGTGTTTAAGCTTTGGATTTTAAGGTGAAAGGTTTTATGGTCTGGATTGAAGGGTGACAGTGAGCTACACAACGGAAACCTTTGCACAATTTATGGCGCTAAGCCTTGAATCAGACAGTCGAAATACGGTGCAGCTTCAGCCGCATCGTCCAGAGGCAGCAGGTCTAAGGCAACCTCTTTCAGGCACCGCATGCATTCCGCCAAGTTTCTAAGCGGAATGCCCAGAGAGACATACATTTCCTTCGCCCCTTCGGTGCCAACGGCTTCCAGGGGCTCAGTATCACCGACCAAAAGCGAGTAGGTGACTAAGCGGACATACCAGCTTTGATCGCGCAGACAGGAAGACCGATAGGTTGGATTGCCGCTATTGCTGGGGGTGACAGGACACCGTTCCCAAAACCGCTGAGTGCCTGCATTGACAATCTTCTGCTCATTTGCGGTCAGAATTTTGGCAATCCGCAGCCGCTGCTGACTATTGTCAAAGAAATCACTGATCACATCTAGCTCTCCAATCGTTAAATAGCGCGCTTGCCGGTCAGCAGTAGCGATCGCCTTCGTGATGATACTCATGATGGGCAGAATATTAAACAACATTGATGAGAATTATTTTTTGAAAGTTTCGCTCTAGCGAAACTTTCAAAAAATAATTCGATCTCGCACGCTCTAGCTCAAGCCAGCCGTGATGTGGTCAAAGTAGACTCCCATTTCTTTGCCAGCTTCAGCCCCCAGCAAGTCTGCGGTCACATCTTTCATCGCCTGGACGGCTCGAATTGTGGCCCCAATTGGCACCCCAAGGGAGTTATAGGTTTCCCGCAGCCCGTTCAAAATCCGCTCATCTAAGATAGACGGATCGCCGGCCAACATGGCGTAGGTGGCATAGCGCAAAAAGTAGTCCAAATCGCGGATGCAGGCAGCATAGCGACGGCAGGTATACATGTTACCACCGGGGGCTGTGATGTCGGTATACATCAAAGAGCGGGCTACGGCCTGGGTAATGATGGTGCTGGCATTAGCACCCAGCGCGATCGCTGCTTTCGCTCGCAATTCTCCACTTTGGTAGTAGCTTTTTAGCTTTTCTAAGCCGGTGTTATCGAGGTACTTACCCTGCACGTCTGAAGAATTGATCAGCGTTGTAATCGCATCTTGCATTGTTTTGATCTCCTTGAAAAGTATTAAAAAACGTCCTAACTGCTTTCTTTGCTTACCTGATTGTCCATGCACTGATGGCTAGTCAGCTCAGGGCTAAGACAGCGATCGAATGATGTAGTCAAAATAAGGGGCAACTTCCGCGACATCATCTGCATTCATTAGAGATACCGCTTCTGCCTTCAGGCAGCGCATACACTCGACAATATTGCGGAGAGGGATTTCCAAGGAGTTGTACATTTCCTTGATCCCGACGGTGCCGATCTCTTCTAAAGGTTTTTCACTACCCGCTAAAATGCTGTAAGCAATCAGCCGAATATACCAGCCCATGTCCCGCTGACAGGAGGCGGTTTTGCGTGGATTACCGCTGTTACTGGGTGTAACTGGAACCCGCTCCCAGAATTTTGCAAATCCATTCTGAATAATCCGCTGTTCGTTTTCTGCCAGGATGGAAGCAATCCGAATCCGCTGTTCACCCGTTTTGGCAAAATCCTGAAAAATGCGGATTTCCTTGGGAGCTGGGTAGCGAGCTTCGCTATCAGCATTGAGAATCAATTCTGTCACCAGACTCATCAGATTTCTCCTTAGATGTTGTATCAATAAATTCAAACTTCAAGCCGCGGCTTAGTCGATCAGCGATCGCGGCTACGAAGCCAACAGGATCGGTTCTCCTGCCACTAAGTCGGGCGGTAAGGATCGCCAATCGTCAGGGTCAAACTCTAGCCCAACCGATAACTCCTGCTGGTCTAAGGCTTTCATCCCAGCATTCATCCGGTTAAGACTGTCTCCCCAAGTTTGCACGGTTTGCCCTTGGCTGTAGATGGCAGATTGATTTTGATTGAACCCGTGAAAATTAAAGGCAGAAATATCTACCCCTAAAGCGGCTGACCAGATTCCTGCCACTGGCAATGCTGCCAGCATAAAGTGAACAGCTCGAGAGCTTGGAAAAGTAAGATACTGCCCTAGCAGATGCCCCTGGTAAGCTTGAGCAGCCTCAAAACTATAGGTCGGCTTTTTCTGACCTAGGCGATAGCCAGCATTCACGGATTCAGACTCATCTGTTTCACGGATTAGGGTTGAAGTTACCAGGGATCCGTGTACAGCCGCAAAAAAAGCGCCCCCAACCACGCCAAGCACCCCAAGCTGATGAAAAGGATTCATCAAGATATTATGTTCTGCCTGGAACATAAACATAAAGTTGAACGTGCCGGAGATTCCTAAGGGCATTCCAACCGAGAAGCTTCCCTGCCCAATTGGATAAATCAACAGGACAGAAAGGGTAGCAGCAACAGGAGCCGTAAATGCTAGTGAAATCCAGGGACGCATCCCTAGTCTGTAGCTTAGCTCCCATTCTCGATCTTGATAACAAATAATCCCAATCACAAAATGCAGCACAATCAATTGATAAGGGCCACCATTACACAACCATTCATCAACGGAAGCCGCTGACCAAATGGGGTAAAAGTGTAACCCGATCGCTGCTGAAGTTGGCACGACTGCGGCGGTAATCACATTGTTGCCGTCGAGCAAAGCTCCTGCGAGTGGAGTTCCAATCCCATCGATATCTACGGGTGGTGCGGCGATGAAGGCAATGATGAATACAATCGCGGCTGTTGAAAGGGTCGGTATCATCAGCAACCCAAACCAGCCAATATAAAGGCGATTCTCTGTACTGGTCACCCACTGACAGAACTGCTCCCACGCTAATGTTTTGCGCCGAGTCAAAACATTAATCAGGGTTGCCTGATCAGTGGGATCACGCCCAGTCGCAATGTCGCCACTGGATTGTGACATGCTGTTAAACTCTCCTTATTTTTTTCCGATTTAATTCGTGTTATTGCGTGAAACCCAGCCTAAATATTAAAAACAGCAGACAAGATCACAAGCAAAATCAAACCAGTGCATGGAATTAAACTGGTTGTTAAATTGAGAGTAAGCAATAAAGATAAAGAACCTCTAAAGGCAAAATATCGCTTTACAAAAGTACATCAAATATTGTCTATTAGCTATACCAAGCAAGGCTTTCAAAGCAAATTGATGGATGTAATCCTGTTGACGACTCACTCGTCTGTAAACTGATTGACCTGTAATTTAAATCCAGGTAGAATACTTTCACCAGAGAGTTGGATCGGCAGTGAACATACCTGTGTAGCTTGCCCTTGACGATAAATTTCCACTTGCTGATCTTGGGGATTAAATAACCAGCCGAGTTTTACCCCGCTGTCCACGTATTCCTGCATTTTTTCTTGCAGAGTCGCTAAGTCATCAGTCCGAGAGCGCAGTTCAATCACAAAATCAGGCGCGATAGTTGGAAATTTCTGACGTTGTTCAGGCGTGAGGGCTTGCCAGCGCGACAGTTCAACCCAAGCTGCATCAGGAGAACGATTTCCTCCGCCTGGGAGCTTAAAAATTGTCGAAGAGCTAAACACTTTGCCCAGGCAAGTTTGTTTATTCCACAGATATAACTCCCCGCCCAAACTTATTTCTCGATTGCCGCTTTCTCCTCCCACAGGTGGCATAAAAATGAGCACTCCTTTGGCACTACGTTCAATCTTGAGGTCAGGATTGTTGATACAGAGCTGATAAAACTGCTGCTCACTCAGATCAACATGGTTGAGATCCACCATCAAGGGTAAGGTTAGGGTTGACATTGCTCTGTCCTGGATAAAAGCGATCGCTGATTGCCTGGTATTGCCTTTCTACCCTTTAAATTATCTCACTCGCTGTTCTTTCGATGATTGCTCTACCAAAGACTTTTGCAGTGCTCCGCCTATACCCGCAGGGTTAGGGGTAGTGAAGCGGAGCTTTGAGCAGGCTGAGAATTTTACTCTAATCGTAAGGATTCAGGTGTTTGATTGAGGGATAAGCGAAGGCATCGGTTGAGTATCGGCAGTGGAAAACCCCCTCAAGGCTTGAATAAAGAACTCAAAAGCAGAGCGAGATTGCGTCCTACAGGTTTGA
>JAHHGS010000080.1 GCA_019359715.1 Aphanocapsa sp. GSE-SYN-MK-11-07L | reverse complement strand
GACCAACTCTTCTGGTGGCTTTTCCATCAGAAGGGTACGTTCTGCTATCGGGGTAACTTGCTCTAGCTTCATACCGATACACTACTGATCCCAACTTTTTTGTCAACCCCTCGACCTGAATCTTTACTTTCTGATTAACAATAACAACTCATTAGTTCTTTTGGTTAAAGTTGTTTTAGTACTAGTTTTTGCGTTGACATTTTTGACATTTGGTGTTCGACTCAGTATTCAAAATAGCGAAGTTTCAAATACTTTTTCAATTGTGAATAAAATTTTGGAACGTATTTATGACTATGTTGATGACTTTCATGATATTGATAGTGAAAATCTAAATAATGAAGCACAATGCACTGCTCAAAACATAATTGAAGATCAAATTTCAGGTTTGACTTATTCTGCTCAGAAAATCAATCTCTGGCAAATATTGTTTTCTCTTGCGCTCACATTTCTAGTTATTTATATGTCAGGTGATTCGCTCGTTTTCTATATTAAAGAAATTGCTAGTATTCTGGGTTTTGGAGAATTCAATTTTTTTCGAGAACTTAATGTTGAGGGACTTGTAATCATCCTATTTCCTCTAGGTGTAGCATTGGCAAAAGATATCATGACAGCAGCTTTGCAGAAAAGGAACGAAAACCTCAGACGATCGCTTGCTATGCTCAAAAAACATCTTTGATGTTGCTAAGTTAACTAGCATAATTTAGATCTCATTAATTTAATTACTTTCAAGGTTTTTAAGTGCGAATCGTCACAGCCAGTTAAGATTCCGCCTTGCTGCAAAACTTGCTCTAAGATCGCTAAGGCTTCGGGAGTAACAATTTCTCCTGGTAACAGCACCGGGATGCCTGGTGGATAGGGGCAAATTAACTCGGCGCTGAGTCGGTGGCTGGCATTGGCGATCGCGACGGTTTCCGTCGGGGCGTACCAAGCGGCTCTGGGAGCGATCGCTGGGACTGAGATCTTGGGTTGTCTAGGCTGAACAACGGGTAAAGACTGGGTTGGTAAGGCGTACTTGACAGCTAGGGTTTGGCAGCCAGCAATTAGGCGTTGAATATCGGCTGCTGTATTGCCGAGGCTAAGGATAAACGTTAAGTGGCTGAGACTGGGTAACTCAGCCGTAATGCCTAACTCCTGGTCGAGAATTTCATCGGCAGCAAACCCAGTCAAGCCCAACCCCGTCACATTTACCGTCAAACGGGTGGGGTCGATTTTCCTTTGGGGAGGCTTTGCCAACGCCGACAGTCCGGTGGCTTCTAAAACTGATAAACCAGGAATTTGCTGGATAGCTGCTCTGGCTTGGGCTGCCAATTGCAGGGTTTGACTGAGCAAAGTTTTGCCTTCAGTGGCCATTTGCTGGCGGGTGGCATCCAAAGACGCTAGCAATAAATAGCTAGGACTAGAGGACTGGAGCAGCCGCAAGCTCTGGCTCAGCCGCGATCGCTCAATTCGGTTGCCCTGGACGTGCAGCATCGCCGCTTGGGTGAGGGCTGAGAGCACCTTATGGGTGGACTGAACTGCCAAATCGGCTCCGGCAGACAGAGCGCTGGGCGGTAAATCAGGATGAAAGGCAAAATGCGGGCCGTGGGCTTCATCGACTAAGAGGGGAATTTGATGTTGATGGGCGAGGTTGGCAATTGCCGCCACGTCTGTACAAACGCCCTCATAGGTGGGTGAAACCAGCAAAATCGCCTTGACTTGCGGATATCGCTGGAGGGCAAGCTGAACGTCGGCGGGGTTAAGGCTATAGGCAAGCCCAGCCTCAAACTCTGGCTCCACCCAAATCGGGATCGCGCCAGACATCACTAAACCTGCGATCGCAGATTGGTGAGCATTCCGGGGCAGAATAATCCGATCGCCCGGCCCGCAGGTGGCTAAAATCGCTGCCATGACGCCGCAGGTAGACCCGTTGACCAAAAACCAAGTTTGCTCGGCTCCAAAGGCCGCAGCAGCCAATTCCTGCGCCTGCTGAATCGAGGCTTGGGGGGCAAATAAATGATCTAACCCCGGCAGTTCCGACAAGTCAGTTTGCCAAACCCCAGTTCCCCAAACCCTTTGCAGCGCTGGTGGCCTGCCTTGCCCCTGCTTATGCCCAGGCGTATAAAACGGCGCTTGCCCAGCCTTGACTCTGGCCAGTAATGCCTGCAAAATCGGAGTCTGCTGCTGATCCACAAGGTATGCCTCCCAACCCCACTTTAAGCTGCCGATCGCAACTCTCATTCAAGCGCCTTTCCCCCTTTTTCTCTGTCTTCCTTTCTTTGCCTTTATTTCAACACAATCACACCCATGAGTCGCGCGATCGGAGAGTTAGGAGAACAGGTGGTAGCCCGCTGGCTAACCGCTCAAGGGTGGAAAGTTTTGGCTCAAAACTGGCACTGTCGGTGGGGAGAGCTGGATTTGGTGGCTCAGCGATCGCTTAGTCCTCAGCCAGAAAATTCGCGATCGTCCCTCAACGACCACGGACTTGCCTTTGTTGAAGTTAAAACCCGCAGCCAGGGCAACTGGGATAACGATGGGCTGCTGGCGATTACGGCTCAGAAACAAGCCAAGCTGCTCAAAACGGCTCGGTTATTTTTAGCCCAGCACCCTGATTTGGCAGATTTACCCTGTCGGTTTGATGTCGCCTTAGTCCAGTATCGTCAATATCGCCAGCCGAGAAATTCTGACAATTTAGTCGAGAAGGAGGCGGCGATCGCTGATCCGCAAGCCATCCCCGTGCTAGGCCAACCGCTGAATGTTGGCAATACGGAGCTAACTTTGACAGCTTATCTAAAGGGAGCATTTTGATGCAGATGGGGGAACTCAAAGCATTGGCGAAGCCCTCTGCAAACCAGAATCGCCCCTGCCTGATCAACCATTGCTTTAGAATTGGTGAGAGAAAGCCTCACTAAAACCATCCACAAGGAGACTTGAGCGCATGACCGTTGCTACTGATGCCCGCGCGCTGTTTCGGGCAGCCTACGAAAATCGCTATACCTGGGATGCTAATTTTCCTGGTTACACTGCCGATGTCAAACTCACCCAAGGCGATGAAACCTATACAGGGCATCTCCGGGTCGGCCCTGCCCCTGACTTTAGCGTTGAAGTTAGCGGGATTGAAGACGAAAAAGTTAAAGAATCGGTCTACACCCAACTGCGGGATGTGATCACCCATCGCAAGCGCAAAACTTTTGATGAATCCCACGGTGGCAACAGCTTTTCCCTGGGTAAAACCGACAGCACGGGCGCAGTCGAAATCTTAGTCCAAGGGGACGCAATGGGGTCTAACTACAGCGTCCGCAACAATCAAATTAGCCTGGTCAGCCGTGTGATGGGGCGGATGGCGTTTGTGATTCATCACCGTGACAGCCTTGATACTGGCGAAGGCTACGTTTCTAGCAACTACACCGCCGTCTTTCGCAACCCTCAAACCAACGAGGTGATTCGCCAAATGGAATTTGAAGATACCTACGACAAAGTAGGCGACTATTACTTGATGATCCGGCAAGTCATTCACGTAAATGAACAGGGCAACAAAACAACCACCAAGTTTGAGTTCTCAAATGTAGAGGTACTCTGACCACTATTTGCAGAGAGTAAAGCAAATGATTTGCTTTATTCTCTGCGCTGTCGCGCCGCTGCGCCGGAAAAAAGGGAGTTTGAAGTCTGAACCCCCCTTTTTAAGGCAGGGCTGATTTTATAGAAAGAAGAAAAGGAAATCTGTAACCCTTATTTTGGGTTGAGGCATCATTTGACGCTGCACGAAGATTCGACCCTATAGATTTGATCTGGCGACAAGTAATTAGCCCTGGGGGTTGGGGGGATCACTGCCCCAGGTAGCAGTGTAAAACTTCTGAGTTGGCTTGAATTTCACAAGGGGAGCCAACGGCTAAATTTTTGCCCTCTGCCATCACCCAAACGCGATCGCACAACGACATGATCACATCCATGTTGTGTTCAATGATCAAAAAAGTAATTCCCTGCTGGTTCCATTCGACAATATGCTGACAGATTTGCTTGATCAAGGTCGGGTTAACTCCAGCGGCTGGTTCGTCCAGCAAAACCAAACGAGGACTGGCCATCAGCACCCGCGCCATCTCCAGCAGTTTGCGTTGCCCGCCCGATAGCGATCCGGCGTACTGATCGCGCATGTGGGCTAAGCCAACGGAGGCCAAGATTTCTTCAGCCTGAGCTTTCTGCTGCTTTTCTTCCTGGAGAATTTGCCGAGGTTGCAGCCAGGAGTTCCAAAGTTTTTCGCCGGTTTGATGGGGAGCCGCCAGCAGCATATTTTCCAAAACCGAAAGCTTAGAGAGCACCCGCGCCACCTGAAAGGTTCTCAGTAAGCCCTGGAGGGCAATTTGGTGGGGTTGCAGGTGCTCAATCGGTTCGCCATCAAAAACGATCCGTCCGCGATCGGGCTGAATAAAATTGCACAGCAGGTTAAACAGGGTAGTTTTACCGGCCCCATTTGGGCCAATCAGCCCGGTAATACTGCCCCGACAAACATCAAGCGAAACTTGGTCAACCGCGTTAATGCCGCCAAAGGATTTCTGCAAACTGGTCGCCGCTAGCAAAGGCAGGTCAGCGATCGCTGCCGGCATTGAATTGGATGAAATGTGATTATCGACCAAGGGTGAGTTCCTCTTTTTTGCCTAAAATACCTTGCGGTCGCCACATCATCAAGATAATTAGCAGCAAACCAATCACCATCACCCGCAGCGCTCCCAAGCGGGCATCGTCTAAGGGCACCAGCTCCGGTAAAACAAACCGAGTCACCGTATTGTAAGCCCAGAAAATCGCTGCGCCCAGCAGTGTGCCAACATTGTTGCCGGCACCGCCCAAAACCACAATTGTCCAAGCCTGAAAGGTAATTAATGAAATAAACCCATCCGGGTTAATAAAGGTCAACTGCCAGGCATAAAATGCGCCAGCAATCCCAGCGATCGCTCCGCCAATCATCAAAGCTTGCAGCTTGTAGGCAAACACATTTTTGCCAAGGGCTTTGGCGACTTCTTCATCTTCGCGAATGGCCTTTAAGACCCGTCCCCAGGGAGAATTTACCCAGCGTTCAAGCTGCCAAAATACAAAAGCCAGCACCACGATCAGCAACCAGAGTAAGCCAGCCTTAAACGAGTATTTGTATAGCCCTTGCACTAACGCCCAGTAGACCATGCCAACAAGTCCGGCACACAGGGTCGTTGCCCCAACTAGGAGAGTGCCTTTTGGTTGGGCTAGCCCCGCTTTCAGCGGTTGCTCTAAGCGGGCATAAACGCAAGCCAAGCTGCCCAATGTACCTAAAATCATCATCAAAGCTGCCCAGAGGCTGAGTCCCTGCTTGGCTAGAAGTTGGCTAATGATTTGCCAAAGCCCAATCTCAACCAAGATCACACAGATCAAATAAGCCAAGGGGAGAGCAATCTGCTGCCAGGGCGATTCCCGGCGGGACGGTAATCCCGAACGCTGTGGCTGTCCCGGCACCTGTCGCTCTAACCAGCGCCAAAGTTGCCAGCCGGCCAAGCCAATAATCACGGTCAAAATGCCAATCATCCCCAATTTGAGGGCTAGATTGGGTGCAAATTTGGCTAAGGGCAAGGGATAGCCGTAGACGCCACGGGAGCCGCGAGTCAGCCACTCTTCGTTGACGGCGACAAGGCGCACCACCTCGGCGACGCCAATCGTGACGATCGCCAAATAATCTTCGCGCAGGCGGAGGGTGGAAATCCCAATCGCCAGTCCGAGCAGGGCTGCCAGCAAAGCTCCAGCCAGGACGGCAATCAGCAGCGGCACGCCGGCCAAGCTCAGCAAAACCGTCGCGTAAGCCCCCAGGGCCAAAAAGGCAACGTGCCCAAAGTTGATTAAGCCAGTGAAGCCCCACTGCAAATTTAGCCCCAGCCCAAACAGGGCGAAGGTGGCGGTGAAAATTCCAAGTGAGACTAGATAAGCAACCATGCGATCGTTCTTGAATCCTAGCGGGTGGGTTGAAGGCAATAATATCAACTCCAGAAGCTTTTACAGCCTATTGAGCCTTTCTATGCTGTTCAAGCATTTGCTCAAATGCTTTTAGAGTTGCCCAGTAGCGATCGCCAGCAACTTCAACAAAATCATTGTGGTCAGCCCCCTCTACCCAGAGCGAGAGTTTCGGATCTGGAGCCGCTTCGTACAGCCTTTGCCCATGCTGGAAGGGAATGATCGAGTCCGCTTCGCCGTGCATCACCAGCACCGGGCAGCGAACTTGAGGGATTTTAGCCAAATTGGTAAATTTATCGAAGGGCAGGAGCGGAAACGGCACCACGACTCGAAACGTAGAGGTAAACGTGCTTTCTAAAATTAAGCCCGCGCAGGAATGGCGAGTTGCTAATTCGACCGCTGAGCCGCCGCCCACCGATCGCCCGTAGAGAATAATCCGATCGGGGGGAACCTGAAGCTGCTGCGTTAAATAGCTGTAGGCCGCTTCCGCGTCTTGATAAGCGGCTTGTTCGCTGGGCTGCCCGTCACTGGTGCCATAGCCCCGGTAGTCGTAGGCAAAAATGCTGAATCCCTGTTGGAACAGACGTTCTAGCGTTGGTTCAATTCTGCCCAAGTCTTCAGCATTGCCGTGAATATAGAGCAGCGTATATTTGGCTTGGCGGTTGGGCCAATAAAAGGCTGAAATTTTTTCCCCATTCGTGACCGGAATTTTAAGAATATGGCTGGAATCTTGATAGCTGGCAGGCTGAGGCAAAAAAATCATGCTGTCAGCCCGAAAATAGACATACAGCGCAAAGAAACCATAAATAAACAGAACTGAACCAACCAGTCGGCGCCAACTGAGTTCACCAATCAGCAATTGCTTGAGCTGCGATCTCGGCATAAGTTGTGACTGCATTTTGATTACACTCATCATCAACCATGCTCAGAACCATCGCGATCGCAAAAGTTGAGCTGTCCCAGATAGCCTTTGATGCTAACAGCTTACCGCTCGTCAGTTGGCTCTAGCAAAGTTTGAGCCTGCTGAATTTTGCTTGCTGCTTCTAGCTTTTGTCGAATTGCCGCCTGAACTTTCGCGTCAAAATCAGGATCTCCAGCCCTAGCAATAATCCTGAGTGGACGCTGGTTGATTCTGTCTAAATAGATTTGAAAAGCAGTTTGATCCCGACGATGCTTGAGAAAATACTGCTTTAACTCGGCATCAGACATCGCATTGTAATCAGCTTCACTCATCAGCAAAATCTCCGTTCGGCAAGATTTGAAACTCTATTTCTTCGTTGTTTTCGGAAACTCCAACTTCAGCGGCACAGTTCGCGAACATCGCCGTAGTAGACTAAGCTGCGCTGTTGAGTCATGGCACAAACTTCTTGGGCGATTTGCGCTTGAGCGACTTTGGTCTGGGTTTCAGTTGGTTGGGGCAGTTGAGCGCCTAGCAGTTGACTCAGCAGCGACGTTGTTTCGGGTCTAGTTCGCACCAGTTGAAAATTTTCTCCCAGATTGGCCTGGTTAGCCAGAGTGGCCAGGGCAGCACTTCTGCCCAAGGTGCCATCGATTAAGCCAAATTTTTGGGCGGCTTGGTTATCAAAAATCATTGCCCCCATTTGGTTGCGAATCACCTCTGGTTTAATTTTGCGGGCTTTGGCAACATGGTCAACAAAGATCTTGTACTCAGACTCAATGCCGCTTTTGAGGGACTGTAATTCTGCCGCTGTCGGGCGACGGAACGGATTACCGAGGTCTTTGCCCCGCCCGGCCGAAATAATCGTTTGCTCAATCCCATTCTGGGTTGTAACGCCGCCGCCAAACAGCCCGCCGCTGACGGCGATCGGCTTATCGTAAAACTGCAAGGTTGGGCCGAGCACGCCAATGCTGCCAACCAAGCTACCGTAGTCGGCATAAATTTTGTCTGCCCCGACGATCGCCCAAACACCCCCAGAGGCGGCCAGCCCTTCCACAAAGGCAATCACAGGCTTGCCAGTTTTCTGCCGATAGGCCTTGATCCCGTCATAAATCGCCTGAGAGCCAAAAATCGTGCCGCCCGGAGTGGTAACGTGCAGAAAAATGCCCTTAACGCTGGAGTCTTTGGCGGCTTTCTCTAACTCCGTCTGGACTTGGTAGCCATAGGTAATACCGGCCAAACTGGCCAGCCCAAACGAAGACCCTTCAGCGATCGGGCTGCCTAAAATTGGCCCCCGAACTGAAATTTGAAGCAGGCGGTTGCGGCTGCCCTGTTTGCCAGCTACAAACCGATAGCGGTCAATATCATCAGCACCACCACTCACCAGCGTTAAAATGCCGCCCAGAATCGAAAAGCCAACGCTGACTACGGTCAAGCTCACAACAACGCTAACGGTACCAAAAAAGATATTGCCGAACCGACGCAAGGTATTGGGCCAAAACGGAAGCAAAGGCTTACTCATAAGTGAATGATCGTAAAGAAATGAGACCAAGTGCGGCCATTCTAGACTCAGCAAAGCCAGTCCAGGTATATTATTCGGTAATTTAGAGATTTGAACCGATGGATAAGAAAGTTGCGATCGCCTGTTTGAGCCTAATCTTTGCCGCCACACTACAACTGCCCAGCCAAGCAGAAACCGTGATTGAAAGAGTTGCCCGCACAGGGGTACTGACGGCTGGCACCTCAACCGATGCGATTCCCCTTGCCTACGACAATGACAAAGGGGAGCTGGTTGGCTACTCAGTTGATATGTTGAATTTGATTAAAGCTCAGCTCGAAGCAAGACTGGGCAAGCCCATCCAACTCGACTTCGTTGAAATTACGCCCGAAGACCGAATTTCTAAAATTGAAGGCAGAGAAGTTGATATTATTTGCGAGGCCGTTAGCTTTACCTGGAACCGAGAGCAATACGTTGACTTTTCGACCAGCTACGGGGTGACGGGCACTAAGCTCTTAGTTAAGAAAAGTAGTTCAATTAATAGCGCTGAGTCTTTGGCGGGTAAACGAGTGGGTGTCATCTCAGAAACCACAAATGAACAAGTGATCAAACTTGTTCAGCCGCAAGCGACATTGGTGCCAATTAAAGATATTGCCGCTGGTTTTACTGCCTTAGAAGCGGGCAAAATTGATGCCTTAGCCTGGGATGCCATGCTTCTGGAGGGCTTTAGGCAAACCGTCAATCAGCCAGAGACGTTTGCTGTTGTCCCAGAGGCTGCCTACGATCGCGAGGGTTTAGCCTGCATGGTGCCCCAAAACGATTCGACGTTTCGGAATTTGGTCGATTTTACGCTTGTTAAGTTCATGCAAGGCGTTGTGGGCGGTGATAGCCAATCTGTGGCGATTTTCGATCGCTGGTTTGGCCCTAATGGCGTCATTCCAGTCCGTCGAGAGCAAGTGGATCAATTCTTTAAATACGTGATTGACAGCCATGAGCAAATCTCCAATGCCAAGGAGCAGCCGCAGCCGTAAGCTTTGGGGGACATCTGCCTGCTGAGCTACTGCGAACTCAACAACTTGACTGCAAGGAGTTTTCTAAGCCTGCTAGCACCACGTCTGTAATGATCTTTTCATAGTATTTACAGGCGATCGTTTCAGCCGACCGAAATGTGCCATTTTCCCAGTATTTGTTGCTAGCAGCACCCCCCCCACAAACGCCAAAATATTCGCAACTGTTGCGACACAGTTCTACTCCTGCATCAATATCTTGATAAATTGTTTGAAACTTTTCAGTCTGGCAAACCGATTCAAACGTGTCGGTTAAAACATTGCCAAGAATAAAATCGCCATAGCGTTCTGTTTTGACCGCTAGCAACTCTGGGTCAAAGGTAGAAAAGTTCCCCTCAGTATCAATATTGACCATCACAAACGGGTTGGTTAAGCCTCTGCGCTCAAACCTTTGGTTGGTATAAATCAGGCTACCCAAGCGCTCAAATTCCCGCAACTTAAACGCGCCGCCAGACTGAACGGTGAGCTGCCAAAACCGCTCGATAAACGCCCGATATTTTTCGTCTATGCCTGCTTGGGCTAAGGATGAGACGGTATGGACTCCCTCTAATTCTTCAACATTAAACCCAACATCTGTGATCTGATTTTCCATGAAAAAATTGAAGATTTGATCAGCGTAATCTAGAGATGCTTCGCTAATTACAGCAATTACATTAAAGTCAATCTGATTTTTTTTGAGGTACGAAATTCCCCGCATTGCGCTGGCATGAGTCCCTAATCCCGATCGCGTTTTGCGATGGGCATCATGAACGAACGCTGGCCCGTCTAAACTCACCCCAACACTCACCTGATACTTTTGAAATAAATCGCACCAATCCTGATTAATCAATGTGGCATTGGTTTGAATGGATTGCCCAATCTGGTATCGCTGGAGATTAAACGCTTGATCTAATTCAGCAATTTTAGTCAGGGCAGTTTCATAAAACTGAATTGGGACTGCCAACGGTTCGCCAGCGTGCCAGCAAACGGTAAAGTCTTCTGTCAAAAATCGGCTGGCAAAAATGTTCTTGAAAATCGGTTCCAGCAGGTCAAGCGATAAAGTCTTTTTGGATTGGCGATCGGGCAAATAGCAATAATCGCAGTCAAGATTACAAAACGAGGTTGCCTGAATAATCACTAACGTAATTGGGCCAAAGGTTGTTAAGTCTAGGGGCCGCTTCAACTCGCTTTCTAACTCAAATGCTTGTCGTTGCTGCTCAATCATTGACCGCAATTTTCAATTGGATAAAGGTGAAGTACAGTTTATTTTTGGAAATCCTTGATCCCCCTCAATCCCCCTTAAAAAGGGGGACTTTGAAACTATTTCCACTTTTTTCTAGTGTTAGCGGCGCGTTAGCGCGGGGGCGATCTTCAAGATCGTAACGTCGCCCAAAATACTTTTAAACATCCTCTAAGTTCTAGCGTTAAGGCTCGCCAAGCCTGACCTTAGAGCCGAAGATTGACAAATCCACCCCCATCTCGCCAACCGCCGTTGCGCCAGCCCCCATTCCGAAAACCGCCGTTCCGAAACCCACCGTTGTTCCAGTCGCCGTTCCGAAACCCGCCGTTCCGAAACCCGCCATTGCGCCAAGCTCCTCTGCCATTGCCATTCCCCCAGCTAACGCGGGCTAGATTCATTACATCCTCGATCGCAGAAGGCAGGGTCTCAGGCGGCACTGTGTCAAGCTGGGCTTCCTTTTGCCGCAGGGTTTCAGTCAGCGCCGATAGGCGAGCTTCAACCGTTTGGGGGGCAGCTAGCTCGTCTGGGCTGGCTGCTGCCTCAGCTTTAGGCAGATTCAATGTCGATAAAGCAAGCAGAAAACCAACTAACCCAGTTGTCGTGGTTGCGTTCAAGCTGCTCTCCTTAGTTATTGCGAACTCTGTTTAAACTATTCTCAAGCCTAATAGACATTTTTCGGCACAAAACAGTTTCAAATAGTCACAATTTTTAATTGCCGATCGGCTTTGATCTTCACCCTCAGTCCCAATTTGGTTTAGCAAAGATGGGCTGGCTGACTAAACCTTGGTTAAGACTGGGCGATCGCTGGCCTGCTTCACCCCCTGCTCAAGCGGAGAGGAACAAAAAACTTCGCAGGAATTATTTGGGCTTTCAATCAGTTTGACCCGATACAGGCTGGCTCCCAAGTCTTGAATTGGCTGCTGGAGCAAGTCTCGGATGTGGACGGCAATATTCTCAGCCGTCGGCACAACCTGAGCAAAATAGGCAATATCTTTATTCAAAAAAGTGTGGTCAAACGGTTCGACAACGCAATCCTCAATTACTTTTTCTAACGCCACCAAGTCAACAATCATGCCGGTTTGGGGGTCAATCTCTCCCTTGACCGTCACTTCTAGATGGTAGTTGTGCCCGTGTCCATTCGGGCGAGCACACTTGCCGTAAATCTCACAGTTTTCCTCATAGCTCAGATGGTCAAGCGCCAACCGGTGAGCAGCGCTGAAGTGAGTGCCGACCGAAAGAGTTGCTTCCATATCATTTCCTTGATAATCCGCCCAGAGGCGGGGATGTTCAAACAGTTGAATATTGAACAGGGGCAAATGATCCGCCAATCGCTGCCAGATTAACCGAGCCAGATTTTCGGTCGTCGGTAAGCTGTGCTGAAACTCTGGCCAAACCTCGTTCAAGTAGGCAAAATCAAGCTGACTCGTCACTTGTTGACGAATCACCTGCTTAACGTCAGACAGGTTCAAAACCATGCCGTACTGGTCTAAGTTGCCCAGCATTGAGACGTAAAGAACATAGTTGTGCCCATGTCCTGGAAAGCGAGTACAGGCACCAAAACGGTGAATATTTTCTACTTCAGATAATTCTGGTAACCAGTAGCGATGACTAGCCGAGAACTCGGCCCGACGATTAATAATGCACTGTATAGCCATGTTGCAATGTTGAGAAAAATCTCGGAGAAAATTAAAATCCTTGCAGATTTAATTCAAACTTTCTTTACAATATTAACCTGTTCTGGAAGTGGGCATTGTGACGCTCAGTTTTTGATGCCAGTGGTCGAGACCCCCTGGATCAACTGCTTCTGGCCAATTAGAAACAGCAAGATAACCGGCGCGGTCGCAATCATCACAGCAGCCATCATCAACGGCCAGTCGTTGGTGAACTGCTCTTGAAAACTAGCCAAGGCCAACTGCACCGTGGTTAGCTCTGGGCGAGTTGTAAAGACTAAGGGCTTGAACAAATCGTTCCATTCGCCAATGAAAGTGAACAAAAACAGTGTGACTAAGGCGGGGCGAGACAAGGGCAAAATCACTCGCCACAAAATTTGCAGTCGATTCGCCCCATCTAACGCTGCCGCTTCTTCTAGCTCAATCGGGATGGTTTGAAAGTATTGCCGCATCAGAAAAATACCAAACCCATTTGCGGCCGTGGGCAAAATCAGCGCCCCATAGGTATTAATCAAATGTCCTTCTTTTAAAATCAAAAAAATTGGCATCACCAAGAGCTGAAAAGGAATTACCAGCGTTGCTAAAATCACCAGCAAAACTGCTTGTTTACCCCAAAACCGCAGCCGAGCTAAGGCGTACCCGGCCAAGGCTGAGGTGAAAATTTGCAGTCCTGTTACTGCTAAAGCAACTAGCGTGGAATTAAAAAAAGCTCTCGGAAAATGCCCACCTGACCAAGCCTGCTGATAGCTTTGCCCCGACCAGCCCGCCGCTGGCCAAAGCTGAAAACCAGCGATGGTCTCCGACGAACCGGAGGTCATCGCCCCTGGTGGCCAAAACGAAGTCAGCAAAACAACCAGTAAGGGAATCAGCACAATCACAGCCCCGATCAGTAGCACTGTCTGGCTCAGCAGGGCTGACCCCTCTAAAACTCTATTCTTTAACTCACGCGGTTTCCGCACGTCGCAACCTCATTCTAGGAGCATCTCAGTTTACTCCTGCACCGATCGTCAAAAGGCTTTCAGCCCTTTATTGCTGCCAATAGGTTTACTTTGACTGGTATGGCTCTGCCCAAGGTTAGATCTCAATTTCAGTCTAACAACGAGCTGGCAGATAAAATGATTGAAGTTGGGGCATTTAATTGCTTTCAAGCCAGGCAGACTAGGAAAGAAACTAGTTAGGAGCAGCTTAGTTGAGTTTGAGGCAGCTTGATCTCCGCAACCAATATCGTAGCGATCGCCATCACCTGCTGGAGGATTTCTACATCCTCTGTCTGGAGCGATCGCTGACGTACGATCGGGCGGTTGGTTTCTTCTCCAGCACTTCCTTAGCCGCAGCAGCTAAAGGGGTTTCGGGACTGATCCGAGCCGGGGGCAAAATGCGGTTAGTTGCCTCACCTTACTTGTCTCAAGAAGATGCAGACGCGATTGCTCAGGGATTGAAACAGCGAGAAGCGGTGATCACAACCATCCTGCTGGATGAACTGGAGCAGCTAGACCAACTGGCCAGCGATCGACTGGGGTATCTGGCCTGGTTGTTGAGCCAGGAATTGCTAGAAATCAAATTGGCAGTGCATCAGAACCCATGCCAGCGAGGCTTCTACCATGAAAAACTGGGGATTTTCAGAGATGCGGATGGGAATGTCGTCGTCTTTACAGGATCAGCCAATGAGAGCGCCAGCGGACTGATCGACAATTTTGAGTGTATCGACGTGTTTTGTTCCTGGCGATCAGGAGATAACGAGCGGATTGCTGAGAAAACCGAGAACTTTCAACGACTTTGGCAGAATCAGACCCCGACGCTGGAAGTTTTAGATTTTCCAGAAGCGGCCCGGCGATCGCTCCTCAAGCATTGTCCCTCCACTCTGCCAACTTTAGAACCTGGTGTTGCTGCGCCCAAGGGCAATTACCAGCTACCAGTGATAAAAGTAGAAACTCGCCCCAACGGAAGTCCAAATCTCCCCTTTGGATTGCAGATCCGTCCGTACCAGAGACAGGCGATCGATAACTGGTTTGTCAATCAGGGCAGAGGCACCCTAAAAATGGCGACAGGGAGCGGAAAAACCATTACCGCCCTATCCCTGACGACGGAACTCTACAACCGGATCAATCTTCAGGTTCTGCTTGTGGTTTGTCCCTATCGGCATCTGGTCAGCCAATGGGCAAGAGAGGGTCAGAAGTTTGGACTAGAGCCGATCTTAGCATTTGAAAATGTTCGTACCTGGCAGAGTAAACTTTCCACCCAGCTCTACAACATTCGGTCTGGGAACCAAGCATTTCTGACAATTATCACAACTAACGCAACCTTGATTAACCAAGGCTTGCAGTCACAGTTGCCCTACCTGCCCGAAAAGACCTTAATTGTGGGAGACGAGGCCCACAATCTGGGCGCCAGACGATTAGAAGCCAGTTTGCCCCGGAATGTGGGGTTACGATTGGCGCTGTCTGCCACCCCCGAACGGTACTTTGACGATCGCGGTACGCAGTCTTTATTTGACTATTTTGGGCCAGTCTTGGAACCAGAATTTACGCTCAGGGATGCGATCAAGCAAGGGGCATTGGTGCATTACCTCTACTATCCTCTGTTTGTGGAACTGACCGAGCCAGAAGCACAGGCTTACTCAGAGTTGAGCCGCAAAATTGGCAAGGCACTGGCGATCGCAGAAGGCGATGAGGATTCAGCCGTCGCCACCCTGTCGATGCAGCGGGCCCGCTTGCTCAGTACCGCCACCCATAAATTAGATGTTCTCCGAGATCTGATGAAATCTCGCCTCCACACCAGCCATACCCTGTTCTATTGCGGCGACGGTTCTGTGGAAGATGAGGGGAGTCAGGATCAGACCCAGCTTGCAGCCGTTGCCCAAATCCTGGGTAAAGAATTAGGCTATCGAGTCAACATTTACACCGCCAATACACCCTTAGCGCAACGAGAAGACTTGCGTCAGCAGTTTGAAACCGGAGCACTACAAGGATTAGTCGCCATTCGCTGTCTGGATGAAGGGGTAGATATGCCCAATATCGAAACAGCAGTTATTCTGGCTAGCAGCAGCAATCCCCGTCAGTTTATTCAAAGACGAGGCCGGATTTTGCGGCAACATCCCAACAAGCAACGAGCCACCCTATTTGACATGATTGTGCTGCCGCCTGCCTTAGATCGAGAAACCCTGACGGTCGAGCGCAACTTACTGCGGCGAGAATTGCGACGGGTGATTGAGTTTGCTGATCTAGCAGACAATCAGGGTGAAGCCAGAGCCAAACTTTTCGGGCTTCAGCAGCAGTACGACCTCTTAGATATGTAAAATCACAGCAGGGTTACGGGTGCCAGACTTATGCCGAAAGCGAATGATTCGAGTGATGTTCATCAGCCGATTTTTACTGCCCCCAAAGAGGTACAGCAGATTATTGAACGCGTACTGGAGATTGAAAAAGATCGGCTAGACAAAAATGAGCGCAGCCCGATTAATGATGAAATCTTGAAAATCATTAAGGAATCTGTCCAATGAAGCTGCTTGCGCTTAAGCTCTGCAATTTTCGACCCTTTTATGGCGAACACGGACTCACGCTTGCCAAGTCGGACGATCGCAATATTACAGTGATCCATGGCAACAATGGCTCAGGCAAGACGGCGCTGCTGAATGCCTTTACCTGGACACTCTACGAGAAATTTACAGCGGCGCTTGCCTCTCCTGAGCAGTTAGTGAATCGGCGGGCGATCGCCGAAGCAAAAGTTGACAAGCCGGTTTCCTGCTGGGTTGAGCTGTCCTTTGAACATGATGGCAAGCAGTACCGGGTGAGACGGGAGTGTAGTGCTTACCGGAAGAAAAATGGCTCAGTCGAGCCGGCCAAGAGTGACCTGATGATGCAATTTGTCGGAGATGACGGGCGATGGGCATTTTTGCCGTCTGCTCAGATCCCGGAGGACGTCATTACTCGGATTTTACCGAAGAGCCTGCACCAGTACTTCTTCTTTGACGGAGAGCGCATTGAGAACATCACCCGCACCGATAATCGCTCCGAAATTGCTGAGGCGACGAAGAAACTGCTGGGGGTTGAAGTGTTGGATCGGGCGATCAAGCATTTGACGACAGCGCGAAAAACCCTAGAGGAGGAGTTGGAAGGGATTGGGGATGCCGAAACCCAAAGTCTACTCGTTCAAAAACGCGAGCTAGAGCAGGAGGCTGACCAATTGCAAGGTCGCCAGCTTGAGATTGACCAAGAGTTAGAACACCAGTCCACTCGACGACAGCAGCTTCGGCAGAAGCAACTGGAGTTAACGGATCTGGAAGGCTTACAGCTTCAACTCAATACCTTGGAGGAACAGGAACGGGAAATTCGAGAAAAGGTTCAGCAGAGTAAAAAGACGCTGAAGCGGGCAATTTCTAATCGAGGCTATATTGTTTTCCTGCCGAAAGTTGCCACAGAATTTCGGGCATTAATCCGGGAGCGGGAGCAACGGGGGGAACTGCCGGCGGATATCAAACAGAAGTTTATCCAAGATTTGCTTGATCGCCAAACCTGTATTTGTGGAACGGAATTGCATGAAGGGACGGCTGCCTGTAGTGCAGTTCAATCTTGGCTGGCCCGATCCGGTCTTTCAGAGATCGAGTCAGCCACCTATCGGATCGAAGCGCGGGTCAACGAACTGGAAAGCCAGCTTGATGACTTTTGGCAGGAAGTTGACCGGGAGCAGGCAAGCATTAACCACAACAAAGGAACGCTAGAACGGATTCAAGACGACTTAGAGGAGATCCGAGATCAACTGCGCCATAGTCCAAGGGAAGACATTCGGGAACTTCAGAATCGACTTGATGAGGTGGATGCCGCGATCAACCGCTTGACCACTGAAAAAGGAGCCAACCAGGAAAAGATTGCCAATCTGGACTTACAGGCAGGACGATTAGGCAAGCAGCTCAAGGAAAGCCGCTCCAATGAGAAGCGACAGAAGCTGGCTGTCAAGCGGATTGAGGCGGCTCAGGAGGCGATCGATCTCCTAAAGCAGGTGAAGGGAAACCGGGATCAGGTCTTCCGTCAGCAGCTAGAACAACAAATTGAGGAATTGTACGGGCAGATTTCGTTCAAGGCATACCTGCCGCGACTGAGCGATCGTTATGAACTGAGCCTAGTCGAAGTCGCGGGTGGACAGGATGTGCTGGTTGGTGCCTCGACCGGAGAAAATCAAATCCTCAGTCTGTCGTTCATCGGCAGTGTGATTGAGCGGGTGCGCCAGTGGAGTAAGGCAGGGTTGGTGATGGGCCCCGATAGCAGCACCTTTCCAATCGTGATGGATTCGCCGTTTGGCAACCTGGATGAGATTTACCGGCGGCAGGTCGCAAGGTTAGTTCCGTTGCTGGCCAACCAGTTGGTGGTAATGGCATCCCAGACCCAGTGGCGAGGGGAAGTGGAGCAGGAGATGCAGCCGAGGATTGGTAAAGAGTATGTGTTAACGTTTAACTCGCCGAAGTCTGATTGTGAAGAGGCATCGATTAAGCGATACGGGCAGGTCTACCCTCTGGTGCGGCAAAGCCGGAATGAGTTTGAATACACTGAGATGATTGAAGTCGTGCGGGAGTAAAGAAGCCAAGAATTGAGCGAGGCAAGGAACCGCAGCGAATAAGGTGAAAAATGGTTAATACTTTACCTACTCCGCAAAATTTAATTGCAGATACCTGGATGGCAGCTTCCTGGGAGGAGTACACCTTGCTGGCAGACCACCCAACCAATCAAGCGGGGCGGTGCTATTACGATCAAGGGTGGATGAGGATTGAAATGTCTGCACTAGGACCATTGCACGGACGAGAAAATTCAATTGTCTCAACTCTGGTTGTTTTATTTATCACTCTAAAGAATATCCGTGGTGCAGAACTTACCAATACAACGTTTCGTAAAATAGGAATTAGAGATTGCCAACCAGATATCGCCTTCTATCTTGGCTCAGCCTTTCGTTTGCCAGCTTTAGATAATGCTCCAGTCAATGTAGATGAGTTTGGTGCGCCTCAACTTGCGATCGAAATTGCTTCAACTTCCTTAAGTGATGACCTGGGACGTAAGCGGTTGCTGTATGAACGGCTGGGTGTCCAGGAATACTGGGTAGTCGATGTCGCTGTGGCAGAGGTTTTTGCCTTTGAGGTTGCAGATGGGGGTAGCAAGCAAATTCGGGATTCGCAGGTGTTGCCTGGATTGCCGATTGCCCTGATTGAAGAGGCGCTTCAACGCAGCCAAACTCAAGAGGATGGAGAAATCAACCGCTGGCTATTACAGGTGTTTAATGGATAGCAACAGTCCTGCTGATTGTCTGGTAAGGATAAGTGAACACTTTCCTGAAAGTGCAATCTGAAAGTGCAATCTAAAATTACATTAAATCTGGTAGAGAATGGCTTTAGCTAGAGTTCAAATTTCAGAAGATAAAGCAGAACTGGTCAAAGCGTTAAGAGACGCAGAAGATGAGACGGGCCCTTTCCAGACTTATGCCGACGTTTTAGCATTTGCTGGCATGTTAGGAATGAGTAGATCTAAGCGATCGCCCCTTGGAAAGTTTTCTAGAAAAGATCCTGATCCAATTCCGCAAGATCAGTTTCGGCAAACTGGAGCATTAATCAGCTTAGTTGCAGCAATCTCAGTAGAAGATTTGCGGGTTTTACTACCTACGGAAGAATGTGATGCAATGCGTGTTCAAATGTTTCAGGAATTCGTAAATGGTGGTTTAGAACTTTTGCAAACAGAATTGCAAGGCGTTGTTGACTACTCGGAAAAAATTTTACTGATGTTGAGAGCCGAACGAGAGAAGGAAAATTTGAATGGAGAAGAGTTTGACTTGTCTAGATTTCTTTAAAGGTTATGGCAGATAGCCGAAAAATAGAACAACTCAGTTTTTATTGCACAGTCAACTCATCGTCAAAAGTCATCTAAATTAACCTAAAAATGTCCAACTCTAACCAGTCGCTCAGCAGGCAGATCAGTAAAAATGAAGCTATAGAGAGACCTCCAGAGCTTGAAATCATTAACTTCCAACTGTTTCAATCCAATGGGCGATACTGGACTCGAACCAGTGACCCCTTCCGTGTGAAGGAAGTGCGCTACCACTGTGCTAATCGCCCTTGGGGAATTTATCTTAACATGGGCTTGTCCAATCCCAGCCTGAAAATCATCTGACAATAAGGTCAATTATGAAATCAAAGCCACAAAACAGGGACTCAAATTGAGTCCCTGTTTTAGTTAACCGCGATCGCAAGCCTTAGAGAGCGTTACCACGGGGCAGTACCTCTTCGGGGAAGCTAAGGTTTTCATGGGGCTGGTCTTGCGGGGCCATCCAGGCGCGGATGCCCTCGTTCAACAGAACATTCTTGGTGTAGAACGTCTCAAATTCGGGGTCTTCAGCGGCGCGAATTTCCTGCGAGATGAAGTCATAAGACCGCAGGTTCAACGCTAAGCCGACGACGCCAATTGAGGCCATCCACAGGCCAGTCACCGGCACAAACAGCATGAAGAAGTGCAGCCACCGCTTATTCGAGAAGGCAATCCCGAAGATTTGGCTCCAGAACCGATTGGCCGTCACCATTGAGTAGGTTTCTTCGGCTTGAGTGGGGTTGAAGGCGCTGAAGGTGTTCGATTTTTCGCCGTCTTCAAACAAGGTGTTCTCAACGGTGGCACCGTGAATGGCACACAGCAAGGCACCACCCAAAATACCGGCGACGCCCATCATGTGGAAGGGGTTGAGCGTCCAGTTGTGGAAGCCTTGGAAGAAGAGAATAAATCGGAAGATGCCAGCCACCCCAAAACTGGGGGCAAAGAACCAGCTCGATTGTCCTAACGGGTACATCAGAAACACGCTCACAAACACGGCGATCGGCCCGGAAAAGGCGATCGCGTTGTAGGGACGCAAGCCGACTAGGCGAGCAATTTCAAACTGCCGCAGCATAAAGCCAATCAGACCGAAGGCGCCGTGCAGGGCGACAAAAGTCCATAAGCCCCCCAGTTGGCACCAGCGGGTAAAGTCGCCTTGGGCTTCTGGGCCCCAGAGCAAGAGCAGCGAGTGCCCCATGCTGTTGGCGGGGGTAGAAACGGCGACGGTCAGGAAGTTGCACCCTTCCAGGTAGGAGCTGGCCAGACCGTGGGTGTACCAGGAAGAAACGAAGGCGGTGCCGGTCATCCAGCCGCCCAGCGCCAGGAAAGCGCAGGGGAACAGCAGGATGCCTGACCAGCCGACGAAGACGAACCGATCGCGCTTGAGCCAGTCGTCGAGGACGTCAAACCATCCCCGCGTGGGCTGTGCGCGTCCGACAGCTATGGTCATAAGAGTAGTCTCCTAATTGAGATGAAAGCAAATTAAAAGGCCGTATGACTGCCTGAAATAATTAAAAAAGGCAGTCACAAATTTTATGATTCTTTACAATCTACCTAATTATGAAAGATTTTTCTCAGAATTGCTATAAGCACTGCTTGATTCGTAAATAAAAATAGCGATCTCAGCCGCTCCTGGCAGGAAAACGGTTTGAGCCACTAATTTTAGGCTAGATAGATGAAAATATTGTGGATTCGCCACGCCGAGTCGCTTGGAAACCAGAATTTGCAGATGCAAGGGCAGCTAGACTCTTTGCTTTCAGATCAGGGTCAACAGCAGGCTAAACTCCTTGCTCATTACTTGGTACAAAGTTCTTGGCCACCCTCTCATATTTACAGTAGCCCTTTACAACGAGCTGCCGAAACGGCTCAGATTTTGCAGCAAGTTTGGTCGGTTCTGGACAGTCAAAATAGCTGTCCACTCGACTATGCAGCCGAACTCAAAGAAATTCATGCCGGTATTTTGCAAGGATTAACCTGGGCAGAGGCGAAGCAGCAGCACCCTGAACTCTGCGCCAAGCTAGAGTCAACCCCTGAATGGGTGCCAATTCCAGAAGCCGAGTCTCTGCAAGCGGTCAGCGATCGCGCTCACCAATTTGTGCATTATCTGCTGGAGGCTCACCAAAATTGCAATCAGATCTGGGTGATCAGCCACGGCGGTTTACTGCCCTACTTATTGGCGGCACTGATCGGCAGCGATCGCGTTTGGGGCTTACAAATTCCTCCAACCGCGATGTTTGAGTTTGAACTTGATCGCGATCGCTGGTTGCTGCCGTCACCGAATATCTACAACACCACCCTCTGGAAAATTCATCGCTTTAACGAAACCCCTCACCTGAAGTCGCTGTAGCAATTGCCCTGTATTCAAGGAGATTTTATCCAGATTCGGAAGCGCTGCTCTAAGCCTGGTCATGTTTTAACAACCGCAACAGCAGGTGCATCCCGTGGCAAGATGGCGGGGTATTCTAAAAGGCCGGGGTTGAGGACTGCCATTTGTGAAATCGAATCGTTCATTGCTGCAAATCTTCCAAAGCCGGAAGATGATCGCCATTTTGCTGCTGGGCTTTTCCTCCGGGTTGCCTCTCTACTTGGCGAGTAAAGCTCCTCTACAAGCCTGGCTAGACCAGGAAGGACTGAGTTTAGAGGCGATCGCCGCAGTCAGCTTGTTTGGTTTACCCTACTCGCTCAAGTTTCTCTGGTCGCCGCTGCTGGATCGATTTACGCCGCCGTTCTTGGGGCGGCGGCGGGGCTGGCTGGTGATTACCCAGGTGGGGCTAATTTTGGCGATCGCCGCTATGTCTCTACAGCATCCTAGACAAGCGTTGCAACTGTTGGGGATGAATGCGCTGCTGATTGCCTTTTTTAGCGCCAGTCAAGATATTTTGGTCGATGCCTATCGAACCGATGCTCTGGAGCCAGCCGAATTAGGGGCCGGGGCTTCCGTTTATATTTTGGGCTATCGGATTGCTCTGCTGGTGTCTGGTTCTCTGACCTTAGCCTTAGCCGATTTTTTGCCCTGGCCGGTGGTCTATTTGTTGATGGCAGCGCTGATGGGAGTGGGACTTGTGACTAGCATTTTTGCCCCAGAGCCAGCGATGCGCGATCGCCCACCCCAAACCCTAGCCGATGCAGTCGTGCTGCCGCTGGTTGAATTCTTTCAGCGCAACGGTGTTGCTCAGGCCAGCTTAATTCTGCTGTTTATTGTCCTGTATCGGTTTGGGGATTCGCTGGTTAAAAATCTTTCGACCCCGTTTTTACTCGAAAACGGGCTGAAGTTTACCCAAACTGAAATTGCCTTGCCCGGTGCGCTGGGAATTGTGGCGACAATTGTGGGCACGCTGGCGGGTGGGGTGGTGATTTCTAAAATTGGCGTTAATCGATCGCTGTGGATTTTTGCCGGCTTGCAGGCGATCGGCAACTTGCTCTACTTTGCCTTGGCTTTGGTCGGCAAAAATTTCCTGCTCATGCTGGTCGCGATCAATGCTGAGAATTTTTGTGCGGGTCTAGAATCAGCCGCCTTTGTCGCTTTTTTAATGAGCCTCTGCAATCATCGGTTTACAGCCACGCAGTACGCATTGCTCACCAGTTTGGTCGCCTTCAGCCGCGATATTTTAGTTGCGCCTTCGGGTAAATGGGCAGAAGCAATGGGTTGGCCACTGTTCTTTTTGATGACAGGGGTTTTGGCTTTGCCTGGGTTGCTGCTACTGCCCTTTTTTGCGCCTTGGAATCCTCCTCCGGTTGCTAACTTGCCTCCGACTGATAAAGACAAAGCCTAAGCGTTTCTAGTACTCAATAGTGTTGGGATTACCAATTGAAGGCGCAGAGGCAGGTTTTTTAAGACTGCTATATTTTGAGATCGCAATCGCTAGGAGATAAAAGATAACCATGGTGATTCTGGTGATGGGGGTTTCTGGTTCTGGAAAAACGACGATTGGTCAACTTTTGGCGAGTTCTCTTGATTGGCAGTTCAGCGATGCAGATGATTTTCATCCATCGGCCAATATTCAGAAGATGAGTCACGGCATCCCTTTAGTTGATGCCGATCGCCTACCCTGGCTGCAAACCCTTAAACAGGCAATCAATGAGTGGCTTAAAACTGGCACCAATGTCGTCCTTGCCTGCTCTGCGCTCAAATCGAGCTACCGTCAATTTCTGTGCCAAGACTCTGAGCAAGTGAAATTGGTTTTTCTGAAAGGCTCTTTTGAACTGATTTACCAACGCTTAGTTAAGCGGCATGAACACTACATGCAGACAGATTTATTGCAAAGCCAGTTTGAAGCCTTAGAAGACCCAGAAAACGCACTTCAGATCGAGATTGACCAAAGCCCGACAGCGATTGTGCAGCAAATAAGAACGGATTTAAACCTCTGAAAATGTATTTGTAAAAGCAATTTTTAAACTGTGCTATGCCCTATGCTCAGTCTTAGCTCTAACAGAACAAATGTCAGTCATCAGGTAGATCAGTGTGGCTAGGTTGTCGTAGTAAGTTGGCTGGATAGGCAAGTCTTCTATCTTAATAATTGATCTGCCCACCCTAATTTTTAATAACAGGAGTTCTTATGTTTAATCGGATTCTAGTCGCAATGGATGAATCTGAAACGGGCGATCGCGTTTTTGAAGAAGCAATATCTTTAGCAAAATCTAACCGGGCGCGGTTGATGCTGACCCATATTTTTTTAATCCCGGGTGCTGATTATCCTGACTTATCTGAACGCTTTAGTTCAAATTTGATCGCAATTTACGCAGAGCATCAAGATCAAGACAAAGAACTTTTAGAAAAAGCGAAGCAGCAATGTTTAAATAGGCTAAGACTACGCCATAGAGATGCAGGATCTGCTGGTATCAATGCTGACGTTAGCCTATTAGAAGGTGATCCAGGACGACAGATTTGCAATGTAGCCCGCAAGTGGGGAGCCGATCTGATCTTAATTGGCGATCGAGGTTTAACAGGGCAGGATGAGAAGATAATGACAACGGCCAGGAATTATATTTTGCACCATGCCCCTTGCTCTATGCATATTGTTCAAAGTGGCAAGGCGAGCAAACAAGCAAGTGACTCTGGTAGAGTCAAACAAGCAGCAAGACAATTAGATCGGCAACTAGCCTTTGCCAGCATTGCAAGGTCATTACCATAGTTGCAGCGTTTGCATGCGATGAGATTGCGTTCGCTGCTCAAAGAGGGTTTGCAAAGTCAAATTTGCTGTTAGCTAAAGCGAGTGAGTTGGACTCGATAGCGGTCTTTTTTGGTGACTTGAACTTCGCCAACTTCTAACCGACCCTTACCGCGAATGGTGATTAAATCGCCAGCTTTCAGGGCATAGCTAGATTGGGTAATTTCTTGCCAGTTGACGCGGACTTCTCCACCGTTGATGAGGTCAACCGTCTTGCTGCGAGAGATGCCAAATCCGGCCGAGGCGATCGCATCTAGACGCATCGAAGCTTCGACTGTGGTTAGGGACTTGGATTGAGGCTGCCGAATCTTAAGTTCACCTAACTCAATTCGGCGAGTTTTGACTGGCACTGTCCGTACCTGAGTCAAGCTTAGCTCTAAAAACTCTGCCACTTCTGGAGTCGCGATCGCCTGTGCCCCCCGTTCTCCTAGCACAATCACATCACCGACTTTTTCGCGGACGAGGCCAGTCCCCAACAGCGCTCCTAAAAAGTCGCGATGATTGGCCGGATCAAATAGAAAATTACCGGCAATTTCGAGGGCGCTGACAGCGACTTGCTCCAAAGGCAGTTCAGTCCGAGCGATCGCTAGGCGTTGCCGCTCGGCTTGTGGATAGCCACCGCCCGCTAATATATGCACCTCAGTGAGGCGGGCGAACATCTGCTGGGCCTCTGCTAATTCAGGCGGCGATAGAAAATCCGACAAAATGACTTCCCAGGTTTTAATCGCCTGCTCGGCTTGATCTAGCAAGCGAGTTAGACAATCTTGATTTTTAAATCCTTTCAGAAGTTCTGTTTTGGGCAACATGAAGCGTCCATAGCTCTTTCTTTTCACTCTAAACTGATTTTGAGATGCAGCGACTGCCACAGCGATTAAAACCCGCGTTCTCAATCCAGTCCAAATTGCAGTAATAGACCTGTTGCTTAATAAGCCACAAAAAGCCATGAAAACCAAGCAGAGCAATCATTCCAGGCGATTTTCATGATCAATGGCTGCAAGCTAGTGACGATAAGGGTTTCGGCGATTTTTTGCGTTATAAAGCAACAGGTCTAATCAGTGCCTAGTGTTTAGAACAGATGACTGCTAGAAGTTCAGTGCTAAGATAGCAAAGCTATATATCTCTACCTCAGCCCCTATACGATCATGGCAGTTCCTAAGAAGAAAACCTCCAAGTCCAAGCGGGACATGCGTAAAGCTGTTTGGAAGCGTAAGGCCGTCGCCCAGGCTCAGAAAGCCCTTTCCTTGGGCAAGTCGATCTTGACTGGGCAGGCTAGAGGTTTCTACTACCCAACCGATGACGATGAAGAGTCGGAAGAGTCGTAGTCAAGCCTGAGAGTTGACCCCAACAAATCTTTGACTTTCAATTCAGTCTAATAGCGGTTTTTAATCAAAAAAATGACCAGGATGTCTATTCTGGTCATTTTTTGGCATCTCTAACCCTACTTCCCTTTGCCAGCAGGGGGTGCAACCTCTAATTCTGCTAAGCGAAACGTGATCAGCTTATCCCAGTTGCCGCCTTCAAATAGCACCGCCGCCCGCCCATCGCTGACGCGCTGGACTAACCCTTTAAAACCATAATAGGTATCGCTGGCGCTCTTTACCTTCACGACCGAACCTGGCAGAATCATTGTCTCAGCCATTACCTTTTAACTCCCTGTCTCTGGATGGAAAGATGGCGATCGCCGCAAATCCTTGCGAAGGAAGTTGCGTGTATTGTCTATCGCAACCTAGCCTTTAGTCTACCGGAGTCTCTGCCCAGCGGCGAAGGGCAGTCTTAATCAACACCATAGGTCAAGCTCAATATTTTTTGCGAGGACGGAAGTTAGCCACCGACTCGACCAGCCCCAAAGCAACAAAGTTAGTAATCAGGGCAGAGCGACCATAACTCAGCCAAGGCAAAGGAATGCCAGTGACTGGGGTTAACCCAATTGTCATCCCAATGTTAATAAACACCTGAAACACAATCATTGAGAAAACACCGATCGCCAGCAGAGAACCAAAATTATCCTGAGCGCTATTGGCGATCGCAATCAGCCGCCAGCAAATCATCCAAAATAGCAACAGCACCAGCATTGCCCCCACAAAGCCCAGCTCCTCACCGATCGCTGAAAAAATAAAATCGGTGTGCTGCTCTGGAATGAATCCGAGCTGAGTTTGCGTGCCATGACTTAACCCTTTACCCCATAGCCCACCGGCTCCAATCGCGATCCGAGACTGAATCAGGTGATAGCCACCGCCCAAAGGGTCTTTGTCTGGGTCAAGAAAGAGGGTGAGCCGATCTTTTTGGTACTCCTTTAGCAGTCCCCACAGCAGTTGTCCTAGCCCTGCTGAAACCAAGTTAACCACCACACCCATAAACGCGCCCAGTGGGCCATAGAGGCTTTGCCAACCAATGATTCCCATCCCAACAGTCCACAGTCCCCAGATCAGCAATGAGAGATTAAAGGGCAGAGGCAGACTAAAGGCGATCGCTGAAACCAAGGGCGAAATGATCAGAATAATCCAACCGGGGTTGGCGTTGGCCCAGTAGAGCATCCCCAGCGTAATGGCCCCAAACACAAGCGATGTGCCTAAATCAGGCTGAATAAAAATCAGTCCCCAAGGCACGATGGTGACAGCTAGGGTCTGCAGGACTGCCGGAATTGAGTCTGCCGAACGCTGGTGCAGCAACGCAGCCAGGCTAATAATCAAGCCCATTTTGGCGAATTCAGAAGGCTGAATATTAAAGCTGCCGATCGTAATCCAGCTTTGGGCCCCATTCGCTGAGGTGCCGATCGCAATCACGGCAATCAGCAATAGGTTAATTGCCAGATAAATCCACCAGTGGAGGACTAGCAGTTGGGTGTAGCGCCAACGGGCTAAGCCGAGCGCAATCCCAAGCCCCAAAACTGCGGTCGCAAGCTGCTGGATCCAGTCGCTAAAGTCTTTATTTAGCTCGGTGCTGCGGATGGCCATGACTCCCAGCCCGGTCAGCAGAACCACAGCGACCAACAAAACCCAATCAAGATTGTGCCACGGATAAATCCAAGATTTCCAGCGCAACTGTCTGCGAAACGCATTTTGCAGCATAAGCTAACCCAAAGAGCCTGATGAAGCTAGTCTAATTGACCGGAGGGTGAACATCTCTGAGCAGAGAAGGCAGAAGGTATTTATGCTGTCCGAAACGGATTGCGTGATTTTGAGGTGTTGCTTGCCGATCGCGGATAGTAAAGATTTCATTTATGAATCTGGGGATCTGAGCGACTTGGCAGATAATGTGGTACGCCATCACAGCGATGTCTATAGACTCTATTTGTAAGGGATAGATTAGAATGCGTCGGCAGCAAGAAATTCAGCAGTACAAATTTCAACTGAGACAAGACAATGGGAAAACCAACTGGCTTTATTGAGTATCTGCGGGAATTACCCTCTGAACTGGAGCCGAGCGATCGCGTTCAGAGCTGGGATGAGTTCCATTTACCGATGCCAGAAGACAAGCTGCGGACTCAGGGCGCGCGCTGCATGGACTGTGGCATTCCCTTCTGTCATAGCGGCACCTTAATCAGCGGCATGGCCAGCGGTTGCCCGATCAATAATCTGATCCCAGAGTGGAATGATTTGGTTTATCGAGGTCTGTGGCGAGAAGCGCTAGAGCGACTGCACAAAACCAACAATTTTCCTGAATTTACCGGGCGAGTTTGCCCTGCTCCCTGCGAAGGCTCCTGCGTGCTGGGCATCAACAATCCCCCGGTCACAATTAAGAACATCGAGTGTTCAATTGTCGATAAAGGCTGGGATGAAGGCTGGATTAAACCCGAACCGCCAGTTCAGCGCACAGGTAAACAAGTGGCAGTGATTGGGTCTGGCCCAGCCGGGCTGGCCGCTGCTGCTCAACTCAATAAAGCCGGGCATTGGGTGACGGTGTTTGAACGCGCCGATCGCCCCGGCGGACTGTTGATGTACGGCATCCCCAACATGAAGCTAGAGAAAGAAAAAGTGGTGCTGCGTCGCCTTAATCTACTAGAGGCAGAAGGCGTCAAGTTTGAGTGTAATACCGAAGTGGGCAAAGACTTGCCCGTGCAGACCCTGCTCCAAGACTTTGACGCAGTGCTGCTCTGCACCGGTGCCACCAAACCACGGGATTTGCCCATTGAAGGTCGGGAACTGAAAGGCATTCATTTTGCGATGGATTTTCTGACTGCCAATACGAAGGCAGTGCTAGACCAACATCACAACGGTAACTTCATTTCTGCAGAAGGGAAGGATGTGGTAATTATTGGTGGCGGCGACACGGGCACTGACTGTGTGGGCACGTCGATCCGGCATGGCTGCAAAAGCCTGACCCAGCTTGAAATTATGGCTAAGCCTCCTCTGACTCGCTCTCCTGACAATCCTTGGCCGGAGTGGCCGAAGGTTTACAAGCTGGACTATGGGCAGGAAGAAGCAGCGGCCAAGTTTGGGGAAGACCCACGTGGCTATCTCACCACCGCGACCAAGTTTGAGGGAGACGCCAATGGTCAGGTCAAGGCTATTCATACCGTGCAGGTGGAGTGGGCTAAAAATGACAAGGGGCAGTTCATCCCGCAGCCTGTTCCCGGCACAGAACAAGTTTTGTCGGCCCAACTGGTCTTGCTGGCGATGGGCTTTCTGGGCCCAGAGCAACCGCTGCTAGATGCCTTGGGGGTGGAGCGCGATCCCCGCAGCAATGTGAAGGCAGAGCACGAAAAGTATGCAACCAGTCTGCCTGGCGTCTTTGCAGCCGGCGACTGCCGACGCGGGCAAAGTTTAATTGTCTGGGCGATTAACGAGGGTCGCGGGGCGGCCAGAGAGTGCGATCGCTATCTGATGGGCCAAACAGATTTACCGTAAGTTGACTTGATTACACACCTTACTCTTCCACCTCAAGGAGCACCCACGATGTCAGTTTCTCCGCGCAGCGTCTATCACAACCTGAGACTATTGGAACACGTTAATGCCGTCACCAGCGCCCTCTATCGCCAACTCGCCCAAGAGATCTTGGCTGACCCAAAAGTGAGCTTAGTTTGGCGACAGGCGATCGCCGATCGGCTCAACCACGCCAATCATCTGCTAGAAATGAAAACCGTCAACGCTAACGACAGCTACTAAGTGAGCGAACGAAGCCGACCTTTCAGCAAGATCAACTAGCGCATGTTTTCTTTCCGCTCTTTTTTGGTGTCTCGTTGGCCAGCAGCAGCCAGTTCAGCGTCCATCAATGTGCGTCCGGTTGCGGCGAGATAGACATCATCTAGGCTAGGGCGAGATTGGGCAATCCCAAACGTCGGCAATCCGGCATCTTTGAGGGCTTGCTGAATCGTGATCAGCGCTTCGCTTTGGGGCGTGACGACCAAATTGAGTGAATTCCCTTGAGCTGTATTGATAATCACATCCTGGACAAAGGGCATCGCCTCAACCATTGCCTTCACTTGTTCGGCTTCAGCTAGCGGCGCAAATTCGCGGATCCGGAGGGTAATGCGATCGCCCCCGACTCGGTCTTTGAGGGCTGAAGGTGTGCCAGCCGCAATCACTTTGCCTTGATCAATAATCGCCACTTGGTCTGCCAGAGCATCCACTTCTTCTAGGTAATGGCTGGTGATTAAAACCGTGGTGCCGCCTTCGCGCAACTGGCGTAAAAAGTTCCAGATCACGACTCGGCTTTCAATGTCTAGCCCCACAGTTGGCTCATCTAAGATCAGCAAATCTGGCTGATGGAGCAGTCCGGCGGCCAAATCTAAGCGCTTGCGCAGCCCCCCGGAATAAGTGCCAGTTTTTTGGTCAGCCCAGGCCTGCAAATCGAGCAGGGTCAGCATGGCGTTAATCCGCTCTGAGATCAGCGCACTGGGCAAATGATAAAGCGCCGCTTGCAGTTGCAGCAGTTCTCGCCCGGTCAGCATCTTATCCAGAGCCACTTCCTGGGCAACGTAACCCAAGCGTTGCCGCGCAGCGCGGGGGTGCTGCGTGACTGAAGTACCGGCCACTTCAACTCGGCCAGAATCTGGAGTGGTCAAAGTACAGAGGCAGCGCAGGGTAGTCGTTTTGCCAGCTCCATTTGGGCCGAGCAAGCCAAAAATTTCTCCCGGCTGCACTTCTAGCGAAACGTCTTTTACTGCCTCTACTTTGCCGTATCGCTTTTGCAAATTTTCGATCAAAACAGCCGCAGTCATAGTAGTTTTAGCGCAATTGGGTCAAGAATAATTACGCTTCCATCTTAAAGGATTGTCCCAATCTGAAGATACTCAGCCGCTTGAGCGACCAACTGATGAGTCAGCGGCAGGCTGTCAACCACCATGCCAACGCACAGCAGCATCATGTACAAAATCGAAAACTTAAACAGCGATCGGGCCCGATCTTTGTCCTCTGGTACCTGAAGCAAATCCCAGGCTCGGTAGATGAAGGTTACGCCCAAGCCAAATGCCACCAAAGCATAAATCCCGCCTGCCGCATGGAGCGGAAAAACAAGCAAGAGACTTGTTGGCAGCAGCAGCAGGGTATAGACAAAAATTTGCCGAGCGGTTGGGGCGTCCCCATCCACGACTGGCATCATCGGCACTCCGACTTTGGCATAGTCGTCCTGAATTAGCATTGCGAGCGGCCAGAAGTGGGGCGGAGTCCAGATAAAAATAATCGCAAACAGCACCCAAGCAGCCCAGCTTAGTTCCCCCGTTACTGCTGCCCAGCCGACCAAGGGTGGAATCGCCCCGGCGGCTCCACCGATCACAATATTCTGCGTCGATGACCGCTTCAGCCAGTGAGTATAAATACCAACATAAACAGCAATTCCTGCCATCGCCAATCCGGCGCTGAGCAAGTTAGCAAATACAGCTAAAAGCGCAAAAGAAGTGGCAGCCAAGGCGATCGCAAACACCAGGGCTTCCCAAGGTTGGATCCGGCCAGAGGGCAAGGGTCGGTGGCGAGTCCGCTCCATAATGTAGTCAATGTCTCGGTCGTAAAGGCAGTTAATCGTATTAGCAGAGCCTGCTGCCATCGCCCCACTGATCAACGTGACCAATAGCAAGAGTGGATCTACTTCTCCGTGAGCGGCTACCCACATTCCGGCAGCAGTTGTAATCAAAAATAGGACAATCAGACGCGGTTTGGTCAGTTGCCAGTAGTTAACCAGAACTTGCGAGAAGCTTTGGCGATTTTCAGGCGCATTAGTCCAGCTTGTTGGTTGCATGGTTAGATTCGGAATATTCCTCAAAGAAGCAAATTTATCAGCAGAAAAGCGACAAACTGGTCAAGCGCTCAGAGTCAAGCATTGGGCATCAGAGGCTGATGGGTTTGTTGGCGATCGCGCAGGGCAATTACACTAAACGCCACTAGCGTACCCAGCAGGGCCGCCCCCACGGCTTGATGGGCAACGGTTACCCAAGCCAACTGCAAGTGCAATTTGAACGTAGTCACGCCCAAGCTAATTTGTAGCCCTAGCAGACTAAGGGCTGACCAATTCAGACCTCGCAGCAGCGGGTGTAAAGCTGGCTGTCGCCAAGATAAATAGAACAGCAGCAGAATCGACAAACTGGCAGGCACAACTCCAGCCAAGTGACTATGCATGACGGCACACAGGCGGGAATCGCTCAGACATTGGTGCAGGGCCCACTGCGACGAAACAAGACCCCCCAGTAAACTTTGCCCATAAATTAGTCCGGCGGCGATTAGGCTCAGCCAAGGCAGCCGACCAGCGACCCCGGTTCCTTGATAGGGCGTTAGCATCATCCCGATTGCCAGCAGAGCTGAGAAAAATAGTAGTCCGGTGCCCAAATGAGCCGTCACAATGTCGAATCGCAAAAGTTCTGTAACGGTTAGACCACCCAAGATACCCTGCAAAATTACCAATACAAGGCAGAAGCAGGCCGCAGCCGGAGTCCAAGCAGGCAGAAACTTGCGCCAAACCCAGGCTAAACCGGTAAGGGCGATCGCAAACAGCCCCATGCTGGAAGCAATCACCCGATGGAACCATTCCAGAAAAACTTGCAAATTCATTTGCTGACGTGGCACCAGTTCACCGTAGCAAAGCGGCCAATCTGGGCAAGAGAGGCCTGCATTCATTACTCGCGTCGCGCTACCCAAGCCCATCAGGAATAAAGTCATCCCTGCCATCAGAAAAACTAGTCGTTTGATCCAAAGCGCATGATTAAAGGAAGGGTTAGAATCAGCAGCGAATAAACTTGTTTGGTTTGCTTGACTGAAAGAAGAGTTGGCCATGAATACTCCGACTCAATGCTGTTTTACCAAGATTTAAAAAGACGAGATTACAATCTATGGCTTTTGCGTAACATTCAGCTACCAATTTTAGGTAATTGCGGCTTTCTTAATGAAAATCTAAGTTTTGAGATCACGTATTTTAACGATCCCAAAGATTTAGTTAAATACCGCCTTGATCTCAGAATCCTCACAACCTTGACTGAACTGAATTGCGACCTGCGAATTCTCTACACCCTAACTGGGACTAATTGCAGCGTCGCCGCTGCAACTGTCTTCAACTGCCCTGTCTATGCAATATTTAGACTAGCTGGTTGGTCTAGCCTGCCATCAAGTCTCATCTCAGTTCTAAGCGTTTAGTTTGGCTGTCGCGCCACAGTAGAATGGCGGTTTGTCTGTGATTGGGCAGCCTTAAACCTTGGTTGCCAAAGGTGAAATTGGGCATTCAACCCCTGTACCGCCTAACCCGCAGTAGCCGTTCGAGTTTTTGGCTAAATATTGCTGATGGTAAGCTTCGGCGTAGTAAAACTCAGGTGCATCCAAAATTTCAGTGGTAATTGCGCCCAGTCCAGCGGCCGTTAAGGAGGCTTGGTAAGCTGCGAGGGAAACTTCTGCCGATCGCCGCTGCTGGTCAGAGTAAACATAAATGCCGGAGCGATACTGAGTGCCCGCATCATTGCCTTGGCGCATCCCTTGAGTTGGGTTGTGACTTTCCCAAAAAGTTTTGACCAAGTCCATATAGGTGACCACTTGGGGGTCAAAAACCACCTGCACAACTTCGTTATGTCCGGTCATGCCGGAGCAGACTTCTTCATAGGTTGGGTTAGGAGTCAAGCCAGCCGCATAGCCCACCGCAGTCGTAAAAACGCCTGCCAGCTGCCAAAACTTGCGCTCTGCTCCCCAAAAGCAGCCAAGCCCAAACAGGGCTAGCTCCATCCCATCTGGATAGGGGGGCTGAAGCGGGTTGCCGTTGACATAGTGCTGGGCTGGCACAGGCATCGCCTGTGTCCGTCCAGGCAGGGCTTCTTGCGGGCTGGGTAGGGTGAGCTTTTTACCAAAACCAAATAATGCCATAAATCCTGTAGGAGGTTCGACTCCAGATGAAAACTGATTCAACATCCTTAACAAGCAGTATAACAATTGCGCCTGATCTGAATGGCGACAACCCCGTAGAATGGTGAGATGAAAAATTTGCTCCAACTCCCCTCCATTCCTGAGTGTGCCTGGACGCGCCCAATTGGCCTGGGCTGGGAAAAACCCTATACCGTCCGCTATGCCAGCAACTTAGATGACGGGCCTTGGCATGGGATGCCCTTGGGTGGATTTGGCGGCGGCTGCATTGGGCGATCGCCGAGGGGCGACTTTAACCTTTGGCATCTTGACGGCGGTGAGCATATTTTTCAAACCATTCCGGCCTGCCAATTTAGCGTGTTTGAGCAAGTGGGCAGCCAGCCCAGCCAAGCCTATGCCCTCAGCACGGAACCGCCCCGCGATGGCACTCTCTCCGCCTGGAATTGGTATCCGGCTAGTGATCAGCATCAAACCACGGGTACGTATCACGCCCTGTATCCACGCAGTTGGTTTGCCTACGAAGGCGTATTGCAGGCGCAGTTGGTCTGCGAGCAGTTTTCACCGATTCTGCCTGGGAATTACCAGGACACCAGCTACCCGATCGCGGTGTTTGAGTGGACAGCCCACAATCCAACCGACCAGCCCATTACCCTCAGTATCCTGCTGACCTGGCAAAATCTGGTCGGCTGGTTTACAAATGCCAACAAGTCGCCAACCGTGCAGGTGCGGGACGATGGCAGTCCAGAATACGAGTACCGCCCCCGCTGGGGCCAAAGCAGCGGCAACTTCAATCGGGTGTTAGACGATAACGGGCGGGTGGGTTGCCTGTTGGAGCGATCGCCTTCCGATCGCCCAATTGCAGAAGGGGATGGACAATGGGCGATCGCCACTGTCTCTTCGCCCTACAACAGCGAAATTTTTTATTACACCCGCTGGAATCCGGCTGGAGATGGGGCGGAAATTTGGCAGTCCTTTGCGGCCGATGGCTCGCTAGCTAATTTCGATGACGAACGCCCGGCTACGGACGGGGAACAGGTGGCCACGGCGATCGCGGTTCGCTTAACCCTCGCACCGGGGCAGACCCGCCAAATTCCGTTTGTTGTTGCCTGGGACTTGCCAGTGACGGAGTTTGCGGCTGGAGTCACCTATTTTCGCCGCTACACGGACTTTTTTGGTCGAAATGGGCAAAATGCCTGGGCGATCGCTCGCACCGCCCTCAAACTGCACCAAACTTGGCGGGAGCAAATTCAAGCCTGGCAGCAGCCGATCTTAGAGCGCCCTGACTGCCCAGATTGGCTGAAAATGGCTTTATTCAACGAGCTGTATGACTTAACCAGCGGCGGCAGTCTCTGGAGCGCTGCCGATGAGCGCGATCCGATCGGGCAGTTTGCAATTTTGGAATGTCTCGACTACCGCTGGTACGAGAGTTTAGATGTCCGGCTGTACGGCTCCTTTGCCCTCCTGATGCTGTGGCCACGGCTGGAAAAGTCGGTGATGGAAGCCTTTGCCCGCGCCATTCCGACCGCTGACCCCAGTTCGAGAGTGATTGGCTATTACTACACTCAGGGCGTTGAAAGCCCGATCGCCGTTCGCAAAGTTGCCAATGCGACCCCCCACGATTTGGGGGCACCGAATGAGCACGTTTGGGAAAAAACCAACTACACCAGCTACCAAGACTGCAATCTCTGGAAAGACCTACCCGCCGATTTTGTCCTGCTGGTCTATCGAGATTTCTTGTTTACAGGCGGCACAGACTACGAGTTTTTAGCCACCTGCTGGCCAGCGATTCAGGCAGCGTTAGCCTACCTCAAAACGTTTGATCTAGACAACGATGGCATCCCGGAAAACTCTGGGGCCCCAGATCAAACCTTTGATGACTGGCGCTTGCAGGGAATTAGCGCCTACTGCGGCGGGCTGTGGATTGCTGCCTTGGAAGCGGCGATCGCGATCGCAAACCTGCTCTCAACGCAACCCGATCCAGCGGCTGGACTGCCAGCAACCATTGCTACCTATCAAACCTGGCTGGCCCAATCGCGTCCCCTCTATCAAGACAAGCTCTGGAACGGTCAGTATTACCGTCTGGACAGCGGCAGTGGCTCTGATGTGGTGATGGCAGATCAGCTCTGTGGGCAGTTCTACGCTCGGCTGCTCGGTCTACCCGATGTGGTGCCAGCAGACTGCGCCCGCTCTGCTCTCGAAACCGTCTACGACACTTGTTTTCTAAAATTTAACAACGGTTCCCTTGGCGCAGCGAATGGCTTGCGCCCCGGTGGTTCCCCCGAAAAGCCGGATGCTACTCACCCGCTAGAAGTCTGGACGGGCATCAACTTTGGCTTGGCGGCGTTCCTGCTCCAAATCGGTATGAAAACCGAAGCCCTGACGCTAACCGAAGTCGTGGTCAAGCAAATTTACAGCAACGGTTTGCAGTTCCGCACTCCAGAAGCAATCACGGCGGTTGGCACGTTTCGAGCCTGCATGTACCTGCGCCCAATGGCGATTTGGGGAGTCTATGGTGTGCTAACCGATTGGCAGACGAGCAATCAGTAGCAAGAATTAAAGTTTAACTCAATGTTGTAAAAGTCCTAGATCAGAGCAGAGTGTACTTGGTTTGGGCGAGTTGATAGAGTCGTCGCCAAACTAGGCGATTGGTTAAAACAACGAGCAGAGACATCGTCACAGTTGAAGCCAGCAGCAAGGGAAAATTACCTGCCGCACTCGCTTCAGAAATGGTCGAGCCTAGTCCCAGCGTGAATTCAGTCTGGCCGCGAAACTGGACGTATTCACTGACAATGCTGGCATTCCAAGCGCCGCCGACGGCCGTAATGATGCCAGTGATTAGGTAAGGAAAAATGCCGGGCAGAATGACGGTTTTCCAGCGCTGGATTAGATCTAACTGGTAGACAGTGGCAGCTTCAAATAGCTCGGTTGGAATCGACTGCGCCCCCGCGATCACGTTGAACAGGATGTACCACATGGTTCCGAGCATCATCAACAGCACAGAACCAATCTGTAAGCCACCGCCAACATTTGCTAAGGCCAGCAGTAAAACCGGAAATAACGCCGTGGCTGGCACCGAGGCAGCAATTTGAACCACTGGCTGCAAAAGCTGCGCCAAACGGGGGTTACGCCCGATCGCTACTCCCACCGGCACCGTCCATAGTAAAGATAAACTCAGGGCAGCAATTACCCGCAGCGTCGTAATAATTGCCCCGAATACAACCGTTTTCCAGTCGGCCCACGACAGCAGCCGCAGCAGTAAAACCGCTTCCCAGGTGCCCCAGAGCACCAAGAAGGCAAACCCACTTACAAAAAACCAATTTACCCACTGATTTCGATTTTGAGGATGTTTTCTGGCAGTTCGAGCGCTCTGGGCGGGGCGAGACGCAAACTGCGAATCAATGCTTTCGCGGAGGGGTTCAACTAGCCGGAGGTTAATTGCTCGTAAGGTGGGCGATCGGCGTAGAAAGTCTAAAACAAACGACTGCGGAACGCTTTCGGCTTGCACCAACTGAAACTTAAACTTTTCGCCCCAGGCAATCAGCGGTCGCCAAATTAACAGGTCAATCAGAATAATTACGCCAATCAGCGTCATTAAGCCATAGCCCAAAGCCATGTAGTTGCCCTGGTTAGCCGCCGTCCCTAGATAAGATCCCAAGCCCGGCAGCGTAAAGCTTTGGTTGCCGAGGGTAAACGACTCGATCGCAATTAAGAAAAACCATCCGCCAGCCACAGACATAACGCTGTTCCAGATCAGCCCAATTACCCCGGCGGGTAAATCTAAAGTCCAGAAGTTTTGCCACCAGCTCAAGCGATAAACCCTGGCCACTTCCCGCAGCTCTCGCGGCACGCCGGTCAATGACTGGTGAAAGCTAAAGGTCATGTTCCAAGCCATGCCGGTAAAAATCAAAATTACTGAGGCCAGTTCTAGCCCAATTTGCTGCCCCGGAAATAGGCCAATCAAAGCCAGCACGACCCCTGGCAAAAACGATAAGACAGGAATCGACTGCAAAATATCGAGCAAGGGCAGCAGCACCCGCTCCGCAACTTTGTTGTAAAAGGCCAGGTACGCATAGCCCAAGCTGAACACCAAGGACAGAAAATAAGCAGCCACCATCCGCAGCAGGGTTTGGGCGGTATAGGCAGGCAGGCTGCTCGGCGAGAGATCCATCTGTAAGTTGGGGTCGTAGCCGCCTGTAAAGGTGGCGGCGGTTTTGACAATTCCAAAAATCACCGCCACGATCGCCAAAATAATGAGCCCATCCTGCCAAGTCCAATTCAGTCGCCCATTGGTTTTGTTTGCGGGTGTTAAAGGCCGGGTCATGGCAGTTGCTAATCCTGAGTTTGCAGTTTTGGTCAGAAGAATTTGATTCAGAAGAACGTTTGAATTAGAGGGTGTAAGTCAATCTCCCCTAAACAGCCGTCGGTTCGGCATCGACCGGTTCTTCGTCCTGCTCTTCGGGGACGTGAGACTCTAGGAAAATTTCGCCAGCCGGATCGTCGTAGCTGTAGAGTTCGGCGTAGCGTCCCCAGTCGATCGCTGTGTTGAGCTGGCGATTGGCTTCTTGGGGAGTGAAGTGGCGCTCCAAAATGTCTAACACGAGGGCTTCGGCCAGTCGCTGATTTTGCTTTGCTGTCAGCAGAGCGCGAATTTGCTTAACCAGCCGAATATGCTTGAGAAGCTGCTCGCCAATTGTATTCTTGCGTTCATCAATGTCGCCTTCCAGAAAAGCCTGCCCAATTGGGGTCAGCGAAATATCACCCTCATCCAAAGCGACTAAATGCATCAGCTTGGCCGCTTCGACAATTGGCAAAATGTCGTCAATTTCTAATTGCAGCTCTTGCCCCAACCGATAGAGGTCTTCTTTCCGGTTTTCAATTAGTTCCAATAAGCCTGCCACTGAACCAATCCGGACGTGGGGCAGGTTTTGGTACTTGACGGTCTGCGGTTCCGGGGCCGATTGCCCGATCGCAACAGGTTCTGGCTCTGCCTCATCTAAGTCGGGATTGGTGAGAATTTTGTACACGCGGTCAACGATCGCCTGAAAGGCCGGATGTTTGCGATCGCGGTAGTGGGGCAAAGTCATCGGGAAATCGGCCCGAATCCGGCCGGGGTTGCGCCCCAGCACAATAATCCGATCCGCCAAAATCACCGCTTCTTCAATGTTGTGGGTGACAATTAAAATACTTTGGGTGGGAATTTTGTCTTCCAGCCACAGGTCTAACAGTTCAAACCGCAAGTTCTCGGCAGTCAAGACATCCAAAGCCGAAAACGGTTCATCCATGCAGAGCAGCTCTGGCTCTACGGCCAGGGCGCGGGCGAAGCCCACTCGTTGCCGCATCCCGCCGGAAAGCTCCTTGGGGTAAGCGTTTTCAAACCCATCCAGACCAATGATATCGATCATCCGCAGGGCTTTACGCCGCCGCGATTTCGGGCCTTCCCCGATCGCCTTTAAGCCCAACTCGACGTTTTCGAACACGGTCAGCCAGGGATAAAGGGCTGAGTTTTGAAAGACAATTGCGGCACCAGGGTTCAGCCCGACCATTGGGCGATCGCGGTAAAGCACCTCGCCGTTAGAAGGGGCAATCAGTCCGGCGATAATTCGCATCAGGGTTGATTTACCGGAACCGGATGGGCCAAGCAGGGCGACAATTTCCCCGGTGCGAAGCTCCAGGTTAATGTTCTCCATGATCGTAATGGTCTGACCGTTGGGCTGCTGATAAGACTTGCCCACGCTGATCAGCTTGCTCAGAGATTCCACTGCTGCTTTGGTCTTCATCTGCTCCCCTCTTTGCCCAGTCACACTCAACCCTAATTGCCCAGGATTAATAATTGATTAACCCATCCCGGCAACTTAGAACAATTTCTGAATGATGCGTCGCAACCCTGAACAGAGATAGCGGATGTAGATCAAAAGCTCTGACAGATTAATTGTTTGACAGTTGTTCAGAAACTAAGGACTAGCCCATTCCCCGGCTGCCTAGTTCAGTCTACTTTGATTGTACCTGTCTGAACTAGATGCAGAGATCAAAATAGCTCACCAATTCGCTGTGATCCTAACTGGTGAGACTTTACGCTTTAGCGCAATTGGTTGAACTCTTCCTCGCTGATCCCCAACTGGCTTAGAATTTCTTGGAACAACCAGCTGCCTATCTCCACATTGCTGTGAATCGGAATTGTGGTTGCCCTTCCGTCAGCATGTTTCCATCGGGCATGACTGCCTTTTTGCCGCGCTTTTTCAAACCCCAGTTTTCTTGCCACCCGTTCGATTTCTTTTGCTTTAGCGGGCATTAGGCACAGCTATCTCAACATCATTGGGTAGCTTTTGATCTGCCGCTTGATACTCCTCTCGAATCATCTCAAACACTTGGATCAGTTCGGCTTGTGCTTCCTCTATGGTCTTTCCCCAAGCGTGACAGCCTGCGATCGCTGGAACATAAGCAACAAAGGTTTCATTATCATCAGGGCGCAGTACAATGGTGTAATTTTTTAGAGATCGCATAATGATTTAAGAAGAGCGACACCTACCACGAAATTAGCATACCTCTCATCAACTGAGTAAAGATTGATCGGCGAATTAATGATTTAAGATTGCCCGAATAAGCAAATGATTGGAAAAATCAAATATTCCAGAAAAAACAGCTTCCAAATAAATTGATAAAAACTCGCGATCGCCTTTTTATCGGCTAAATCTACGCCTCGGCTGCGCCACCACAGTAGAGCCAGCAGCCCTAACTGGGTGACAATTAAGCCCACTGTTTGTACGCCTGGCAAACCAGCCAAAGCCGCGATCGCCATTCCTAGATAGCAGGTCGTCAATACCCACAGAGCCAGGTTAAAGACGCGCCGCGCGCCCAGCTTAATCGTCAGAGTTGTGATTTTGTACTGACGATCGCCCTCAATGTCTGGAATGTCTTTGAAGATGGCGATCGCAAAGGTGAACACAACGACAAAAACAGTTAACGCCCAGACTTGGGGTGGAATCCCGCTGCCGCTGCCAAATTGGCTTTGAAAATGCAGAAATAGGCCTAAGTTGACAATCACACCCCGGACGCCAAAAATGCATAGCGCCGCCCAAACTGGAAACCGCTTCAGCCGGATCGGCGGCAGCGAATAGGCAGTGCCAATCAGCAAGCTTAAGGCCACTGTGACTAGCAACCCTGGCCCTTGCCAAATCGCGATCGCCAGCGCCACAATTCCACTAACGCTCACGATCGCTATTCCCTGCGATCGGGAAAACTCTCCTGCTGCTAACGGCAAGTGGGGTTTGTTGATCTGGTCGATCGCCACATCTGTGAGCTGATTCAGACCGACAATGTAAACATTACCCGCCAAACACGCCAGCCAAGCCCATCCTAAATCGGTCAAGCTTGCCGGGGAGAACGCTGCTGGCGCTAGAGCCATGCCGTACAGCCCCAGCACGCTCAAACTGGTGCCAATAATCGTATGGGGACGAGAAAATTTCCAGAGTGCGGAGAGCTTGGCCCGCTGCCAGTCCAATATTGGAGAAATCAAGCTCATTCCACGTCCCTCTTCCCTGCTCAGCAAGCTACAACCCAAGCCTGAGGAGTGCTCCCCAGGTTTTTCTATTTAACGATTGATAATGTCTACTTACTGGATTTCAAAAATCGATTTGTCGGTCAGTCGATGGTTCAAGCCATAACCAAGACTGGCAATTCTAGCCATCCCAAGTTATAACTGACAGTGAAATTAGGAAGAGTAATTTGGGAATAGTAAGTTAACCCAAAGTTTATATTGCTTAATAAATTGTGCTAGCTCTTCCATAAATCCTGGGCATCTATACCAATGGATTTAGAAACTTACTCTTCGCTATTAACAAATTTACCTGTTGTTGTTTACCGCCGTTACTCTACAACTTCGATTGAGCTGGTCAATAATGCCATTCAAAGCCTGAGTGGTTATGCTGCCAGTGAGTTTATTGATCATCAAACCCGTTCTTTCAGTAGTTTAATTAGCCCTCAGGATCGAGAGTGGGTTGAGGGGGCAATTGAGCAGGCGATCGCCCGTCAAGTTGCTTACAGTCTAAAGTACCGCCTTATTCGAGCCGATGGTCGGTCAGTCTGGGTCAGTGATCAAGCTCAGCCAGGGAACAATGGCGATCAAATTTGGTTCGATGGGGTTGTCTCTGAGATCTCGCAGGCAATGAGCAATGACTTAGCCTCTGACAGCGATCAGTTAGCCCAAGCCAAACAAGACAATCAAATAATGGCAGAGATTGCCCGTCAGGTTGACCAAAGGTTATCTTTCCACGTTGATAACACTCCGCTGGCCGTAATTGAGTGGGATGCTGAATTCCGGGTGCAGCGCTGGTCAAGCCAAGCAGAACAGATGTTTGGCTGGTCGGCCGCAGAAGTGATTGGCAAAAGGTTCAGCGATTGGACGTTTGTTTACGAAGCTGACCTTGATGCCGTCAATCAAGTTGCTAGTGCATTAATCAGCAGCGGTAGAAACACCAGCCAGAATCGCAATTATGCCAAAGATGGCTCAGTTGTCTACTGTGAGTGGCACAATTCCGTGCTGCTGGATGCTGCTGGTCAGGTGCTGTCAATTCTGTCACTGATTTTAGATGTTAGCGATCGCAAACGGGCTGAGCAGGAGCGGCAAGAAATTGAAATTGCCCTCCGTCGCAGTCAGTCCCAGTATCAAACCATTTGCCAACTGACTACAGAGTACATTTACTCTTGCTATGTCACTCCAGAAGGAGAACTGATTGATGAATGGACTTCGGGCAGCCTTGAGCGGCTGACCAGCTACACGGAAGCCGAACTACCGGCTGACAAATGGTTAGACGTGGTTCATCGCGATGAGCGCCCCGCCGTCAGCGCCCTGATTCAACGGGCAATCGCCACGATTGAGCCAGCCGCACTAGAGTATCAGATTGTTACGAAGGATCAAGAACTGCGCTGGGTGTGCGATCGGATTCAGCCAGAGTGGGACGCCACAGAGCAACGAGTTGTCAGGTTGTTAGGTTCTTTAGAAAACATTACCGAGCGCAAACAAACAGAGCTATCGCTGCAAGAGAGCGAAGCCCGCTTTCGCTCCATCTTTGAAGAGTCTCCGGTGGGGATTAACTTGGTAGATTTGGAGGGCAAAGTCCTCAAGGTCAACCCCAGTCTCTGCCAGATGTTAGGCTACACTCCAACCGAACTGAGTCAAATGAGTTTGGTCGAACTGACGCATCCGCAAGATTGGCAGCGGGAGGCGACCTATATGCAGCAAGTGCTGCAAGGAGAGATTTCCAGCTATCAGATTGAGAAGCGTCTATTACCAAAAACCGGCAAACCGCTCTGGGTTAATCTCAGCACTGCCATGATTCGGGATGCTGAAAATACAATTCTCTACGGTTTGGGAATTGTTGAAGACATTAGCCAGCGCAAACAAGCTGAAGCTGCCCTGCAACTGCAAGCGGAGCGAGAACAGGTCTTGGGCGAAATTACGCTGCGCGTTCGCAAGTCGCTCAAGCTAGAAGATATCTTAAACACAACGGTTGAAGAAATTCGGCGATCGTTTCAAGCTGATCGGGTGTTAATTGCCTATTGTGCCAGCCAAGGCAATAACAAAGTGGTGGCCGAATCGGTTAGCCCTGGTTGGCCTGCTTTTATGGGGGTTTCAATTCAGGAACCTTGGTTCTGGGAGCGCTTAGATTTTTATCGGCAAGGGCACTACGAAATTGTCCACGACCTCACTTCACAAGCCTTGTCAGGCGATCTACATGCCTGGATGGAGCGGTGGCAAATCAAATCTAGACTAGCTGTGCCAATTTTGTCAGAGAACCAATTTTGGGGAATTATTGCCATTCACCAAAGCTCCGTGATTCGAGACTGGCGATCGTATGAAATTACCCTACTCGAACAATTAGCCAATCAGGTGGCGATCGCGATTCAGCAGGCAAGACTCTACCGAAAATTACAGGCTGCTAACCAAGAGCTGGCCCAACTCGCCTATTTAGATGGGTTAACTCAACTGGCGAACCGGCGGCGGTTTGATGAATACCTGGAGCAAGAATGGCGACGGATGCAGCGCGAACAAGTCCCCCTGACGCTTGTGCTGTGCGATATTGACTTTTTTAAGAGCTATAACGACAACTTTGGGCACTTAGCCGGGGATCAATGCCTGCAAAAAGTGGCTCAAGTCTTGCGTCAATCTGCCTTACGCCCAGCCGACTTGGTTGCCCGCTACGGCGGCGAAGAATTTGCCCTTGTCTTACCGAACACGAGAGAAGAGGGAGCGATTAAAGTGATCAGGACAATTCAATCTCACATGCAAACCCTGCAAGTCAGTCAGAGCGATCGCCTAGTCACGCTTAGCTTTGGGATTACAACTGCTATTCCCAATCAAAAAAGCTCACCAGAGACGTTAATTAAAACGGCTGATATTGCTCTCTATCGGGCAAAATGCCAAGGGCGAGACTGTTTTGTCGTTTTGAGAGGGTCAGTCCCAGAGCGGCAATAGGCTTGTTTTCTTTCCAGGAAGCTTTCCCAGGGCAGCGCTTAAGCTAACGCATCTGCCCGCTAAAGCTCCCCACACGCCCAGGTGGGATGTCTTCGCATACTGTTAACGTGCTGGGCTTACAGCGCTTTACCACCACCTGCATTCCCTGTGCCCCCTCTCGCTCAATGTCTTCCAGATAACCTGGCTTCGCTTTCTCAGCTTCAGCTTCACTTAAAAAAGGGCCAAAGTAGTATGTGCAATGAGGAGAGGTCGTTGTCACTTCCACCCACCAGGCCAGACCAATTTGATTAGCAATCCCTGTGAACCAGCTAGAAAGTCCTGCTGAAGCATCTTTTTGCTTTTCCACCAAGGAAGTATCCTCCTAAACTTGCCAATTATTCTAACGACTTTAAACGGTTTAAACACCGCTGATCGCGGCTGATGATTGGCTCCTTATTTTATAGCAGTTCATAAGTATTTACAGTTTTTACAAGTATTTAGAAACTGTAACTAACCTTCGACTGGACTGAGTTGCCAGTTCTCCAAATGCAATCGCCGTTGCCAGCGCTGCCGATACACTTCATAGAGGGCCATGCCGGTCGCTACGGAAGCGTTCAAGCTGGCAGTTTTACCCTGGAGGGGAATCGAAACCAGCTGATCGCAGTAGCGTTGCACTAGCAAACTTAAGCCAGCCCCTTCTGCCCCAACCACGAGCACAATCGGCCCAGAAAACTCAATCGTGGATAAGGGGGTATTGGCGGTTGCAGCTAGCCCATAAACCCAGAAACCAGCTTGCTTGAGCTGCTCTAAAGACTGATTAAGATTCACAACGCGGGCAACTGCAAAATGCTCTAGTGCTCCGGCCGCCACTTTTGCGACGGTAGAAGTGACACCAACGGCTCGCCGATGGGGCATCAGTAAGCCTTGGGCGCCGAGCGCTTCGGCTGACCGAATCATTGCCCCTAAATTATGGGGATCAGTGACGCCATCGGCCGCAATTAGAACCGGATGTTCACTGGCTGCTTTTGCCCTAGCGATTAATGTATCAAGATCGAGATAGCTATAGGCAGCGACTTGGGCAGCAACTCCCTGATGCTTGGCATAGTTAGTAATTTGGTCTAAACGCCGATGATCCACTTCATCGATCACAACCCCCTCAGCCTTGGCTTGCAGGAGTAGCGTATGAAAGCGGGGATCGTAGCGCAAATGGGCAACAATCCAAATTCGATTCAAAGGACGCTGACTTTCTAGGGCAGCTTGCAGAGTATGACGACCGTAGATCAAATCAAAGTCGCCTGATTCTGCTTCGGGTTGAGGCGCGGGTTGCCGCTGAGCCTGATCCCCTGATCTGTCGCTGGTTCGCTCAGAGCGCTCACGCGGCGATCGCTCAAACCGCTCTCGCTCAGGTCTTTCTCGTCTTTCAGACCGCTCGCTCCCCGATCGCAGGACGGGGCGAGTGTCTCGCCAGGAGGAGGGTTTGTTCCGCTCAGAGCCTTTCAACTGCTGTGATGACTCTTCAGATTCGCTGCGGCTTGAGCTACGACCATTTTGCGGGCGTGGACTCTGAGGACGAGGGCGACGATCCAGGGCAGATGCTTTGCGATCGCGCAGGGGTTTAGCCGCACTGGAAGACTTGCGATCAGAGGATTTACCTGGACGGGGACGGGGTTTAGAGCGATCGTCTTTAGCCATAATTTTGCCTTGCCTAATTTCTAGGCTGAATCATTGATCGCTCCAATTTGCCAGCAAACAGAAGCACGGTTCTCCATCATATCTGGCAACCTAAGTTGCTTGACGGCACCAAAGATAAGATTTTTCTGAAGATAGATCACCTGTCGGTTGGATCTGTGATGATTTTGAGCGCTTAAGTTGGAGGTGGAGTTGGGGCAACGGTATAGCCAACGGCGCGCTGCAAGGTTGCTAAGGCTCGATTGTAGTCGAGGGTGGCTGCTAATAGATTGCCTTGGGCTTGGGTTAAGTCAGCTTCAGCGCTGGTGACATCCGACTGAGTGCCCACGCCGGCCTGAAAGCGCAACCGAGCCAAGCGAAGCGCTTCTGTCGCTTGATCCACCCCAGATTTAGAGGTCTGGATATTCTGCAAATTAGACTGCAAGCTAATATAGGCTTCTTCCACCTGGAGACGAATCTGATTTTTATTGTTGGCAAAGTTAGTTTCGGCGATCGCAATATTTTCAGTCTGTTGAGCCGCACTGGCGCGAGCAGACCCGCCATCATACAAGCTAAAGCTGACCTGCATGCCAAGGCTATAGCCATACTGAAGCGAAGCATCGTCAAAAAAGCGATCAAAAGCATTCAGATTCGCAAAAGCAGTCAGTCGCGGCCCGAGGCTAGACAGAGCAATTCTGCGGTTTTGAATAGCAATAGTTCGCCGCGCAATGAACTGAGCTAGCTCGACTCGATTGCTGAGAGCCAAAACAATCGACTGTTCCAGGTTCAACGTCCAAGTTCCAGCCGCTGCCACAGGGTCAGCTAAAGTCAGCTCGGCTTGATCATTGAAGCTCAGCCGCTGAGCTAATTGTTGACGACTAGTGATTTGGAGATTGCGAGCCTGAGTTAAGTTTTGTTGGGCATTGGCCAGCGTCACCTGAGCTTGCAGAACATCAAACCGAGTCCCTAAACCTGCTCTCTCTTGAGCAGCCGTATCTCGCAAACTCACTTGGGCATTATTGACAGCCGCTTGGGCAATTCGAACTTGAATCTCTGCCTGTTGGGCATTGTAGTAGTCATTGCTGACATCGAGCTGAAGCTGTTCTGCCTGGCGCTGCACTTCTAGTTCACTTAAGCGCACCTGTTGTCTAGCCGCTTTGATTGAAGCATCGCGTTGACCAGAGGTATAAAGGTTATAGCGGAGAGAGAGCGACCCATTAAAGGCATTTTCAGTCGTTGTCCCCAAGCCAGAGCCGCCTCCCCCTGTGCCAGAACCAAGCGCACCAATCCCGAAACTAGGCACAGGCAGCGTCAGCGGCGACAAAACAATGGGTGCAAACTGAGAAGGGGTGGCGGCTGTGGCGGCACTTTGCTGTAGCTGACTAATTTGTTGCTGAAGCTCTTGGTTTTGCTGGTCTGACAAGCTGGTCAGTTGCGCTCCCTGAAATAGCTCTTGCAAGCGGCGAATTTGGGTCTGGAGGGTTTGCTGAGCTTGGGTTTGTTGGGTTAGCAGTTGCTGCTGGAGCTGTCGCTGCTGCTCCGTTTGCAGTTGCTGCTGCTGTTGGAGCTGAAGCGCAGTTGTCTCAAGCGTATCGCTGCCAGAGACAGTCCGAGAAACACTGCTTTGCAAACTCAAGGTTGGAAACTGAGCGGCTAGAGCTTGTTTCAGGGCAGCTCGGCTTTGACGTAACTGCAATTCTGCCACCTGAAGCGTGCGGTTGTTGCGACGAGCAAGCTCTAGACACTGTTGGAGAGTCAGCGGCTGAGTCAGATCAATTTTGATTTGCTCAGGCTCAGCCGGTAAAAACAAAGGATTAGCGTTGGGATTGAGCGGAGTTAAATCAGCCGCGGCTTGACTTGTTAACGGCGGCGCATCTGTGACCGCCGGGGTCGATGATGGGGCTATGACTGGAGCGGGTGGCGTGTCCGCCGATGGAGTGGATGAATTAGATGGAGATGAATTAGGTTGAGCAGCCAGCTTCAACAGTAAGCTGTCAGTCACGGTTAACAGATCAGCGATCGCCACTGGATCAACTGCTTGGGCACTAGCACCAGTTTTCAATAAAGGAGATGGCCCGGCTGAAGAGGCTCCATCAGCGGGCAGAGGCTTTGGCTGCTTTTGAACATTAATTGTATGACGAGACTGAGCGGAAGCTTGACTCGCTGTAGCCACAACAAGGGCTGTGCCTATTCCCACAGCCATTAGGCAACGCATGATTCCCATAGGACACCCTGACCTTAATTGCTAAGAGCAGCAGGGCGGCCCAAGTTGGCAGTACTCTGAGGCTTGATCATCACAGTTTTTGTTATCCTCACACCAGCAGACAAATCGCAAGCAGGGAAGTTAGGTTCCATCCTACCTTGGCAAATATCGCCCTTTGCTTGATAAGAGTCAAGCTCTTAAACGTTGCACAGGTTTAGATCTTTCTAGTTTGGGACATTACTTTAACTAAAATTGCTGACTAAACAAGTCTGCACTGCTGCGATCGCCCCACTCTCACTCTTCTAAAAAACTAATATTGATCAAGCTCTGTGATCTCAAGCTGGTGTGACGCAATTGCAAGGATTGGCATCAACCCTGCTGCGTAAAGTCTCTTCAGGCGAAAATCAGCGGGGATTGTAATCTGACTGCTCAATTCAAGCCAGCATGAAGCGAAACACGATTGTGATTGGAGCCGGAGCGGCTGGGCTGGCCGCCGGGTCTGCCTTGCGGGCTGCGGGTCAGCACGTCACCCTTTTAGAAGCCAGAAACCGGGTTGGCGGCAGAGTGTGGACCGATCGCAGTTTTGTTGAGCAGCCAATTGAAAATGGGGCTGAGTTTATTCATGGCGATCGGGCGATGACTTGGCGGTGGGTGCAGGGTTTGAGCGCAGGAACAGTTCCCATTCCTAAGTACACTAGCTATGCCTACGAACATCAGGGACAACTCCACAGCTATCAACAGGCCCTGCAATGGGCCGGCTTTCAGCAAGTCCCCTGCTTGGAAGACCAGATTGCCCAGGCAGACTTAGGAGCAGGCGATCGCTGCTTATCAGACTGGCTGGCAGAATTAAACCTGGCTCCTCCAGCCCAGCACTTGGTGGGGCGGCTATTCGCGAACTCGCATTTGACCGAGCCAGCCAATTTGAGTTTGGCTGACCTAGCCCACGAGGCCAAGGTCCACCAGGCAGGGCACGGAAATTTTCGGGTTGCGGGCGGATACGATCGCTTATTAGCCGCTCTAGGAGCAGGATTGCCCATACAACTGAATACAGCCGTGCAGGCAATTGACTGGCAGCAAGCGCCAGTCAAGGTCGTGGCTGTGAATCCCCAAGGACAGACCATAGAGTTGACCGCTGACCAAGTCGTGATTACGGTTCCACTGTCGTTGCTTCAGCAGCAGGCGATCGCCTTTACGCCTGCCTTGCCCCAGTCAAAAATCCAGGCGATCCAGTCCTTGAGGATGGGAGCAGCCGTTAAGCTTCAGCTTGTCTTCAGCCAGCCGTTTTGGCAGCCTGAAGTTAGCCTCTTGGTTGGCTTAGGCGCAATTCCTGTCTGGTGGGCACCCGGCTATCAGCGCCCTGGTTTTCCGCCCGTATTAACTGCCTTTGTCGGTGGGCAGTCTGCTCTGGCTCTGAATGCAGTTTCGGAAGCTGAGGCGCTAGAAATCGGACTGAATGACCTTTGCCGTTTATTTGGCAATCATGTCCCTCGCCAACTATTTGACAAAGGGCGGCGAATTTCCTGGCTGGATGACCCTTGGGCGAGGGGTGGCTATAGCTTTGTTACCCCTGGAGCCTTTGGAGCCAGGCATGTGTTAGCCCAGCCTTTAGCCAACCGGCTGTTTTTTGCTGGCGAAGCCACGGTGACTGACAGTAACCCGGCCACAGTCCACGGCGCGATCGAGACCGGGCAGCGGGCAGCGCGGGAAATTCTCCAGTCGAGTGGCGAACTCTGGGAGCGCCAGATTAGGATAGGAGGTGACAGCGCTGACTGATCGACAAGTTTGATACAGACCGTAATCCACGATGAGTCTGTATTATGATCTGATTAATTCCGGCTCAAGCTCAGGTTATGCTTCCCCTCCCGGATTGGTAATTCAACAGAATTTGGCGATCGCAGTGTGCCTGCTCTAGGAAAATGTGCAGCGCTTTTTGCTGGTATTTCAAGCATTGCTGAGGCGATCGCTTTTACAAATAAACAAGGTGAGTCTCGACAGAGAACTGGCCTTGATTTTTTATTTTTTGATACTTCTCCTCTACATTTGAGTCTTTGTTATGAATTCTTCTTCTGAGCCGGAAACTGAACCTCCGACGGCTAACGGTTCAAGCTCGGTCTTTATCCGAGAAATGGGCGTTGATGATATTGCTCCTGTTTACCATTTAGGCGAAAGTCTGTTTACTAGTGACCTTTACCCCTACCTCTACCGAATTTGGGACGAGTGGGAGGTGATTGGCCTCTACAACACCGACGCTGAATTTTGTTTGGTGGCAGAGGTCGATGGGCAACTGGCTGGATTTGTCTTAGGCACAATTATAAGTAAAGCTTCCTGGGTTTACGGTTACATCATCTGGCTGGGGGTTAGCCCTGCTTTTCAGCGGCGCAGAATTGCCGATAAGCTGGTGGACAAGCTGGTCGAGCGGATGGTTGAGGAGGGGGCCAGAATTATGTACGTAGACACTGATCCAGCCAATCTGCCCGCGATGAAGTTCTTCAATCGCAAGGGCTTTGGCAATGCTCGCAAGCACGTCTTTTTATCGATGAACCTAACCAAGCATGAATACTATGGGCGATTAATTGCCTACGAACGAGATAAGTCTGAGCGAGAAGGAACCCGCCGCCCCCGCCGCCGCCAATAGGCTGCCCGCAGATTAACATTAGCCGAAAGCGCTGTCTCAAAAGAGCGCGATTGAACAAGCTCACTCTAGGGGACGCGCTGACCGTAGATTAAGGGACGATCGCCAGGGGCAGCAATTGTCTGCCCTTGTTCATTCACTGCCCATAGCTGCTCTTGGCTGTCGCCCAGCAGACTAGTCCGAAATAGCAATTGATTCGGGTGAGTGGCGCTCCAGCCCATCAACACCGCAGTGTCATAATCGACCGACTGGGGACAAATCGTAGCGGTGCGCTTGGATTGACGATACCAAACAACGGCTGAGTCAGAAGCAATGTCTGAACTTGTCAGCGCGACAAAATTTCTGATCAACAGGCGATCGCCCGTTTGTGACCAGCCGACCGGCCAGAGAATCGCAATCGTGCCGGTCAAATCACTCGGTCGAGCTGAATTGCGGAGGAGACGGGTGGGCAGCTCGATCTGCTGAATTTGACCAGTGGGGCGATGTTTAATCACTAAGGCGCTACTAATTTGGCTAGCAGTGAATTGCGGTTCGACCCGCATCCGAATCTGACTGTAGGCCGTGTACTCGCCGTCAGGAGACACCATTTGCTCACTTTGATAAGAGCGCACCTCTGCCCGGCCAGACCGCGTCACTTCAGATTGGGCCTTTTCCACCCACCCCCAGGGAATTGGGTAGGGACTCGCGATCGGATCTGTGCCAGTTTTGGGAACACTAGCAATCAGTGGGGTTGGAGACGCGATCGCAGACTTTATCAGCGCCAAAGATTTAATTTCAGCGCCGGTAAATTCATTGTTTGTTACAAAATCAAAAGAAGGAGCAACCTGCCCAGGCAACCCGATACCCAGCAAGGGTAGCCACAATAAGAAAGGGGATGAAAATCGCCAGCTAGATTTCACAAAACTACCCTGAATTTAAGGCAGCAGTTTTTACCTTAAAAACTGCTTTATTGAGTAGGACTTGTCTAGCAGAGCGCTTTTGGATCAGTGGAGTCCGCCCACGCAAGGCTTCAGTTTCTTGAGTAGAACTGTCAAGCTTTGTCTAAGCAGCTCGACCTGAAGCTGAGATGGGTGCCAGATGCTGCACAATTCCTAGTTTTAGATATAGCAACCTCCATACAACTCAAACCAAAACTTACTAAACCTTCAAATCAACTTAATGATTTGCAATGCTGATCAGTGCCTGGACTGATCGAGCAGCTTAGAAAATTAGCCGGTCATTTCAGACTCCAAGGTTTAAATTTCTGAGGAACGATAAGTGATTTTTAAGGTTTAGTACGAGCAGACAAAATCAATTTATTCGCTTTTGCTGCTGATCCCCAACCTAAATCAGCCCATATTTGATAACTAAGTATTTTTACTAAATCAGCTTTATCAAGTATAAAAAGATCCTAAAACTCCTAACTTTATTTGGGATCGCTGGAACCGTGATTCACTTTGACTTAGAGGACTGTCAGCCAGCCTTCTGGCCGCTCAACTAGCCCCATAAAATCAGATCACATAAAACACCCTTTTTAAGCCTCTGTATGGTAGACCACACTTCCCTGATCGCCGCCTGCCGCTTTTGTAAGTACTATACCCCTGAAGGACGCCGAGGGGGAGAGTGCCAGAAGCTAGGTGTCTTAGTTAAAGGAGATTGGAAGCCTTGCTCCTTGGCGATCCCAGCTTTTTCACCCTCCTGGGACGAACTACAACAGGTAGTCTCGGCCCAGGAGGCGGTTAAAGTTGAAGCTGCGGTTGAAGTGATGTCAACGAAAGTCGCTGCCGTTGAGCTGAGCAGATTAACATTGCCTCAAAAATAAGTGGACTTCTGAAGCAGTGGGTTGACCAGCGATCGCCCCTGGTTTTGTCGTTACTAAAGCTCCAACAGCGCTAGCAAAACTAATGAGGCCCATAGCTACGTCTAAACTCAGTTCGGTTTGCTCACCCAGTAAGCACAGTTGATGCAGTAAACCAGCCAAAAACCCATCTCCGGCTCCCGTCGTGTCAACAGTCTGAACCGGCAAAGCTGAGAGTTGCCCGGCTTGCTCAGCTAGAACATACCGACACCCCTGCTCTCCCATCGTAATCACAGCTCCCTGGATGGATGAGGCTGAAGAGTGCGAACCAAAGCCAGCCTGAATTACGGCTGGATCAGTGGTTTGAAAAAATAGCTCAGCTTCTTCCAAAGAAAGCTTGAGAATATCAGCTTGCTGAATAAAGTCGCGAATCTGAGCGATCGCCGCTTCTGGATGGGGCCAAAAAATCGGTCGCCAGTTGACATCAATCACAATCCCTAAGCCGTGTTGGCGAGCTAACTCAATTGCCCGCTGCATAGCCTTGGCTGTGACTGGGGCAGCTAAGCCGAGAGTTCCCAACACCAGATACTTAGCGCCAGCAAATAGCTCCTCTGGCAATCGTTCGGCTTGCAATTGCCGATCGGCAAACTCAAGCGCATCGAGTGGGCCAAACCCGACAAACTGGCGCTCATAAACCAGCTCAGTCCCTGGATTGTCGGTCGGAATCCGAGTCACGTAAACCCGGCGAGTTGTCGCCTGCGCGGACTGCTGAATGCCGCCAATCTCAACCCCAAGCTGCTGCAATTGCTCTAAAATCCGCATCCCATCTGGATCTTGTCCGACACAACTGATTAATGCTGCGGGAGTCGAGAGTTTTACCAATCCACAGGCAACGTTAGCCGGAGCGCCACCCAAATAGGCTGTCCAAGAAGAGACTTCCGCTTGAGATTTACCAACTTGATCGGCCAGATAGTCCCACAGCACTTCTCCCAGGCAAATCACTTGTGGATGGGTCATCTTTCGTTTCTGCCCCTAGCGCATAATATATAGATAGAGTATCGCTGCTCGTCACCAAACTCATCCGTATTGGCCCATGTTCAGTTGAGGGAATGAACCTATGCCTACCTCTGGAGCTTACAGCCAGGAAGATATTCAGCAAATTTTGCACATTGCGATCGTCCAGCAGGTTGACACTGGCGAATTTTCCCGTGAGCAGTTGCTAGAAATCGCGGCTGAATTAGGCATTTCACCTCAATTGCTGCAAATTGCCGAGCAAGAGTGGCAACAGCAGCAAAGCTTACAGCGCCAACGGCAAGACTTCGATGCCTATCGCCAGCACCAATTGCGTCAGAGCGGGATCAAATTCTTAATTGTTAATTCGTTTCTAGTCAGTCTTAACATCTTGATGGGATTTGGCTTTCCGTGGTCGGTTTATGTGCTGCTGTGCTGGGGGCTGGGGCTGTCGCTCAAAACTTGGAAAGTTTACGCCAGCAGAGGCGAAGATTACGAACGCGCCTTTCAGCAATGGTATCGTCGGCATCAGCTCCGCCATTTTGTGAGTGGCTGGGTGGGTAAAATAGGCAGGCTACTAAACGCCTAAGCTTGCTTAAACCTTGAGATCGGCATACCAAATCGATACTTCCGTCTCTGGATTCGATTTTGCTTCAAACCACTGCTTGGCTTGGGGAAATCTGTTTAGCAAGTCAGTTGATTTTTGTTGAGAGTCACAAACATCTTTGCTACAAACAAAAACCACTCTTAAAGCCTGACTTATCTTAATCTGCTCAGGATTTCTAGACCCAGCTATGGCAGAAAAGAAAGGATTGTTGAGCAACATGCATCTGCTCTTAATCTCTAGCCATGCTCCAACTGAATTCGGATGATAGGGAATATTCAGAATTACAACATCGTTGGGAGATTTAACTAGCCCTTCTATTTCGTTAATTACGGCTTTGACATTGTGCTTAGAAAGAGTAGGAACATATAGCCAATTATTTGTAGAAACATACTTGGTATCAACCCTGTCAATCACAATGTTCTTCGTGAAGTTTGTAATCGACCATAGATTTGGCGTCGCAAATAGCAACAGAGCCGCCAAAATGTTGACGATCGCTAAAACGAAAGACTGCTTTTGAGAAGTGCTATCTTGCCAGGTATTGGCACTTAGAAAAGCATCTATTGCTAAAATTTGTGCGAGTACAATAAAAATACAGGAGTAACGGGGTAAGTCCCCTCCTAAGAAGTTATAGCCAACTTTTAGACTTAGATAAAAAAGGGCTGCGATCGGAATCAATGTTGTTAGTAGCATTAGAGAGAATGCTTTGCCAGCCGATTTTCTGAACTTTGCCAGCAAATAAATAGCCAGAAATGTGCCCGGAATTCCAGATGCTTGAAAAAGCAGATTCCGTTCGAATAAATCAACTGAGGCTGGTAAAGCAGCAAAACCTTGATTAAAAAAAATGAAATGTTGAATCCAGTCTGTACTCTGGAAAAAAGACAATCCTAAACTACTTAAGCCAATCAGTAATGGATTGGGACTTTGCTCAAGAAAATCAGCTGTTAGATATTGATCGACGGCCGTCGATACCCCTAATAATGATTGATTGAGAGCAGTTAATAAAATAAATGGAATGGCAAAAGAAACTAAGAAAACAGCCGCAAGCATCAATTTCTGAATAGCTTTGGTCTCTTTGTGCTCGAATACTAAACCAACAATTGTGTAGCAGACTAAGGCGATCGCAACTGGAAAAGCTGAATACTTCATCCAGTAGACTAATCCTAGAAGTAGCCCAAAACTAGAAAGCTTTAATCCTTTTATGCTCAAGCTTTCATGCTGCCAGCCTGCAAAAGTGGTCATCCGAAGCGTTAGTAAAAACATCCACGGCATGTATGCAAACGGAAGAATATCACCCGCCCCAATCCCTGATGCGACTGATGTGGTGGCATAGCCGATCGCGTAAATCGGCAGTGTGATTGATAATAGAATTTTTGTCAGCCATTTAACTTCAATCAATTCGGCAACTTTTAACCATCCCCAGCCACCCGCTATAAACAATATAAAAGTTGTGAGTTTAACGGCAGCTCCCAATGGCAGACCCAAAACTATGAAGGGGAAAAAGACGAATAGTATTCCTGGCGGCCACCACGCAATCCAGCGTTGAATATCAACCGATAGATCGTTAGGATTAGGAATGACTAAGGCATTAAATAGATTGCTGCCGCCATTTAAGAGTTGCTGCAAACTCTTGAGTTGAAATGCAACGTCGGTTTCTATTTGGTACGGGTAGATTGACCCTAGTCCGTAAAAAAGTGAAATTACAAACAAAAAAACAAAATAGGGTGTCTTCTGATCACGGATCAAATTATTTGGGTTCATTATAGAAGTTTCCACATTCAATCATCAAATTTTCGTGGCAATCCTAATTGAGTTTTGAAATGCACTTTTTGTAGATCTGACTCTAATCTCTGACCTCGGTTTGAAAACTGATTTAGGATGTGTGATTTTGTACGTAAAGGCACAGATTTGAGGTTATTCCGAATAGCTTTGTTGACCTATTTTTAATCGTTGTCGTTGACGGAAAGAAAGAAAAGAGTTCATTTAGGGTTAAAAGGTTCAGATTCTCTTCTTTTGACCAAAATTCTTGACCGAGAAACTTAAGAATCCAACGAAACCATTTGGCAGGCAACCAGTGAATGAGGGGCAAGACGGTGTGGAATTCAATTGGATACCACCGATTGGGTGTTGTAATGTAGCAGTTGCGCCCAACTCGGCATAGTTCAGCTATCAACTTTTGCTGATTTCTCCGATCGCCGACATGCTCAATCACGGCAAAACTGACTACCAAATCAAAGCTTTGATCAGGAAAAGGTAAACTCAAGCCATCAGCTTTAACATATTTTAGTCCTGGAAAATCCTGCTCTAGAAAGTAGGCCTCTTCTACGCCAACGGCCGTAATTTGCTGAGGATAGAGATACAGTTTTTCAAAGAAATTGGAGTCTTGACGGCGATCGCACGTTACACCCACATCCAACACGCTTGTTTCAGACGTAGGTTGAGCAATCTCCATCAAAGAACGAAACATCCGCTGGCGGGCGTACAAGGAGATTTTGCTGATGATACCCCCAATATTTTTCTGGACATAAGCACTCTTAATCGGTTTAACGCTCTTGCTCATAGGCATCACCCTTGCGCATGGACATGGCTGAAATAAAAATTGATGAGAAGATGACGCCGAGACCAATAATGATCAGGGTTGCTGCCATAGAAATCAGGGCTGGTTGAGGGAGAGGCTGTAAATCTGATCGAATCCAATCAACGACTCGAATTGCCAGGATAGAAGACCCAGATCCAAGCAGCAGCAGTCCTAGCATCAAGCCCAGTTCTAGGGTAAATATTTGATAGAAGCGCCTCAGAAAACGATTGTTTTTGTCAAAGCGACGGCTCCACGAATAGGTTTTCAGGTGTAAGCCTAAGCTCAAGACCTCAAAGCCGGTCACGCTCAAGATGGTGGCAACGGTGCTTGTGACAACTCCCAACGGGCGACCCTGATACTTGATCGCTGCCATTAAAACCAGCGTATGCAAGAGTATTCCCAACAGCAGCAAGCATAGCCCCGGCAGTAAAAAAACTTTATTGGGGCAGTAGAGCAGCATCATGCGGAGGCTGCGCCAGCCATCTCTAAGGGTTCTCAGCTTTGACTCACCTTTGCGCGGCTGGAGTTGGATTGGCAACTCGGCAATGCTTAAGTTGGCTAAGCCAGCGTTGATCGCCAGTTCCAGATTAAACTCCATGCCAGGGCTGAGGGGCTGAATCAGCTCATAGGCTTCGCGGCTAAAGCCCCGAAAACCACAGTAAACATCGGTGTAGGCAGTGCCAAACAAAAAATTAAGCGTACCTGTTAGGGCCGGATTACCAACAAAGCGGTGCAGAAGCGTAATGTGGCGATCGCCACCCCCCAAATAGCGGCTACCGGTGACAAAATCGTAGCCCTGCTGGTCTAGCTTTTCTAAAAACTGCGGAATCAGCGTAAAGTCATAGGTGTCATCCGCATCGCCCATGATCAAGTATTTACCCTTAGCATGGGCAAACCCTTTCAGATAGGCACTGCCATACCCACGCAGGGGCTGATGCACCACTCGCACTCCCATGTTCTCAGCGATCTCGACAGAGCGATCGGTGGAGCCGTTGTCAGATACGACAATTTCACCTTGGATCTGATGCTGTGCGAAGGTTTGCTGAATTTTTTCGATGCATGCAGCGATCGCTGCCTCTTCATTTAGGCAGGGCATCACCACCGAAATCAGCGGTGAATGTTGGTTGTAAGTGTGAGATCTGGTGCTGCTACCCATGATCAAGTTCTGAAGAAATTGCGCGGCTTGCCAGACCTGCGAGCTGAAAACTCTAGAATACTTGGGAACCAAACTAGCATCGTCAACTCTGGTTGGACAATCTTTGGCATGAATAGTAATACATTTTTGTTGTTGTTAGGTGCAATTCTATGTAGCGTGGTTGGGCAAGTGTTACTGAAAGCAGGCGCAAATGCTCTAGGGGCGGTCGGCTTTGCCAACTTAGGTCAAAAATTAATTGCAATGACCACTCAGCCTTTGCTATGGGCGGGCTTGTCCATTTATGCGGTTTCAGCCTTGGGCTATATTATTGTGCTCTCGCGGGCCAAGCTGAGCGCGGCGGCCCCTCTCGTGGCAATTACCTATGTTTTTACGGTGATTGCCAGCATGGTGTTTTTTGGTGAGACAGTGCCAGTGTTGCGTTGGGCGGGTATAAGCTGCATCATGGCCGGTGTTGTGATGGTGCTGGCTGCTTAGAAATATGTCGTCCCAACCGGAAAAAATTAACCAGGAGATCGCCCGTCTGCGGCAATTGGTGCAGCAGGAGGTGCAAGCGAATTGGCAGTGGCACTTGGGCGAGTTGCCGTTGGAGCAAGCTGCTTGGGCGCAGCCAACTGCGATCGCCGCTTTAAACGCTAAAAATCATATTGCTTGGGCCGCTGGGCAGCAGGTGCTTTGGCTGAGCCAGCAGTTTCAAGTTCCGACTGATTTGCAGGGTTATCCGCTAGCGGGCTTGAGCTTGCGGTTGGGGCTGACCTGGTGGGCAGAGCAGACGGAAAGTTTTGTGAATGGGCAGTTGACCCAAGCGGGAGATTTATTTGACTGCTCTGCTAGAGTGCTGCTGAGTGAATCTGCCCAGCCAGGCCAAACCTTTTGGGTGGCCATCCGGCTGGTCAGTCCGGGGCACGATCAGGGGGCGTTGGTGCGATCGCAGTTGATCTTCGAGTCCTCCACAAATCTTGATCCTGGGTTTGTGGCAGATGAAATTGAAGTGCTGCACGGCTATCTGCAAAAATTTCAGCCCCAAGATTTAGACTTGTTAGCCGCCAGTTTGCAAAGTCTGGATTGGCAGAACCTGGGCGATCGCCTTGGTTTTGATCAATCTCTACAGCAGGTACGCCAGACTCTAGAGCCCTTTGCTCCGTGGCTGCAACAGCGGCAGATTTACTTAACAGGTCATGCCCACCTTGACCTGGCCTGGCTGTGGCCGGTCAGCGAAACTTGGCAGGTAGCAGAACGCACCTTTCAGTCGGTTTTAGATCTGCAAAAAGATTTTCCAGAGCTGATTTTTTGCCACTCATCACCGGCCCTTTATGCCTGGTTTGAAGCCAATCGACCGGAACTGTTTGCCGCCATTCAAGCCCAAGTCGCCGCCGGGCAGTGGGAAATTGTGGCGGGGCTGTGGGTCGAACCAGAATTAAATTTAATCAGCGGCGAGTCTTTGGTGCGGCAGGTGCTGTACGGACAGCGCTATGTGCAGGAGAAGTTTGGTCAGATTAGCCCGATCGCCTGGTTGCCCGATAGCTTTGGCTTTTGTTGGCAGTTGCCGCAAATTCTCTGCCAGGGCGGCGTCAAGTATTTTGTCACCCAAAAGCTGCGCTGGAACGACACCACCCAGTTTCCCCACGACTTGTTTTGGTGGCGATCGCCAGACGGTAGCCAAATATTGAGTCTGATGTCTGCTTTGATTGGCGAGAGCGTTAATCCGGTCAAAATGGCTAGCTATGCCCAGGAGTGGGAAGCCGCAACCAGACATAAAGAAAGTCTTTGGCTGCCTGGCGTCGGTGATCACGGCGGCGGGCCAACCAGAGATATGTTAGAAATTGCCCGCCGCTGGCAGCGATCGCCCCTCTTCCCCCGCCTCAAGTTCACCACAGTTACTGACTATTTAGACTTGCTCAACGCCAAGATTGAAAAGGATGCGGCCAATGCTTTGCCGGTCTGGAATGACGAGCTTTACTTAGAATTTCATCGCGGCTGCTATACCAGCCGTGCTGACCAAAAGCGGGCCAATCGAACCTGTGAAATTTTGCTCTACAACGCAGAACTGTTTGCCTCTCTGGCGACTTTGGTTGCAGATGTGCCTTACCCTAAAACTGAGATTGAAACTGCCTGGAAGCAAACTCTATTCAATCAGTTCCACGACATTCTGCCCGGCTCGTCAATTCCGCAGGTGTTTGTGGATGCCAACCGCGAGTGGACCCAAGCCCAGCAAACTGGGGAGCAAGTGTTGCAGGAGGCAATAGCGGCGATCGCCAACCAGATTCAATTTCCAGAACCACCCCAGCCCGATGCCCTGCCAATTGTTGTATTTAACTCGTTGAATTGGCAGCGATCGCAGATTGTCAGCCTCGACTTGCCGGACGATCAGCCGTGGCAGGTTTTAGATCCCGCCGAATATCCGGTCAGATTTGCTCAGCAGGGCAACCAGCTCAAATTTTTGGCGACTGAGATTCCGGGCGTTGGCTATCGGCAATTTTGGCTCTGCCGCCTGCCGGAACTGTCCACCCCTGGACTGCCGCCCCTCGGTTTTGTGCTGGAGAATAACTATCTGCACGTCGAAATTCATCCCCAAACGGGTGAAATCACCAATCTCTACGACACGCTCGACGATCGCTCTGTTTTGACTTGGCCGGGCAATCAACTCCAGTTTTTTGAGGACAAAGGGCAATATTGGGACGCTTGGAACATTGACCCCGACTACGCTAACCACCCCTTACCAGGGGCAACCTTAACCAACATTGAGTGGGCAAGCTGGAACGATATTGAGCGCAGCATTCGAGTCACCTATGCTTTTTGTCAATCACAAATTTGTCAAGACTATGTGCTGGAGGTGAATGCCAAAGCGCTCAAAATTGTCACCACCGTTGACTGGCATGAGCAGCACGTGTTGCTGAAAGCCGCCTTTCCGCTCAGCATCTCGGCTGAGGAGGCGACTTATGAAATGGCCTGCGGGGCGATCTCGCGTCCAACTCTGCCCAACCCAGACTTAGAGCCAGCCCAACAGGCTAAATGGGAAGTGCCCGCTCTTCAGTGGGCAGATTTGGGCCAAGCCGACGGTAAATATGGGGTGAGCTTGCTCAACAACTGCAAATATGGCTACGATGCCCAGCCCCAGCAATTGCGTCTCACCCTGCTCCGGGGGTCGGTGTGGCCCGACCCGGAAGCTGATACCGGAGAGCATGAATTTACTTACGCCATTTATCCTCATAAGGGCACCTGGCAAACTGCTCAAACCGTTCGCCAAGGCTATGAACTGAACGCTCCGCTGCAAGCTGTGGTTTGTTCGCTGCCTGATGCTGATACTGGCGATCGCAAGCTGCCGAATCGGGGGCAGTTCCTCAGCTTGGGGGCAGAAAACCTAATCCTGATGGCCTTCAAGCTCGCAGAAGATCAACCCAAGCAGTGGATTTTGCGCTGTTATGAGGCCCACGGCGAGGCCGCTGAACTGGAATTGCAGACTGATATAAGCTTGGCTCTGATCCAACCGGTAGATTTATTGGAGCAACCCCTAAGCGAGCCAACTCAGCCAGTGGAGACATCTCTGCGACCTTGGCAAATTGCTTCTTTCCTGATTAACCAGTCAGATTAGTTTCAGCCTGGGGGAACAGAAATCGCAAAATTGCCGGTTTGATTGATATAGCCGCGCTTGTCGGCAATCTGGGCAAAGGCGAGTCCATCCGAGAAGGAGATGGCGCGATCAAATTTAACTGGAATCACCACCTTGCCCGTTTTGTCGATGTAGCCCCACTGCTCACCAATTTTGACGGCGGCTAAACCTTCTTGAAAGGGCAGAACATCATCGAATTGGGGTTTAATCACCACCTTGCCCGTTTTGTCGATATAGCCAGCTTTGTCGTCAATAAAAATGGCGGCTAAGCCTTCTGAAAACCGGGCGACTAAATCGGCTTCTAGTTGAATTACTTTTTCCCCTGTTAAATTAATAAAGCCCCAGTTGTTGCCGGTTCGCACCCGCGCCAGCCCTTCTGAAAAGGGCGAAGCGCCGTCAAATTGCGGGGGAATCACCAGCTTGCCTTGGGGGTTAATAAAGCCCGTTTTGCGATCGACTCTGATTCCGGCTAAGCCCTGTGCAAACTCAAAGGCATCTTCAAACTGGGCTGGAATTACCTGTTTGCCGGTTTTATCAATGTAGCCCCACAAATTGCCGACTCTGACAGCGGCCAGTCCTTCTGAAAAAGGGAGAGCATTGACGAATTCAGCCGCGATCGCCAGTTTGCCGGTTTTATCGATATAGCCCCATTTGCCATTCAGTTCAACTTCTGCCAGTCCCTCGGAAAAAGCCAATGCATCGTCAAACTGGATGGGAATCACTAATTTGCCCGTTTTATCGATGTAGCCCCACTTGCCGTTGAGCTGGACGGCTGCTAATCCCTCTGAAAACGATCGCGTCCGGCTAAAAGGCTGGTTGAGCACTAGCGCTTGGGCTTTAGCGATTAACTGATGAGGTATATCTTCAGCTACGACCGCCAACTGAGGAGCTAAAGCGGTGAGAACCACCAGACAACCAAGGATTGCACGGGAAATTTTCATAAGGATGTCAATAACGAATCGAAGTTTTGAGAACGAAGGGGCATCAAAAGACGCACCCCCAACAGTGTATAGGAGCCACAGCTAAGGACTCCACCGGCAGGGAGGTCTGCCACAACTACATACAGCCAAAATTTGCAATCTTATTCCGGCTGGTGATCGCAAGTCATAATTTTTAGAATTACTACACTACCGAGAAAGATTGGGGGCGATTCCCCTTTGGGGAGGCTCTGCCAACGCGGCTGGAAAGCTCTGATAGTTGCGCCGTACCCAATCGATGCCGACTTCGTTGTTGAGTTTAATTTGCTGAGGAGTGTTGGGGTAGAGCTTGCCCAAAATATCAGCGTCCTGCTCAATCACAACATTAATCAGTTTTAATAAATTGCGCTTGATCACATGGGCGATCGCTGAGTGAGCTTTGATGTACACAAGCACGAAGACCCGTGACTGCTGCTCGGACTCTGGGCGGTAAAAATGGCATTCCTTCAGGTCAAGGATCGGACTTTCGCCATGCACCATGCCCATAAATGGAAAAAAGTTTTCTAGGTGCGCTTTTAAGATCCTAGGCATAGCCAGCAATCCTGGATTTTTCAGCAGATCGCGCCAAGTCGGCTGTTTACGGCTCTGCACTAAGTAAGCGTGGGAGTGCAAGCCTTGATCGATAAACCGGGTCACTTCCACTTGTTCAATTTCAAACAACTGCCGATGGGTGCCATTTTGATGGTTGTAATCGTGCATGTTCAGCAGCAAGGTCAGTAAATCGGTCGGGATGCTGCGATCGCCCGTCACGCCAACAAATTCATACCCATCCGCAATCTTGCTCATGAGAGCTGGAATCGGGATTTTGGGTTCATAGCCCCCATAAGTCCAAATCAAGTCGCCTTGAATCTCTAGCTCTAACGGTTTTAGCACGGGCTGAGTTCGCTTACCGGAGCCAGGTAGCATCGTACAGCCAGACCAATCAAACTCCAAGGCGTGAAAGGGACAGGCGATCGCGCTGCTGCCGTCTGACTGCTGAACACACCACCCTTCAGACAGCATGGCCCCCATATGCGGACAGGCATTCGGCAAGGCAACAATCTCGGCTTGGCTGTCTTGCCAGATCACGTAATCATGCCCGAACAAAGAGACTTTCTGCGGCTGATTGGTCTTCAGCATCGAACGATGGGCTAAAAGCCAAGGTGCGCCTTGTAACTGCTGCATGAGTTGTAAAATTAACTTACTAATTTATTAGTAAGTATAGCAATAGTATACGAGTGGGTCAATTCTAGCCTTGTAACTGATCTATTTAAGCGAGCTGATTGATTAGTAAGATAGAAAAGCAGTTGAGGTCTGAATATCCTGTGGGGCGACCTGGTAAACGAGCAACGAAATCTTCCCGCCCAAGCCGGGATGCGGAAGCCACCCAGCAGCAAATTTTAGATGCAGCAGAACAGGAGTTTTCCCGGCATGGTTTAAATGGAGCGCGGATGAGCGCGATCGCCAATCTGGCCAATGTGACAACCGCCTCGCTGCACTACTATTTTGAGAACAAAGAAAGCCTGTACAAGGCGGTATTACAGCGTCCGATTGCAGAACTACAAGCAACCCTCGGACAGCTCAACTTTGAAAGTTTGTCCCCAGAGGCAGCGCTCCAGGAGATTATTCGGATTGCGATCGCCAACGAAGCCCAAAACCCGCAGCGGCAAATGCTCTGGATTCAAGAAGCCAGCCAAAACCAAGGCAGGTATTTCAAAGACTGCAATGTAATTAGCCTGCACGAACATTTGCTGAAAGTATTAGAGCGAGGCATGGCAGAGGGCTGTTTCCGTCCCCTCGACCCCTGGTTAGCCTTGACTCATATCTTGAGCGTTTGCCTGTTCTATTTCACTGTGCATAAAAATTGGCAACATCTGACCCCCGACGTTGATCGGCTTAGTCCAGAGCGAGTTGAGCAGCATACCCAAGCCGCGATCGCGTTTATTTTGGCCGGGGTGAAGCGACCAGCTTAAAAAGGGCGAGTCGAAAAATTGGGATTCAGCCAGACTTGGCAGCGGGGAAAAATCTTAACGCCAACGGTTCCTGCTAAGCCAGGGTTAGCGTTATTTACTCCAGACTCATCAAAATTGCAGGTATAGGCAGCGACAACGTTCTGCCGAGTATCAAACACCAGCATGTTGTAGCCAAAATCGCTTGACACCAAACCCATGTGGTTGACGAAGGCATAGCGATCCAGATAGCTGTAGCGATTCCAAATCTCTGGGCGGACTCGTAAATCAACTCGTCCTGCCCCTTGGTTGGCACTCGGACGCGCCAGCCAGCGATCGATCAGACCGCCGCCAAACTGCTCTGCCACCCACCACAGACTCGGAATCGTCAAGCCGAGTTGAGAAGGCACTTCACTTTCAACGACTGGTGTCGTTGTTGGAGCCTGCCAAGCGGCGATCACTTGCGGTGGCAGCCCTTCTAAATTGGGCGCTAAGGCGGCCAGAGCAGGCAACGGTGTCAGGCCAAGGAATGCTCCGGCTGCGATCGCTGTTTTTAACCAAGGTTGAACGTGCTTCATCATGGCTGCTCTATGCTCTTAGACTAATCACCTGTTGCCATTCCTGGGGGGTGACAGGCTGCACCGAGAGGCGACAGCCTTTTTGCAGCAGCATCATTGATGCCAGCTCAGGAATTTTTTTCAGTTCATTGAGGGCGATCTGTGGGGTGAGGTCTTGCACCGCCTGAATATCGACCATCAGCCAGGTTGGATTTTCAGCCGAACTTTTCGGATCAAAATAAGGGCTAGCGGGGTCAAGGGCAAACGGGTCGGGGTAGGCAGGGCGGACAACTTTAGCAATCCCGGCGATCGCCTGCGGTTTGACAACGCTGTGGTAAAAAAACACCAAATCACCTAACTTCATTTTGTCGCGGATAAAATTGCGAGCTTGGTAGTTGCGCACCCCTTCCCAGCCGGTGGTTTGCTCCGGTGCCGCCTTCAAATCGTTCCAAGAAAATACTGCCGGCTCGGTTTTCATCAACCAATACTGCATAAAATTAGGCTTACTAACGATTATTCCCTATTTAACCCCTCTTTGCTGCACCTGCTGCCGTTATGCTCAAGTCAATCCGTGAGCGCCGCTCATTGCTGCTGTCTAAACTGACGCCGTATTTATTTCTGCTGCCTGCCCTGACGCTGCTCAGCCTGACTGTGTTTTGGCCAGCTCTGCAAGCCTTTTATCTCAGCTTTACCCGCTTTGAGTATGACCTCACGCAGCCGCCGCTCTGGATTGGGCTAGAGAACTTCCAGACTCTCTGGGGCGATCGGGTGTTTTGGCAAACCTTAACCAACACTTTGCTCTACTTAGTCGGCGTGGTGCCAATTTTGGTAATTGCGCCGCTGGGGTTAGCGATTCTAGTTAATCAAAAGCTGCGGGGAATGCACTGGTTCCGGGCGGCCTACTATACGCCAGTGATTATTTCGATGGTGGTGGCTGGGATTGCCTGGAAGTGGCTGTATTCCCAAGAGGGATTTCTAAATCAGCTTTTAAGGCAATTCGGCTTCGCTGGCGTGCCTTGGCTGACCAGCCCCCAGTTTTCGCTCTGGAGCGTCATGGTCGTCACCATCTGGAAGGGCTTGGGCTATTACATGGTGATTTACCTGGCTGGTTTGCAGGCAATCCCGGCTGATTTGTACGAGGCAGCGGCGATCGATGGTTCTGACGGCCTTCAAAAACACTGGGATATCACCGTACCGCTAATGCGTCCCTATCTGATGCTAGTGGCCGTGATTTCAGCCATCTCTGCCACCAAGGTGTTTGAAGAAATCTACATCATGACCCAGGGCAACCCCCGCAATAGCTCCAAAACAATTGTCTATTATCTGTACGAGAAAGCGTTCCAAGACCTAGAAATCAGCTACGCCTGCACGATCGGGCTGATTTTATTCTTAGTCATCTTTAGCCTATCCATTCTTAATCTCAAGCTCGGTCAAATGCGGGGGCAACCGAATACCCCAACCGTGAGTTAAGTCAGGCTCTCTGGCAAGCGTTATCAGCGCATAGCGGAAGCAAGAGAATGTTCTGCTAGGGTTTGCCGATCGCTGCACTTATCCCTACGTCAAAATTGATTTGCAAAAGTGAAATCTTTCTCCTTGCTTCTTCGCTCTACATGAGGTAGTTTCAGGAGATGTTTTGACTGCTTGGCTTTTCTGACTGCTTTGGCGAAGAGTAACCTGCAATGCGGGTTGATAGTAGCGGGTTAGATAGTAATTTTGCTTACACAAGAATTAAAAGTCTTATGAATCAACTTTTACTGAAAGCCAGGCGGCTTAACAAATCTTGGATGTCAATGTATTTGCCGCTGGCTGCCATCATTATTTTTGGTGCGTTCCTTCGCTTTTATAATCTAGGAGCAGAACCTCTATGGACTGATGAAGGGGCTACCTGGGGATTTACCCACCTACCGCTCTCTCAACTTTGGGGAGCGGCAGCAGCAGGAGAAACAAATCCACCCCTCTATTACACGTTACAAAAATTTTGGCTGATTTTTGGTCAATCTGAGGCTGCCTTACGTTCCCTCTCAGCGATTATTGGTACGTTAACTATTCCACTGATTTATGGATTGGGTCAGACACTTGGCGGTCATTGGCTTGGAGTGATTGCAGCAGCTTTGCTAGCTACTTCAGACATTAATATTCAATATAGTCAAGAAGCCCGAGCCTACGCGCTATTCACTGCGGCTGCAACATTAACAATCTGGGGATTGGCCAGCCTATTAAAAACCCCAGCTAAAGCAATTGCACCCATTGGGTCAATGTTTAGCCACCGTCTATTCCGCATTACTCTAAGCAATCACAATCATCGTTCCAACTTGACATCTGATTTAGCATGGTTCGCCTATATATTTGGGATGTCCATTGCTCTTTATTCCCATAACACAGCGGTTCTACTCTATATATTGACTAACATTATTGCTTTTGTTTGGTGGATCACAACTGGTCGCTTTAATAAACAATTTTTTTGGAACTGGCTGATTGCTAATTTAGTTCCGCTTTTGTTCTATGCTTGGTGGCTGCCAATCATAGCCAAACAATCAACTGGAGCATCTACGATTGCTTGGATACCTTTTCCGACAATTGAAATAATTATCAAGAGCTTGAATAGTCTTTACGGTCATAGTGGTCGCAGATATTTTTCAGTCAATCTCTTTACGGGCTTAGTCTTCATTTTAGGAATCTGGAAATGGCGAGTCAAACCCATCAACATTCTCTTGACTCTGACCTTTATAATTGGTGCTCCGCTGTTGGGAGTTTTGGTCAGCTTTTATCAACCCATCTTTATTACAAAAATTTTCGTGTGGACAACCATCTTATTCTTTATATTAATAGCGGCTGGAACTTTGGTTTTTGAGCGAAAACCATTAGTCCTGATTTTAGTTAGCATCTTAATCGTCTTTCAGCTAATAGACACACAAAACTACTATAACTATTTCAGGAAAGAACCCTGGGATCAAGTCGCGGCAAATATTAAGACTCAATTAAAACCAGGAGACGTTATTCTTGCCTTTGGAACTCGCGCCTATGGAGATATTGATGCATTCTTATACTATTTTAACAAATCTCCGATATCAGAAGTTCCGTACCATCGATTATCATTAAATCCATCAGAGCTGCCAGCGCAGTTGATTCAATATACTCAGAAATTTGATCGAGTTTTTCTGGTTACTAGACAACTGCAAGACAAAGATAAAAAGGGTATATTATTGTCGGAAATGAGACAGAATATGCTTGAGCTAAATCATCAGCATTTTACAAGTAATTTGGGCAAACTCGATTGGTTTTTATTTAAACAGTTTAATCAGCCTCCAAAATGAGAAAAACTATTGCGTTTTTAACTTTTATGGAATTGGTCAATGGATATTAACGAACCTAATGCTCTGCTGCCTACTCCTCTAGGCTGTTTAGAAGTCTTATCAAACATTTCAAATAGTTCTTTGATTAGATTTTCTTTGATTCTTCCAACTTATAACGAAGGAATGAATATTCAGAAAGTCATTGCTGTTTTGACGGAATTGCTTGATGGCATCCTCCCAGAAGCTTATGAATTAATCGTTGTCGATGATGATAGTCCTGATCAAACTTGGAAATTGGCGCAAGCATTGCTTCCCGATTATCCCCAGCTCCAAGTAATGCGACGTGTAGCCGAAAAGGGACTCTCAACAGCGGTTATTCGGGGATGGCAAGTTGCAAGGGGAGAGATTTTAGGGGTTATTGATGCAGATTTACAACATCCACCCGAGGTCTTATTAAGCCTTTGGCAGCAAATGCAACGCGGTGCAGATTTAGCAGTCGCAAGCCGCAATGCGGACGGGGGAGGGGTTAGTGAGTGGAGTTTGATCCGGCGCTTCCTATCCCGGGGGGCACAGATGCTGGGGTTACTCATTCTCCCGGAAGTGATTAGTCGCCTTTCTGACCCAATGAGTGGCTATTTTATGATTCGCCGGAGCGCGATCGCGAATAGGAGACTCAGTCCGGTTGGTTACAAAATTCTGATTGAAGCGGTGGCTCGCGGAAGATTTCCCTGGATTTCTGAAGTAGGTTACGTATTTCAGGAGCGAAGAGCTGGGGAAAGTAAGGTCACGTGGAAACAATATGTGGAATACATTCAACATTTGTTGAGATTGCGGCTTTTCCTGTCGGCACGATTCATTCAGTTTTGTTTAGTGGGATTTAGTGGGGTATTTGTAGATATGGGTTTTCTATACTTACTCAGCGACCCCACCACTCTTCATTTGCCACTTACTCGAAGTAAGATTATTGCTGCTGAGTTAGCGATCATTAATAATTTTCTCTGGAATGATTTCTGGACTTTTGGTGATATTTCCCGCAGACAACCTGGGAAGCGTCAGCGACTCAAGCGTCTAATCAAGTTCAATCTGATTTGTCTGGCTGGATTAACCATAAATGTCGTAATTCTAAACCTACTCTTTAATGTCCTTGGATTAAACCGATATTTGGCCAATCTAATTGCGATCGCGCTGGTTACCGTTTGGAATTTCTGGTTTAATCTAAAACTCAGTTGGCGAGTGACAGATGTAGGAAATTGAATAGAGCAAGATGACGTTTGATGATTACGCCTTTGATTTACTTAAACACTTCACCTCTAGGTGATTGCGATCGCTAATTTGCTCCAAATGCCACAATAGGCTCAGTTAGTCCGGTGAAGCCCATGCAAGCCACAACTCTCTATGACCAAGATTTCTATGCCTGGACGCAGCAGCAAGTTGAATTGCTGAAAGCTCAGCAGTGGAATCAGGTGGACATTGAGAATTTGATTGAGGAGTTGGATTCGTTGGGTAAGCAACAGCGTCAGGAGCTTCGTAATCGCCTCGGTGTACTATTGGGGCATCTCCTGAAATGGCACTATCAGCCCGAAGCGAGATCCAAAAGCTGGACGGGGACAATCCGAGAGCAGCGCCAGCAGATTCAGCGCCACCTCCAAGAAAATCCGAGCTTAAAGCCCTATCTGAGCGAGGCAATTGAGATTGGATATCAAACGGGGTTAAATCTGATCGATATCGAAACACCCCTCGACTCTAGACAACTTCCACAAGCCTGCCCTTTTTCCGAAGCTGAAATCTTCGAGTCGCCCGTTGAACTGAATGAGTAGACCTCTTGCAAAAGTCATATTGCTGCCTCTGGCGATCGCTGAGTGAGTTCAAAGTTGTAGAGTCCGGCGATCAGATTGAAGCGCAAGCCAAAGCGCCGCCGCCGATTGCGGTCGCGTTCCGACAAGATGCGCCAAATCTTTAAGCAACGGTTGACCTGCTCAATGAACACCCGCCGCCGGGCTAATCCCCGATTATCGCGTTTATCTGCGGGGGATAAGCCCCCGCCTTTGGGCTTCTTTTTTGGGGTTTGACTGTTCGGATGGAGCTTAAGAAGGCCTTGATACCCCTTGTCAGCTAGAACTTTGAGTTCCACAGGCAACGGCAGACGGGTCTGTTTGAACCGGCGAAAATCATGCCCTCTTCCCTTGGCAAATGCCGTACAGATACTCAGGCCCGTGACAGGATTGAGCGCGACTTGCGATTTGAGGGTGTGACGTTTCTTTTGGCCTGAATAGGATTGTCGCTGTTTTTTTTCGGGCGCTCTACCGGGGTTGGCGTTCCACATCGACCACCACCACCTCCAAGGCTGGGTCGCTGCGATAGAGCTGTTTCTTGCCCGGCAGACTGAATCGCCCAGACTGCACGAGCGCTGTTTCCACATTGATAATGATGCGATAAGCGGTCGATTCGTTGATGCCCCATCCTTGTGCCAGGTGAAAGTACGTCCAATATTCTCGCCAGTACTGCAAGGTCATCAACAACTGATTCGCTAGACTCAACTTCGAGGGACGCCCCGGTTTGCGTTTCCGCAGCGCTGTGGCTTCGAGGATGCTCAGCATGACTTGAAAGGTTTTTGGGTGTACCCCACAGTACCGCTTGAACGCGTCGGGGGGTAGATGTTGGATCTGTTCGTAGGTCATCGGTTTTGCCTCCTTCACCTACTTCTACACTTTTTTTACACTTTTGCAAGAGGTCTATTGTGATCCAGCGATCAAGCCACCCAACCGTGTATCCAAAGTTATCCCAGTAGCAACCTTTGCCTTCCAGTTGCTGAATCATCATTTGGATTTCTGCATCTGTGTACGATCCATCTTCAATCTTGGACAAATCTCTAGCACATCCAGACAGCAGCGCCAGTAGAAAAATAAGCCAGAACTTCAGCTTCATGAGCTATGAGTTGAAAGGGGTTATAGCTTAGAGTACCCTTCGTGACCCTTTGCCCGTGCAGGTCTGCAAATTGAGGTCGAAATGGAGCGTTTTATCATATCGAGCCGCTTGGTCATCCGCGATCGCTGAGCTAGACGTTGAGTTTATTGCGATCAGCAGAGAATGATGGTTACGACTCTAACTCGACTGTCTGCTCAAAAATCTCAGCTTCTGAGAATGGGCATTCTTGAGGGAGCAGCTTGGGATCAAGGGGGGTTTCGCGGTTGACTAAATCCAGTCCTTTTCGATACCCCTTGGTCATCGCTTCGGCTAAGTATGGCTTCAAGCTAGGGTTATCCTCTAAGAGGTCTTGAATTTCACGCCGTTGCTCCTGAACAGTTGCAGCCCAACTTTTAGACCGCGCTTCCGGTTGATAGCGCCACTTGAGCAGATGTCCCAAGAGCACCCCCAAGCGATTACGAAGCTCCTGACGCTCTTGCCTGCCCAACGCTTCAATCTCCTCAACCAAGTTCTCAATATCCACTTGCCCCCACTGGCCAGAGCGCAGCAATTCAACCTGGTGCTGAGTCCAGGCATAAAAGTCTTGCTCGTAGAGGGTCGTGGTCTGCATGAGCTTCACCTACTTTCTAAGACTATTGTGGCATTGCTAAACCAGCAGTTTCATTGCCCAACGGCGATCGCCATTGACAATGATTAGGAGTGTTCCACGAAGATTTAGGTACTCAAAGTGAGTTGTGAGTAGATTAGCACCCTGATCTATTAACCCGGCAATCATTGATCTTGCATTTTTTAGGCGATAACACTTGAGAACTGGTGATTTTGGATAAAAACTTACATTGCCGGGTTAATAGGTTCGAGGAGAAGGCAGTTGGCTGCTTTTAAGTCAGACAGAGTGGTCTGCCCGGTGCAAAAAAGAACAGTGGAAATTTCGGCGATTAGGACATCTACCAGTTCGTAGAGGCTCTCTTCTGAGTCGTGGGCGGCTTGTAGAAAGGGCCAGGCTAAACCCGCTAAATCGGCTCCGAGGGCGATCGCCTTGGCTACTTCTAGGCCATTTCGTAAACCGCCAGAGGCAATTAGGGGGATTTGAGGGTTCACAGACCGAATCGCAGTAATACAGTCCGCCGTCGGTAAGCCCCAGTCGGCGAAAGTTTGCCCCAGACGGCGCTGCCGGGCATCGGTGGCCCGTTCTGATTCGACTTTGGCCCAGGAAGTGCCACCGGCCCCTGCCACATCGATCGCCGCTACACCTGCCTCGATTAACTTGGTGGCGATCGGGGCAGCAATCCCATTCCCGACTTCCTTGGCAATCACGGGTACAGGTAAATCCCGGCAGAGTTGGGCAATTTTCGGCAGTAGCCCTCGAAAGTTGGTGTCGCCACGGGTTTGCACGCACTCTTGCAGCGGGTTGATGTGCAAAATTAAGGCATCGGCTTCCAGCAGGTCAACCATCCGCTGGCATTCGGCTAGACCGTAACCATAGTTGAGCTGCACCGCACCGACATTGGCCAGCAGAAGAATATCGGGGGCCTGCGATCGCACGCTAAAGGTTTTGGCCAGATCGGGATTCTCTACCGCCACCCGCTGGGAACCTACCCCCATCGCAATCTGATAGTGCTGAGCCACGGTTGCTAAGCGCTGATTGATCACCCTTGCTAATTCTGTACCGCCCGTCATCGAAGAAATCAGCAGCGGTGCGCCCAGAGACTTGCCTAAAAAATCAGTCGTCAGCCGAATATCTTGAAAGTCAATTTCTGGCAGGCAAGTATGCGTAAACCGATAGCGATTGAGTCCGTGCGTTACTTCGTTGCACTGCACGTTTTCGTCCAAACAGATTTTGAGGTGATCAGCCTTGCGGGCCTCAGTTTCAGTGACAGCAGCAAGTTCCACAATATAAATCCTCTGGCAAAACGAAATTTTTTGCCCCCTAGCCCCCCAACGTTGGGCTTCGACGTGAGCTTTCGACCTGAGCTCAAGCCGAAGGGCCCTCAGCCGAACGGGGGAACTGGGTCTAAAGTCCCCCAGCATTGGGGGATTTAGGGGGCTGCCCAAGATTCAGGCAAAAGGTTTATTGCTCAAGCTGGAATCCACCTAAATCATAGAGCAGGATTTTAATTCGGGTCGTCGTCCTCATCCAGACAAATCCCGGTAGAATTGAAGCCTATTGTGTCTGCTCACAGATCTATGACTGCGATCGCCACCGGCCCGTTTTCTCTAGAAGATCTCGCCTCAGAGGGGCTGAAGCCAGAGGAATACGCAGAAATTGTCCATCGGCTGGGAAGGCACCCCAATCGAGCCGAACTGGGCATGTTTGGGGTGATGTGGTCAGAGCACTGCTGCTATAAAAACTCCCGCCCGTTGCTGAAGCAATTTCCAACCGAGGGCGATCGCGTCTTGGTTGGGCCAGGCGAAAATGCGGGCGTGGTGGATCTCGGCAATGGGCTGCGCCTAGCCTTTAAGATTGAATCCCACAACCATCCCTCGGCTGTCGAGCCATTTCAGGGCGCAGCCACCGGTGTCGGCGGCATCCTGCGGGATATTTTCACGATGGGGGCCCGCCCGATCGCCATTCTCAACTCACTCCGGTTTGGCTCTTTAGCTGATGTTCGCACCCGTCGCCTGTTTAGCGGCGTAGTGGCTGGAATCAGCCACTACGGGAATGCAGTTGGAGTGCCGACGGTTGGGGGTGAGGTTTACTTTGACCCTGCCTACAACGGCAACCCGCTAGTGAATGCGATGGCGCTGGGATTAATGGAAACCCCAGACATTGTTAAATCGGGGGCGGCCGGGATTGGCAATCCGGTTTTGTATGTCGGTTCTACCACCGGGCGGGATGGGATGAAGGGAGCCAGCTTTGCCAGTGCTGAGTTGAGCGCCGAGTCGGTTAGCGATCGCCCCGCCGTCCAAGTCGGTGATCCGTTTCTGGAAAAATCTTTGATTGAAGCCTGCCTAGAAGCCTTTAAAACTGGGGCTGTCGTGGCCGCCCAAGACATGGGAGCGGCTGGCATCACTTGCTCTACCTCAGAAATGGCTGCCAAAGGCGGGGTCGGGATTGACCTCGACCTCGATTTAATCCCGGTCCGCGAAACCGGCATGGTGCCCTACGAGTATTTACTTTCAGAGTCGCAAGAGCGGATGCTGTTTGTTGCTCACAAAGGGCGGGAGCAGGAATTAATTGAGATTTTTGAGCGTTGGGGGCTGCATGCTGTTGTGGCTGGCACGGTGTTGGCTGAACCCGTGGTTAGAATTCGCTGGCAGGGGAAAATTGCCGCCGAAATTCCCGCCCTCGCCCTGGCTGAAAATACGCCGATTTATTACCGTGACCTGCCAGAATCACCGCCAGATTATGCTCAGCAGGCTTGGGCATGGACGAGCCAGTTGCTGCCCGCTTGCAGCCAGGCTGGCATTGACCTAGCGGGCAACCTGATCTCTTGGAATCAGGTGCTTTGTCAGCTCTTAGCCTCGCCAACGATCGCCTCGAAAAGCTGGATTTACCGTCAGTATGACCACCAAGTCCAAAACAACACGGTGCTGCTGCCAGGCAGGGCTGATGCAGCCGTGATTCGGCTCCGCCCCCTGGAAGGAGCTAAATCTGAGCCAGAGCAAACCGATAGAATAGAATCAGGCGTGGCCGCCACCGTTGATTGCAACCCCCGCTACGTCTACCTGCATCCCTACGAAGGGGCCAAAGCAGCCGTGGCAGAAGCCGCCCGCAACCTGAGCTGTGTCGGAGCGCAACCCCTAGCCGTGACAGACAACCTCAATTTTGGCAGTCCTGAAAACCCAATTGGCTACTGGCAGCTAGCCGAAGCCTGTCGTGGCTTAGCGGATGCCTGTCGGGCCTTAGCTACCCCGGTGACGGGCGGCAATGTTTCTCTCTACAATGAAACTTTAGATGCCGCAGGCAAGCCCCAGCCAATTTATCCAACCCCAGTCGTGGGGATGGTGGGGTTAGTTCCCGATTTGGAGCGAATTTGTGGGCAAGGCTGGCAGGCAAGCGGCGATTTAATTTATCTGCTGGGTATTCCGGTTGGCAATGAAAATCTTGATCCAACACACCAAGGGCAAGTTACGCTGGGCGGCTCAGAATATTTGGCTGTGATTCACAATACGGTGGCAGGGATGCCGCCCCTAGTCGATTTAGCTCTAGAACAACAAGTTCAGGCCGCTTGTCGGCATGGCATCGAGCAGGGTTGGGTGCATTCTGCCCACGACTGCGCCGAAGGGGGGCTGGCGATCGCTCTAGCTGAATCCTGTATCAGCGGCGATCGGGGAGCGGAGATTCATCTGTCGGTCATTGCGGACACAAGCCAACGCTGGGATCAGATTTTGTTTGGGGAAGGGGGAGCCAGAATTTGCCTTTCGGTGGAGTCACAATTTCAAAGCTTGTGGGAATCCTATTTGCAAACGCATTTAGCAGGGTATTGGCAGGCGATCGGGCGAGTAACAGCAAAAAGTGAAGATTTGGAACTTTTGACCTCCGATAACCTATCGTTAATTAAGGTTAAGATTAATGTCATTCGTGAATGTTGGGGTGAAGCTATCGTCAGTCAAATGATGGCTAAATAGGCGAATTGAACGATCTGGCTGGAAAACAAACAACTTTTAGGAGCAATTTCCCCGCATGTTTCCTCACTCTTCCGACCCTTCCCTGTTTTCAACCTCTAACCCGGAGAGTCGCTGTAACGATCAGTTCGATGAACCTGGAGACAAGCCGGAAGAAGCCTGCGGTGTGTTTGGCGTTTATGCACCGGGCGCAGAAGTTTCTAATTTGACTTATTTCGGCCTCTACGCCCTTCAGCACCGTGGACAAGAATCGGCTGGGATCGCTACCTTTGACGGTGCTAAGTTACACGTCCACAAAGACATGGGGCTAGTTTCGCAAGTTTTTGACCAGACCACTTTGACCCAATTGCCCGGTAATCTCTCGGTCGGGCACACGCGTTACTCCACCACGGGTTCCAGCCGGGTTGTGAATGCACAGCCAGTGGTAGTGGAAACGCGGTTAGGGGCACTGGCTCTTGCTCACAACGGCAACTTGGTCAATACTCCTGCCCTGCGGGAACAAGTTTTGCAGCAGGACTGCAATTTGCTCAGCACCACTGACTCAGAGCTAGTAGCCTGGGCGATCGCCCAAGAAGTGGCTACTGGTAAAGACTGGCTGGAAGGAGCGATCTCAGCCTGTCAGCGCTGCCAAGGTGCCTTTAGCTTTGTGATTGGCACGCCGGACGGGCTAATGGGCATCCGTGACCCCAACGGCATCCGCCCGCTGGTGATTGGCTTGCTGATCGAAGAAGGGCAAACCACGCCCCGCTACGTGCTGGCCTCGGAAACCTGCGCCCTCGACATTATTGGGGCTGAGTACCTGCGCGATGTCGAACCCGGTGAATTAGTCTGGATCACCGACAAGGGGATGGCTTCGTTTCATTGGGCCCCCAAACCTGAGCGCAAGCTGTGCATTTTTGAAATGATTTATTTTGCCCGCCCCGATAGCCAAATGGAGGGGGAAAGCCTCTACAGCTATCGGATGCGCTTGGGCAAGCGCTTAGCCATCGAGGCCCCGACGGAAGCAGACATTGTGATTGCTGTCCCAGATTCAGGTATTCCAGCCGCGATCGGGTTTTCTCAAGCTTCTGGGATTCCCTACGCTGAAGGTCTGATCAAAAACCGCTATGTTGGGCGCACCTTTATTCAGCCCACCCAAGCGATGCGGGAATCTGGCATCAAGATGAAGCTCAACCCGCTGAAGGATGTCCTAGCTGGCAAAAGGATTGTGATCGTCGATGATTCGATTGTCCGCGGCACAACCAGCCGCAAAATTGTCAAAGCCCTGCGCGATGCTGGGGCGATCGAAGTTCACATGCGAATTTCGTCACCCCCTGTCACTCATCCCTGCTTCTATGGCATTGACACCGACAGTCAAGATCAGTTGATTGCTGCCACCAAATCAGTTGAGGAGATTGCCGAGCAAATTGGCGTTGACTCGCTCAGCTACTTGAGCTGGCAAGGCATGTTAGAGGCGACTCAAGAAGACACCAATAGCTTCTGTACCGCTTGCTTTACGGGTAAGTATCCGATCGCCATTCCTGAGCCGATCAAACGCACCAAGTTGAGCTTAGAGCAGCCGGTTAGCGCTTAGGCGCTCTGCGCTTAATCGTCGCATCTTGATCTCATTGGCTAGAGCAGCTAACTGTAGTCTTTCGCTAAAACTGATCCCGCTTTTGGATATGATGAAGCTAAGCCGACTGCTCTCCTGCGGGCCGGTTTGGCTCAATGATCTTCAGCCGCTTTACTAAAAATTGTCATGGAAACTCTCAAAATCACGGTCTACATTGTTGTCGCCTTTTTCGTGCTGCTATTTGTGTTTGGCTTTCTGTCTGGCGACCCCTCACGCAACCCCAAGCGCAAAGATTTAGAGTAAGTCGCGACGATTTGCTTATGAGGGGGTTGGTTTTTCCGTAAAGTAACAAAGGCAGTCTCTCCGGGCTGTGAACCAGCCAACCCCTTCGAGTATGCCTTTTCCGCTTGTACCTCCTGCTGCACCGCCACCCCTTGTTCAAACCGTACCCGTTCAGGGTAGCGCTGCTATTCCAGCTCAATCAACGCCTTCCGCCGTCAAAGCTGAACTGCCGATCGCACCGGAAGCGTTGCCAGAGCAATCTCCCGCAGACTTGCTCGGTGCTCCTGTAGAAGCAAATCCGAGTAGTTTTGGCTGGCCTGCTAGGGGAAACTCAGACAACCCGGAAGCTAGCCCGCAGCCCGTCGTGCTGACAGCGCCAATTTGGTCTGAAATACCAGCCCAGTCTGAGTTTGATGGCTTGACTCATTATGCTCGACCGGCGATCGCTCAAATACAACCGGCAACTCCGGCTAGCCCAGAGCCAGCCAGCCCAGACCCGTCCCAATCAGTACCGTTAGAAACCACTGCCGATCGGCAAGAATTTGACAATGTGCGTCAGGTCTTCACTGCCGTTGGCGATGTGTTGATGAACTTTCGCCAGTCCGAGCTAAAAGCCGATCGAGTCCAAACGGATGTTGTGACTCAGATTGTGGTGGCTGAGGGCAATGTTACCCTCACCCGGGGTGGTCAGGTTCTGCAAGGAGGCCGCTTAGAATACAACCTGGTTCAAGATCGGGGCACATTTTTTCAGACCCGTGGCTCGATCAACTTGCCGCAAGCTGGGCAAGATTTTTCTGGCGATCGCCCCGGTTCAATCACTGGTGCTCCCTCACAACTGATTCCGTTTAGTCAACAGTTGGGCGATGCCCAGCCTCAGCCCCTCCAGACGGGGGCAGGAGACGCAGGCGGCGTTGAAGGTGAGCTCCGGCGGCTGCGGTTTGAGGCGGATCGGATTGAGTTTGATGGCGGACGCTATAAAGCGTTCAATGTCCGTGTTACCAATGACCCGTTTTCACCGCCAGAGTTAGAGCTGCGATCCACAGAAGCCAGCCTAGAAAGAATTTCCCCGCTCGAAGATAAGCTGACGCTGCGGCGGGGGCGGATTGTGTTTGATCAAAAAGTGGCTGTGCCGCTTTTACGGGAAGAAGTGATTATCAGTCGGCGGCAGCGGAATATCTTGCCGTTTGATTTTGGCTATGACAGCGACTTTGGCGGTCTATTTATTGGTCGCACCTTTGATTTATTGTCCAGCGATCGCACTTCCTTTGTAGTGACGCCGCTGTTTTTAGTTCAGCGCGCCATCAACGAAAACTTTAATCTGGTGGATGGCGACCTCTATGGGGGCACCTTCCGGTTCAACAGCCAGCTCACCGATCAAACCAGCCTGGGCATTTATGCCAAGCTGACCAGTTTAGACCCTAATACCCTAAGCGACACCGCTAGAGCCAATTTGCGGTTGCAGCGATCAATTGGCTCCAATCAGTTGATTTTTCAATCTTCCTTCCGCGAACGCCTGTTTAACGGCTCCTTGGGCGAGCAAGATGTCCGCAGTACGGTTGGATTGCTGTTTCTTTCGCCCAACATTCCGCTGGGTAGCTCTGGATTAAACCTGACCTATCAGGTGGGCGCTCAGTATGTGACTGCTGACACCTTCCGAGACAACCTGATCAATCGAGAGAGCTTGGGGCGGTTTCAGGGCACGGTCAACATTGGGCGCGGGTTTACGCTTTGGCAAGGCAAAGCGCTGCCTCCGACTCAAACCGAGGGTCTGCGTTACACTCCAACCCCAGTAACGCCCTATGTGCAGCTATTTACGGGCATTCAGGGTGTCTCCACTGGCTATACCAGCGGTGATACCCAGCAGGCAATCATTGGCGCGATCGGAATTCAAGGTCAAATTGGTCAGTTCTCAAAGCCAATGTGGGACTATACCGGCTTCAATGTTTCTTTCTACCAGGCCTTTAATAGTGGGGTTTCGCCCTTTTTGTTTGATCGGATTGTTGACTTTCAAGTTGTCACCTTAAGCTTTTTGCAGCAAATTTATGGGCCAGTCCGAGCCGGAGTGCAGGGATCACTCAATGTCCAAACCGGCGCTCTCTACGACACGAATATCATTGTTGAATATAGCCGTCGCACCTATGGCGTCGTTTTCCGCTACAGTCCTGATCGCGAAATTGGCTCCTTTGTGCTGCGGATCAATGGCTTTAACTTACAAGGCAATACTGACCCTCTGGCGGCACCCGATGTTAATTCGGTGCGCGGAGGGGTGATTAGTCCCCGCTAAAATCAGCCCTCGGAGAGGCTTTCAGAAATTAGCCCCAATGGTTTAAGCGAGCAGCACGATGGATGGCGATCGTCCAATTTAAATGGTTTTGTCGAAACGTGAATTCTCTTACAAAACTGTTTGTGTCCGAGTTGCCATAAAATCACCGAAATAACGGATTTGCTTGCAGTAAGCTGTAGATGATATAAGTCTCTAGCAGTAATGGTCACAGCTTAAAGCCAATCTAAAAAATCAACATTAGCCGTTATATTGAACTTCCTATGGCAGATCAAGGGAACGAAGCAGCCCGTACGTCGGCTGATGCCTTATTAAAACACTACAGTTTTGACCAAGGAGACCTGACCAGCGATCAGATTCTCGATCGTTGGTTGCGGAGTTATCCGGCCCGCTGGGTTCGCTTGGCGCTGGTAGAAGCTCTCTATCAAGGCAGGTACAAAGCCATTTCGGTTGAGCAAATTCTGGCCCGCTGGGTGCGGCGAGGTCAGCCGATGCACCACTTTAATGATGATTTTGAGCGTTTAGTCTGCAACAATTTGCCGAAGAGTTTGCTGGAATCTCCAGAATCTGAGCTGCAAGATTCCGGGCAAGACAACGAGCGGTCTAGATTTTCTGCCCAACCTTCAATCTCTTCCGAGTTACCGCCCTGGCAAGCGCCGCTGGCTAATGCTAAGGTTCCCCCTGCTTCAACCTTAGGTCACCCAGTCGTTGCCAGCCAGGCGCTGATCCGAGAGTTTCCAACCCCAGAAACATCTGATTTTTTCGCTAAATTGACCACGATCGCGCGGGCTTGGAAAGGATCAGGGGTTGAGCAAATTATTCCCCGCGATCGCCTTTAGCCCAAATTTCAATCTCTGTCGGGCGATCGCTAGCGTTGATTGGGTATTGCCAATTTAGAAAGACAAAATTAAGTGACTATCTTGAAATTTGGCTCCCGTCACGGCTTGCCCGCGCAGTTCAGGCGGTAGCAGCAAATTGCGCCGCTGATCTCCGGCTTCAATTGTCACTTCTGGGCCAGACTGGCAGAGTTTGACCTGGGTTTTGTCAAAGCCAGGCAGAAACAAACTAACCTGACGAGTCGCTAGGTCAACCGTAATTGGACGAGGGGCAGATAGCGCAGACGTAAAATCTGGCAGAGCAGCAATCAGCGGCTGCCAATCATTGAACTGAATGGTGGGTAACGGCGTCACAGCTAAGGGAGCAAAGCTGGTGCTGACGGGTGGCAGGTCATCAGACTGATTCAACAGCACCCCACCGACAGTCAACCCGACTTGCTGAGCCGTCCCCCAAAGTTGGCGGGCAGTGGCGATCGCCAGCGGACTGTCGGTTGTGATTAAATAAGCGGCAATCCGGGCTGGATCGGCGATCGCGGCTTGCCCCTGCTCCAAAATGTTGTTCATTTGGCTAACGGCGGGTTGATCCAAGACATTGCCCGACCAGCTCACATTCAGAACGGCACCAGCGATCGGGCCCGCAAAGGGAGCCAGGGTTTTGCCAAGGTCAGATTCCGCAAACACCTGCCGAAACCGCCGCACATACCAGCCCAAAATCTCCGGCATTCCTAGCATGCGGAGGGTGTTTTGGTCGCCATCGCTATCCAAAACAATCACGTCATACTGGCCAGTGCTGTCGTACTCTCGCAGCGCGTTGAGGGTAAGCGCCTGATCCATGCCGGGCAACACGCCTAGCTCTTGACCAAACACAGACTTAAAAAATGGGGTTTGTAAATACTGAGTTTCTAGCTGCTTGAGAATTTGCCAATTTTGCTCTAACAGTTGAGTCGCCCGGAGTTGAATTACCTGCAAATTGGCTGTCACTGTCTGCGGGGCCTCGCCTTCTAGAGGCGTTTCTAGCAGCAGGCTTAAGCTAGGGTCAGAGCCTTGCCCAATCAGCAGGACTTGTTTTCCGTGAGCAGCAAAGGCTTTGGCGGTGGCGATCGCCACCGTCGTTCGACCTGTGCCACCTTTACCCAAAAACGTCAAAATCTGTGCCATTAACTCTCCTGAAACGCTGTCGGATCTAATTCTAAGCAATTCAGCCTTACCTAGCTAAGGCGTTAAGAGGCGCACCCCGCCGGGATGCGCCTCTTAGTAACGATTAGGGATGAGTTTAACGGTCGGCGATTGGACAGCTATTGGATCGGTTCGAGTTCGTCTTCAAAAAACCAAGTCGCAATCTGATCTTCGAATTCAACCACAACTCCTAAGCCTCTGCCATCGGTTACTTTATAGGCTTTGATCACCCCGACTTGGCCCAGCTTTTTACTAACATCTTTAGTGACGCGATCGCGGATGCAACAGACTCTGACTCTTTGCCCAATATCCATAGTCATTCTCGTAAAACCAACCATTCCACAGTGTATCAGGCTAGGGAAATAGAAGCGTTGATTGCAGCCGACTCAACCTAGAGGTCAGGGATGGGGTGTAATCGCCACAATCGCTGAAGTCAGCCACTATACTGTCAACAGCCCCCTTACAGAACCTATGCTGGCCAAACGAATTTTGCCTTGTCTGGATGTGAAAGCTGGTCGAGTTGTGAAAGGGATTAATTTTGTCAATCTGCAAGATGCTGGTGATCCGGTCGAGTTAGCTCAGGTCTATAACCGGGAAGGGGCAGATGAGCTAGTGTTTTTAGACATCACCGCCACCCACGAAGACCGGGGGATTATATTTGATGTCGTTTACCGGACAGCGGAGCAAGTGTTTATTCCCCTCACAGTGGGTGGTGGGATTCAGGATCTAGAAACAATCAAAAAGCTGCTGCGAGCGGGAGCTGATAAAGTCAGCATTAATTCAGCGGCAGTGCGTGACCCAGACTTGATTAACCGAGCCAGCGATCGGTTTGGCGTCCAGTGCATTGTGGTGGCGATCGATGCCCGCCGCCGGACTGCTCCAGCTAACCCAGGCTGGGACGTGTTTGTGCGAGGCGGACGGGAAAACACGGGCTTAGACGCGATCGCTTGGGCAACGGAACTAGCGCAGCGAGGGGCGGGGGAGCTACTTGTCACCAGTATGGATGCGGATGGAACGCAGGCGGGCTACGACCTAGAGCTGACCCGCACAATCGCTGAACAAGTCCAAATTCCGGTGATTGCCTCTGGCGGGGCGGGTTCTTGCCAGCATATCCAAACCGTGCTGACTGAAGGCAAAGCAGAAGCAGCTCTGCTAGCTTCTGCTTTGCACTATGGACAGTTAAGCATTGGTCAAATCAAGCAACACCTCCACGACCATCAGGTGTCGATTCGCCAAACGGATAATGGAGTTTAGGTCTTGTTGCCCAAGCTGACTAAGCTGCTTTCAGCCAAATCTGTAGCAATCTTGAAGAAAATCAAAAGCTAGCAATAAATACGTGACTATTGTTACAATGATTATTAACATTTTTTAAGATCATGTTCGCCTTTCTCATCATTGTGATTGCGCTAATTATTTGGTCCCTGAGGTTAATTCAGGGGGCCGTCAAGCTGCGTGATTCATCAATGATCTTAGCAAGTACCTTGGTGGCAATATCTGCTGGCGGTGTGGTTGCCGTCTATCTGCTAATGGACGGATATATGAGCTATTTCACCACTATCCATACCCTCCCAATGGATGAAGTATCTCAACTGCTGCCAAATATTCTTTACGAACCTGATACAACGGTATCGATTGGCGTTTCTGAGCTTGCTCGCTTTACTAATTAATCGTTCTCATAATTGGATCAGGTTTTTTAATTAACCTAGCGACTAAATATATTTTTGTGATTCCGTGCTTCGTTCTCCCGCCGCTCCCACAGCCGAGCAAGTTCAAAGTTTATTTAACCGGATTGCGCCTGCCTACGATCGCCTGAATGGCTGGCTCAGTTTAGGGCAGCATTGGGTTTGGAAGCAAATGGCCGTGAGCTGGAGCCAGGCTAAAGTAGGTGATACTTGCCTCGATTTGTGCTGTGGTAGCGGTGATTTGGCTCTGCTGCTGGGTAAGCAGGTCGGTTCTGCGGGGCAAGTCGTGGGGCTAGATTTTGCGGAAGCTCAACTGGCGATCGCCGCTCAGCGCTCCTACCATCTACCGCAAATTCGCTGGCAGCAAGGGGATGCCTTAGCACTTCCGTTTCCGGATCAGACCTTTAACGCAATTACGATGGGCTATGGTCTTCGCAATGTGACTGATATTCCAGCCTGTCTGAGTGAGATTCAGCGAGTCCTGCGCTCAGGAGGCAAAGCCGCAATTTTAGACTTCAACCATCCTGAAAATGCCTTCGTTGAGGGCTTTCAGCAGTGGTATTTACAAACGATCATGATTCCCGCCGCCAAAAACCTGGGCTTAACCGAAGAATACGCCTACTTAGTGCCCAGCCTCGCCCGCTTCCCAACTGGGGCTGAACAGGTGAAATTAGCTCAGCAAGCGGGCTTTACCGAGGCAGTGCACTATGCGATCGCGGCTGGCATGATGGGCGTTTTAGTTCTCAAAAAAAAATCTTGATCTATCTAAGTTTTAGGTTCTGACTTCCAATCAAATGGCTGAGTAATGAATTTTAAGAACTGGCTAAAACTGCGGGTTCGCTGACTTCTTTTGACTTGGCTTGTTTAATAAACATGAGCTGATTGTCTTGCCAGGTGGCTTGGATTGAGTCTCCGGCTTCAAAAGCATTTTCGAGCAGCTTGTTGGCGATCGCATTTTCCAGTTCCCGTTGAATCGCTCGTTTGAGGGGACGGGCCCCATATACGGGGTCAAAACCGGCATCAACAATGTGGTCGAGGGCGGAATCCGTCAGGCTGAGGCTGATTTTTTGGTCGGCTAGTAGCTTTTGCACCCGCTTGATTTGGATTTGGACAATCTGACGCAGTTGCGGGCGATCGAGGGTATGGAACAGAATTAGATCATCAACCCGGTTCAAGAATTCCGGGCGGAAGTGTGATCGCAGCGCCTGATCGACCCGTTGCTGCATTTCTGCGTAGCGGGCATCATCGCCAGACACATCTAAAATGTGCTCGCTGCCGATATTGCTGGTCATCACAATCACCGTGTTGCAAAAGTCTACCGTCCGCCCCTGGGAATCGGTGATTCGTCCGTCATCTAGCACCTGCAGCAAGATATTAAACACATCCGGGTGGGCTTTTTCGACTTCATCTAGTAGCACCACCGAGTAAGGGCGACGGCGAATGGCTTCGGTGAGCTGTCCGCCTTCGTCATAGCCGACATAGCCGGGGGGCGCACCGACCATCCGGGAGACGGAGTTCTTCTCCATGTACTCCGACATGTCAATCCGCACCAGTGCCTGATCGGTATCAAACAAAAACTGGGCTAAGGTGCGAGCCAACTCGGTTTTGCCGACGCCGGTTGGGCCCATAAACAAGAACGAACCAATCGGGCGGCCGGGGTCTTTCATGCCAGAGCGGGCCCGGCGAATTGCGGCTGATACCACTGATACCGCCTCTTCCTGACCAATTACCTGCTGGTGCAAGTGGCTTTCCAGGTGCAGCAGCTTTTGCCGCTCCGATTCCAATAGCCGATTGACTGGGATGCCTGTCCACTTGGCCACGACTTCGGCAATATCCGATTCAGTCACTTGGTCGCGCAGGAAGGTGGTGCCTTTGGTTTGGGTTTCCTGGAGCTGCGCTTCCGCCGCTTCTAGGTCGCGCTGTAGGGTTTCGAGCCGCCCGTACTTGAGCTGGGCGGCTTTGCTGAGGTCATAGTCACGCTCTGCCTGTTCAATTTGCAGCTTGACCTGATTTTCTTGTTCTTTGAGCGTGTTAATTTGCTCTAGCACTTGGTTTTCGGTTTGCCACTGCTGCTCCATGCGCGTCTTTTGCGGACTCAAATCAGCAATTTCTTGCTCAATCCGCTGCAACCGCTCTTTGGCCGAGGCATAGATGCCGCCCGTTTTTGTCCGGGTTTCTTCCTGCTCTAGGGACAGCCTTTCCATTTCAAGCTGCATCAACCGCCGCTCGACCACTTCTAGCTCGCGCGGTTTAGTGGTCATTTCCATTTTCAGTTTGGCAGCCGCTTCGTCCACTAGGTCGATCGCCTTGTCCGGCAAAAACCGATCAGAAATATAGCGATCGGAGAGCATCGCCGCCGCCACCAAAGCCGAATCGCTTATTTTGACGTTGTGATGAATTTCGTAGCGGTCTTTCAGTCCGCGCAGAATTGAAATCGTGTCGTCCACGGTCGGTTGCCCAACGTAAACCTGCTGGAATCGCCGCTCTAAAGCTGCGTCTTTTTCAATGTTTTTCCGATACTCATCGAGAGTGCTGGCCCCAATGCAGCGCAGTTCGCCCCGGGCCAGCATCGGTTTGAGCAGATTGCCCGCGTCCATCGTGTTGCCTTGAGTTGCTCCCGCCCCAACCACGGTATGCAGCTCATCAATAAACAAAACAATTTGCCCATCGGAATGGGTGACTTCCCGCAGCACGGCTTTCAAGCGGTCTTCAAAATCGCCCCGGTATTTGGCTCCGGCCACCAAGCTGCCCATATCCAAGGAAATCAGCTTCCGATTTTTGAGCGATTCTGGCACATCGCCTTTGAGAATGCGCTGGGCTAGCCCTTCGGCGATCGCTGTCTTACCCACCCCTGGTTCGCCAATCAGCACCGGGTTATTTTTCATCCGCCGTGAGAGTACCTGAATCACCCGCCGGATCTCTTCATCCCGCCCAATCACTGGGTCGAGCTTGCCGGCTCTGGCTTGCTCGGTCAGGTCGCGCCCATACTTGCTGAGGGCATCGTAGCGGTTCTCTGGGGTCTGGTCGGTGACTTTTTGGCTGCCCCGCACTTCGGCGATCGCCTTTTCCAGCTTGCTCCGATCCAACTCCACCGATCGAAACAGATTTCGCCCCACCCGTTTGTCTTCACACAGAGCCAGCAGAATATGCTCAACCGAAATGTAGCTGTCGCCCTCCGCCTCACGGGCGGCTTCGGCTTGGTCAAGCAAAATGTCTAAATTGCGCCCCAGGTAAAGCTGGCTGCTGTCGGGCACTTTCGGCTGCTGTTTAGCAAAATCAGCCAACCGCTTCACCAAAACGGTTTCATCCACCCCGGAGCGGGTCAAAATTGACTTGGCTAACCCGTCTTGCTCTAAAAGGGCGATCGCCAAATGCTCTACTTCTAGGTATTGATGCTTAAACTGGCGCGTCACATCCTGAGATTTAACAATGGCCTCCCAAGCCTTTTCAGTAAATTTGGCTGGGTCAGTAGGTTGCATAACTCAAAAATCTCAACAATTGGCATTTATACATAGAGTTTTAGTATAACAATGCACCCTGAGGGGAGGGCGATCGTGCTTTCAAACCATTAATTCTCATGCAAACCCGCTATTTTGCAAAAATTCAGGTATATGAAACCCTCATCTTCTCCTTGGCGATCTAATCACGAAAACCTGGTTGTTAGTAGGGTTATTTCATTCTAAATAAATCTTTCAGCACGTTAAAACTAAAGCCAGCGAGACGTTGAGCTTGAGCCATGTTCAAAAATCCATTGTCGCGATACAAATTGAGTGCAAAGTTACGTGCCAGTGC
>JAHHGS010000079.1 GCA_019359715.1 Aphanocapsa sp. GSE-SYN-MK-11-07L | reverse complement strand
ATATTACCTGCCGAAGTTTCTCAAAAATGACCCGCCGAGGTTGCTGTCATTTGGGTGCCGAAGTTAGTGTCTTTAGGCCGCCGAAGTTAGTGTCTTTGGGCTGCCGAGGTTAGTGTCTTTAAGCACGTCTTCGACAGCATTCGCAATTATCTCAATTCCTTAGAGCGCCCTGAACTCAACTATGAGGGAATTCAGCACGACTTCAGTACCCTATTTGATGACCCGCAAGCAGGCTTTGATGCCCTCCGGACTCGGTTGGGCCAGATCAATCGGGACACCTTGATTGCGGTTTTGAGTTCACGGGATGACATTTCGGAGGCCGATGCGGCTCGGATTATTGCTCAGGTAGAGGCAGCCCGCGATGGTGTGCTCCAACGGGCCGATCGAATTCAGCAAGAAGTTCAAATGCGCTTAGTAGCGATCAAGCAGCAAGCCCGTAAGCAAGCGCTAGAAACCAAAAGAGCCGTTGCTAGTGCAGCTTGGTGGTTATTTGGAACTGCTTTAACGTCTTTGATTGCATCAGCGATCGCCGGTGCATTGGCTGTATCAGCAGTCGCCGTTGTGCCCTGACTAAAAGAGTTGTCAGCAGTACCGCTGACAACTCTTTTAGACTGCAATAAAAAATGCAATAAAAAAAGGGTTGCGCAGAAACCCTTTTTTTATTGCTTATTTAGTTTTAACTTTAGTTTGGACTAATTGCTTCTTACGGAGCATTAGATGACAAACAAACGAACCGCGCCTTAGCTCAACAGCGGGTGAAAGTTGAGCATGGGATTTGAAATCAAAAGAGATTTCCTCCAACTGATGTTGATTAGCACTCATTGTCTGAACCCTAGTTGAAAGATAGAAAAAGATAGAACTAGAGCCAATCCTCATCGCCATGAGGTTCAGTAGTTCTACGGTAGCCAGCCAAAGCCAGCGTTAGTAATCTTGGATTGTGACCACTTTGTTAGATCCTTTACTTTAGACTCAGGAATAGAGCAATCAGAGTGATGAGTTTAACCAGTATGAATTCATCGGGCAAACTCGATACGTTTGTGACAGGACAAGCCATGGGTCAGCCATCTCAGCCTGTGGTTGACAATGCTCCCTTGCCAGCAAACTCTGTTCTGGTTGCCCCCATTCCCAGACTAATCATCCGCTCCCATTGGTTCGAGCGCTCCATCGCTTTAAACCACCGCTCGGAATGGGTGATTGGTCGGGGTAGAGATAACGATATTGTTCTGCCTGAGCGTTGGATTTCCCGTCATCACGCTGTACTTAAGTACGTTGATCCTTCCGCCTTTAGCCTCGTTGATTTGGGTAGCCTCAACGGCTCCTACGTCAATCATCAGTCTGCCGGCCAACCGCTGCTTCTGAAAGGCGGCGATCTCATCACCCTTGGCGATAGTGAAATTGACTTTCAATGTCCAGCCACTGACTTTCGCCTCAATCACTACACTGGTGGCAAAACCGTTCTGATGACAAGTTCCTCGCAACTGCAAGGAGAAATTTGGCGTGAAATTCTGAGTTCCCAGGGGCTGTCTGTACTCTGGGCTAAACCTGGAACTCCGCTCCAAGACGTGATTAAACATGCAGAATTGGTTGGACAAACTCCCTCCCTGATTTTAGTGGACCTTGTTGCCACCAAGGACAATCCCTACGATTTTTGCCGCTGGTGCAATCAAACCTACCCTCAAATGCAGGTGATTTTGACCAGCGGGATGCGAACTGAACTGTACCCCTCGGAGCAGCAATGGGCCCTCCGGCAAGGAGCGCTCGACTTGTTTCCTGGGTTTGGCAGCAATGGTTTACTCTCCAACATGGGAGATATTGCCAGCCGCGTGCGCGTGATTCTACGCGCCCTCAACTGGCCAACGATCGAGCAATCTCCTTTGGCTTCCACCCTGCTGGCCCTGCAAGAAAGACTCAGAAATGTCGCCCGGCCAGGCTTTGAAAACTCTGCTTCTAGTTGAAAACAGCAGCGACTAGAAAAGTCAAGAAGTATCTCCCCCTTCTGCCCGCGTTCAACTGAGCGCTCCCGCGGACGGCCGACGGGTCGAAAGCTCACGCCGAAGTCTGCCTTCTGCCCTCTGCCTTTTCTTGTTCCTCCTGCTTTGTTTCTAAAGGCAACTCATTGAGATTGCTGTCTGGTTGACTATCAGCTTGTGCGCCCCAATGATCGAGAATATCTTTGATCACAATTTCGTAAAACCAAACTCGCCCCACAATCACTAAGGGTAAGGCCAGCAACAGTCCCAAAAAGCCAAAGAAAATCGCAAATATGAGCTGCGAAAGCAAGCCGAAGGCTGGTAGCAGGTCTACCTGTTTAGCCATCACTGTCGGCACGAGCAAATATTGCTCAAGCTGTTGAATCACAACGTAAGCCACCAAAACCGCGATCGCCTTCCAGGGTGAGTCGAGCAGGGCGATCGCGATCGGCGGAATTAAGCTAATCACTGGGCCAATGTTTGGAATCGCTTCCAGCACCCCTGCCAGCAGCGCATTGGCCAAAACCAGCCGCACCCCCAACACCAGAAGGACAATTCCACTCACCGATCCAATCACCACCATGTTAATTAGGGTGCCCCCTAACCAACCGACAAGGGCTTGCTCTGATTGGGAAAGAATACCATCAATCCGTCGCCGGTAGAAGGCTGGAAACAGGCGGACAAATCCCTGCCGATAAGGAGTGGGGTTGACCATTAGCATTACGGTTAACACCAGCACCAGCAGCAAGTTGAGCAGAATTGCTAAGGTGTTGGAGAAAAAGGCAAAAAAGTTATTAAAGAGTTCTCCGACTAGAGGCTGCAACTGTTGGGTCGCCCGATCGAGCAGGCGGACATCACCCACTGATCCTGGTAAAGCCTGGGAGAGCTGATTAAACCAGACCTGCAATTGATCTAAGCCTTCTGGCACCAGTTCAGCTAATTGGGCCGACTCCCGCACAAACGGCGGCACGACTAAAAAGAAAAAACCAACAATTATAGTCAGGGTCAGACAGAGGGTAACGGTGAGGGCCGTATTGCGCTTCAGTCCCAACTGGCAAAATTTCTGCTGCACTCTATGCAGAGCCGTGGCAAGAATGATCGCCAGAAAGACCAGCAGTAAGACTTGCCGAATCTGCCAGAGGATATAGACGGAGGTTATTAGTACAAGTAAACCAATCCACTGTCCAAGTTTCACCGTATTTCCTCCACAAGCGATCTCTTGGCTAGGCCAATTCAAATCATACCTGTCGGAGGAAGGGAGAAAGAAGCCAGAAGTTAAAAGGCAGAAGGCAGCACGACATGTGTACTCATGCCCAAATGGAGGAATTGTCTAGGTAGAAGGTCAAAAAAGATCTCGACTTAGCCTTCTCATGCCTTCTCCTTAATACTTGCGCTCTTGGGGTTGAAACATGCTTGTGTTGACGGACATGTACTGCAAATCGACTCCGGCGGGTGAGTAGTAGGCCAGGGTGTGCTTGAGAAAGCTGTCATCGTCTCGCTGCGGAAAGTCCTCCCGAAAATGAGCGCCTCGGCTCTCTTGGCGATGCAGCGCTCCGGTGATGATCATTTCTCCAACAATGATCAGGTTGCGGAGTTCAAACGCTTCCATCAGCTCTGTATTCCAGAGTTTGCCTTTGTCATCTAGGCGAGTTTGCAGGTAAAGCTGCTGGAGCTGTCGCAACTGAGTCAAGCCTCGCTGCATCAGGTCAGCGGTGCGAAATACGCCGCAGTAGTCGGTCATGCAGTCTTGAAATTGCTGGCGAATTTGTCCTAAACGATATTCGCCTGGCTGGTCGAGCAGGGCTTGGATTTGGGCTTGGGCTTCTTGTAAATAACGCTGCTGATCGATTTCCGGCTGCTTGCGGTCTTGGACGTAGCGGGCGATCGCCGCGCCAGTTCTGCGCCCATACACCACGCACTCCAAGAGGGAATTACTGCCCAAGCGATTGGCCCCGTGGACGGAAACACAGGAGGTTTCCCCCGCCGAGAAAAAACTTTCGACTAAGCCCTCTGCTCCACTCCGCACCTGCCCATCAGTGTTAACAGGAATCCCACCCATGCAATAGTGCACGGTCGGTCGCACCGGAATCGGCTGCACGACGGCATCTACTCCGGCCAGGCGATGGGCTTCTTCCCAGCAGAAGGGGACCCGACTCATGATTTTTTCTTTGCCCATGTGGCGCAGGTCAAGGTGGACAAACGGCCCGCCTGCACTGCCATCCAAATTAATCCCTCGCCCCGCCCGAATTTCAGTTGTAATTGCCCGCGAGGTAATATCCCGTGGGGCCAATTCCATCCGGCTGGGGGCGTAGGTGGTCATAAAGCGATCGCCCTCGCTATTCACCAAATAAGCCCCTTCTCCCCGCACAGCCTCAGAAATTAGCACTCCGGCTGGATACAAACCTGTGGGATGAAACTGGACAAATTCCATGTCTTCTAGCGGCACTCCGGCTAGGGCCGTCATCGATAGCCCATCCCCGGTTGAGGCATAGTCGTTGGAGGTGGTGTTATAGACCCGTCCATAGCCCCCGGTGGCAAACATGACCGCTTTCGCCCGCAAGACGACAATTTCACCATCCAATAGGTGGTACATTACCACTCCTTTAGCCTGGTTGTCTTCTAGGATCAGTCGCATCACGTACCACTCTTCGTAGATCTGCACCCCGTACTTGCGAATGTTGTTATAAAGCTCGTGCAGAATCGCGTGACCCGTCTTGTCGGCAGCGTAACAGGTGCGGTTGTGGCTGTGCCCACCAAAGGCCCGCTGAGCGATCCGCCCATCTTCTAGACGAGAAAACAGGACACCGAGATGCTCTAGGTCAATCACGACTTCTGGCGCTTCTTGGGTCAAAATTGCCACGGCATCTTGGTCGGCTAAATAGTCTGACCCTTTGACCGTATCAAAGGCGTGGGCTGACCAAGAATCTTGATCATCGACATTCTTGAGTGTGGCGGCCATCCCTCCCTGAGCGGCGACCGAGTGAGAGCGAATCGGATGGGTCTTGGCGACCAAGGCTAGCTTGAGGTTGGGGGCTAAACGAGAAATTTCCAGGGCTGCCCGACAGCCTGCCAGTCCGCCACCAATGATCACAACATCATGCTCAAGCATCGGCCTCTCAGTCCTTTAGGGTTCAAGCCAGTCATTACCCCCCAAATTTAGCAAGTTTTGCCTGATCAGACATCAAACTCAGAACCGCTGTAGACTCGAAACAGAAGAGTCGGCCGAATCCGTAGGTGCTAGGTCTAAAGTCATGGTTTTCAATTGGTTTCGTCGCAAGTTTACAGATAGTGATCAGGCTTCGGCTGAATCTGAGGCGGCTGAAGTAGAGCGTCAGCCGCCTGAGTCGCCTAGCGAGCCAGAACCTGCGCCAGAAACCCCTGCGGCTGACATAGCCGCCGATCGCCTGGCCTGGGCCAAAGCAGCCTACAAAAACATTCAGCAGCGGCAGCAAGAAGCAGCCTCAGAGCCTGGGGCGGCGGCAACTGAAGCGCCGGCTGAACCGAGTATCGAAGCATCTCCTGAACAACTCTCAACCCCAGAAGTAGAAGCGCCAGACATAGAAACGTCGATTGGGCTAACTGCCGCGATCGCTGAGTCTGAAGCAGCGATCGCGGCAGTACCCAAAGCCATCCAGACTGAACTTCCGGTTCCAGAACCCGAAGAACCTTTAGGAGCGCCTGCGGAAGCACAACCAGAAACAATAGAACTACAGACCGCTCTGAGCGAGGATCAACCAGCGGCGATCGTATCTGAAACTCAAACGCTAGAGGTAGAGCCTGAACAGATTGCAGAGGATTTATCGTCTGTGGCGGCGACCTCAGTCGATGAGATCGTCCCGCCGCCCCCAGAATCTCCGGTTGAAACTCCAGAAGCCGTTGAGGCTCTGCCCTTTTGGGCAAAAGCTGAAGCAGAGCGTCAAGAGCGCTTAGAGCGGCTGAAAGCAACGGCGATTGAGACAGAGCAGGCAGTTGAACCAGTAGTAGCTGTTGAACCAGCGATCGGTTTTGTACCCCCGGCAGAAATCACTCCCAGCCAACCAGATTCTCCCCAGCCTACAGAAGAGGCTCCAGCAGTCGCCTTTGATGAAGGCTTTCTGTGGTCAGCCGAGGTGCTGGCGGCCCAAGGTCGCAAACCAGAAGAAGTTTCAGTTGAAGAAATTACCTGGCTACAGAAATTGCGCCGGGGTTTGGGCAAAACTCGCCGCGGCCTAGTCAACCAACTTAAAGCCGTGGTTGGACAGGGCCCACTCAGCCAGGATGCTGTACTGGAAATTGAGTCGCTGCTGCTGCAAGCCGATGTCGGCGTAGAAGCCACGGATACGGTAATTCAAGCCCTGCAAGCCAAACTGCGCCAGGAAGCCCTGCCCCCCGATGCCGCGATCGCCTACCTAAAGCAAATTCTGCGCGATATTCTGGATCGCCCCCTCCAATCAGGGTATAGCGCCAGCTTTATGCCGGATAAAAACTGTCTCAACATCTGGCTAATGACGGGGGTAAATGGGGTTGGCAAAACGACGACGATCGGCAAAATTGCCCACGTTGCCACGGAATCTGGCTATCAGTGTTTGATTGGCGCAGCCGACACCTTCCGGGCGGCTGCGGTGGAGCAAGTCAAAGTCTGGGGCGAGCGCAGCCAGGTTGAAGTAATCGCCAATCCGGGCAAAAACACCGACCCAGCGGCGGTAGTGTTTGATGCGATCGCTGCGGCCCAATCTAGAAAGAGCGAACTGCTGTTAATTGACACCGCCGGACGGCTGCAAAACAAGCAAAACCTGATGGAAGAACTCCGCAAAATCCGCCGGATTGTCGATAAAAAAGCGCCTGGCACCAAAGTTGAATCGCTGCTGGTGCTAGATGCCACGCTGGGGCAAAATGGACTGCGCCAGGCCCAGGTGTTTGCGGAAGCGGCTCAACTAACCGGTGTCGTCGTCACCAAGCTGGATGGCACAGCTAAAGGCGGCGTCGCTCTAGCCGTAGTGCAGCAGTTGGGCCTACCAATTCGGTTCATCGGGGCTGGCGAAGGAATTGGAGATTTGCGCCCCTTCTCCAGCTATGAGTTTGTCGAAGCTTTGTTGAGTGATTAGCAAATCGAATTGGGCGATTCCCCGGCGGAGAGGCTTTGCTAACTTTAGACCCTAGAATCTTGCTGAGACAATCGACAAAAGAATAGCAAATGAGTAACATCCAGCCGGAAACTCACCTCAATATTGGTGCAATTATTTTTCCACGTCTTGATCAGACCGACTTTACCGCTCCCTTTGAAGTCCTCTCGCGGCTGCCGAATTCTACATTCCATGTGCTTTGGAAGGAAAAGGTGCCCGTGAAGGATATCAAGGGATTGATTTTGACTCCAGAGAAAACGCTCTCCGAATCACCGCCGCTTGACCTTCTGCTTGTACCCGGTGGTTACGGACAGGAAGCATTGATGGATGACGAAACGATTCTTTCCTTCATCCGGGAGCAAGCCGTCCATACAAAATACGTGTTTTCAGTCTGTACGGGAGCGTTGATCTGTGGCGCGGCTGGTTTACTCAAAACGGTGCGGGCAACCACGCATTGGTCAGCCTTTCATCTCCTAGAGTATTTTGGTGCGATTCCGATTGATGAACGGGTGGTGATCGATGGCAAGTTTGTGAGTGCAGCTGGGGTCACTGCCGGAATTGATGGCGCTCTGCGCGTGGCGGCGCTTCTGCGGGGCGATCGCGTGGCCCAGGAGATTCAACTCCAGATTCAATATGCCCCTGAACCCCCGTTTAACAGTGGCACACCGGCAACTGCCCCGCCTGAGATTTTAGCAGCGGCTCGATCAACCAGTCGGGAGATTTCAGAAGCTCGATTAACGACTGCAAAACGCATTGCCGCTAGGTTAGCCGCTAAACGGGAAGCCCCGCGATCTAACCGCTTCGGTTGAGCGTCGGGTACGTCACGAGTCGTGACTCCAGAAAGCAGGTGATGGCGAGTCGTCAATTAAAGCTGCCTGATTAATACTGCATTTTGAAATTCTAACCAGCAATGATTGAGAACTTCTATCGCCAGCGATCGAAGTTCCAATCGAAATTTCTTGGTGCAGATTAGCCACCCCACGGGTGAAAGCCCCTATAATGAATCGTTGAAGTTCAATCGGCTATGGGCCAGTAGGTTGCCTTGTGTTTGTCCTCAGCGGTTACGAGTATTTTTTAGGCTTTCTGCTCATTTGTTCGCTAGTCCCTGTCTTGGCTTTAGGTGCCTCCAAACTGTTGCGCCCTAAGAGTCAGGCAGCGTCGCGCACAACCACTTACGAATCGGGCATGGAACCCGTCGGCGGCGCTTGGATTCAGTTCAACATTCGCTACTATATGTTCGCCCTTGTCTTTGTGATCTTTGATGTCGAGACGGTGTTTCTTTATCCGTGGGCGGTTGCCTTTAGCCACTTGGGAGTTTTAGCCTTCGTGGAAGCCCTAATTTTCATTGCCATTCTGGTGGTCGGATTAGCCTACGCTTGGCGCAAGGGCGCTCTGGAATGGTCGTAGGGTTTGCTGTTAAGACCGCTGAGCTAGAAACTTATTGAATTAGAGAGCACTGATTATGGCTGATCCTTCAACTCCAGAGCCAACCAAGACCGAAACCGCGATCGCTGAGGTTGGCAAAATTTCCCGCCAGTTGACCCAAGACGGCTTTGAGCATGAATACTTGGGAGTTGATGCCTCTGGGGTAGAAATTCTCAAGGTTGACGGCAGCTTTTTGATTCCCTTCTGTACGGCCCTCTACGCTTACGGGTTCAACTATTTGCAGTGCCAGGGTGCCTACGATGTCGGCCCTGGCGCAGAATTGGTCAGTATGTATCAACTGATTAAAGTTGACGACAACAGCGATCGGCCTGAGGAAGTGCGGGTGAAGGTCTTTTTGGCGCGAGAAAATCCAACTGTGCCTTCGGTCTACTGGATTTGGAAAACCGCCGATTGGCAAGAGCGCGAATCCTACGACATGTACGGAATTATCTATGAAGGGCATCCCAACCTAAAGCGCCTGCTGATGCCAGAAGACTGGATTGGTTGGCCAATGCGAAAGGACTACATCAGCCCCGATTTTTACGAACTCCAAGATGCCTATTAAATCATCCGATATCGTGAATTCGCGAACCAAGATGGTTGTCAAAGGCGCTCCCCTTCAAGTAATTTTCGGATAATTTCATGTCACCAGGATTATTTGGAGGCAAGATGGTTCAAGCTCCAATTCAGCCACTCACCTTAGAAGATTTTTTGAAGCTGCCAGATACCAAGCCTGCCAGCGAGTTTATCCATAACCAAATTGTTCAAAAACCAATGCCCCAAGGAGAACACAGTGTAATTCAAGTTGAACTCTGTAAAGTCATTGATCGAGTCGCTGAGGGAGCGAAAATCGCCAAGGCTTTCTCTGAACTGCGTTGCACCTTTGGTGGAGCGGCGATCGTGCCTGATGTCTCGGTTTTTCGCTGGCAACGAATTCCGCGTACTTCTGCGGGTAAAATTGCCAATCGCTTTGACCTTCAGCCAGACTGGGCAATTGAAATTCTGTCTCCCGATCAATCTCAAACTAAAGTCCTAAAAAAACTCCTCCACTGTTCTGAGCACGGTACGGAGTTGGGTTGGCTGATTATTCCTGCCGATGAGAGCATTTTGATCATGTTTCCAGAATCTCGGATCAAAGTTTTTCAAGGCTTAGAAATTCTACCTGTGCTCGAAGGCGTTAATCTAACCCTTTCTGTGATGGAGCTGTTCAACTGGCTAACGTTATCTTGATCCAGACCCTTGGCTAGATGGAATTTCATCCATTGAGAGATAGCTTTGTAGATAACTCAGCATTAATCGTTTTGTTTCTGCCACTAGGCGTTGCCGGAAAATCTGGTTTTGACTGAGCGATAGCCACAGCAACGTCCCGATCGCCTGCACAAGTGTAAAAGCGATCGCCTGATAATCAACCGGCTGCAAGCCCGGATAAGATTCCGACAAAATGATTGCCCAGTCCTGAATTAGTTGGGCATCAGCAGCGGATTCGATCGCCTCTAGTTCTGGGAGGGTGGTCTGTACCTGCATGAAGATTGCGTAGTAACCGGGATAGTCACTAAAAAATTGTTCGGTTGCATTAATCACTTGCTCTACATAGTCTGCCAGGGGCAGACTAATTGTTTCAGCAGTATGGAGGGCGATAAATCGCTGATGCAGCAGCTCTCCATAGCGCCTGGCCAGGGCTTGCACAATTGCCCCTTTGTCTGGGAAGAACTGATAGAGTGACCCGATCGGCACTTTAGCACGGGCTGCGATCGCATTGGTTGTCGTGGTGCTGTAGCCCTCAGTAATAAACAGTTGTTCGGCCACATCCAAGATCTGATTCACCCGCTCCTGACTGCGGGCTTGTCTGGGCTGACGGCGCATGCCAGCCAATTTTGATGATTTTTTGCTTGACTCCTTAGCCACGGAATTTAGACCTATTTTGCAAAAAAGTGAGTATTACTCGGATTTAGCTTGACAAAATATGAGCGTGACTCGTATTTTATAAAAAGTGAGTATTACTCATGATTTTAGCTTAACTAGGAGACAACTCTGATGAGCCAAGTTTTACTGACCTTACCGCATCCGCAAATGCCGGCCGCGATCGCTGAGTACAGTCGAAACCGATTGAGCTTTCTGACCCGCTGTGCCCGCTGGATGACGCTAGCGATCGCGCCGCTCAAGTTACTTTGCGTGCCAGAAGCGCAACTGACTCACTTGCAGATTCGTTATCTGAATGCAATGAGCAGGATTGATTTTGTCGGTGTATATGGAGTCCTCAATGAGTCGCTCTGGTAAAAGCATCTGAATCTGTTGGATCATGTTCAATTTTTCAATTTCTGAGTTTTCTGGAGGTATTTGTGATGCAACTGCTCAATTCAGTTCAGCCCAATCCATCGACCCACTCTGACGTTCAACAGCAGACTCAATCTGCAAGCCTCAATGGTTTCAGGTCGTTCTTTGTAAAGCTGATCATTTTTAAGTCATTTGTTTCTATGCTGTTGGGGGACAACAGCCTACAAACAGTGGGTGACATGACAGATGGGTTGTTGCAAACGCCTGCCTACGATCTGATCGCCCAACACCTAAACCAAGATCCGGCTTGTGCAACACTAATCCGCGATCGCTACATTCCGCCTGCCCATGACCTGGAAACACTGCTCACCTATCCTCATGGTTCCTTGGGGTACATCTACGCAGCCACCATGAAGAAATCGGGCTTCGACCCCAATCTCCATACAGGCATGACTGCGGAATCCGATGCTCAGTATATTGAATTGCGCCTGAGTCAAACCCATGATCTCTGGCATATCGTGACTGGATTTGACAGGTCATTGATCGGTGAAATTGGTTTGCAGGCATTTCATCTGCCGCAGTTTCCTTATCCCCTAGCAACGATGTTGGTAGCCAATAGTTTGATCGCTACCACCTTATTTTCACCGCACGAATTACCCCAATTGTTGGCGGCGATCGCCCAGGGATGGCAAATGGGCAAGCTTGCCAAACCGTTATTTGCCCACAAGTGGGAAGAGGCTTGGGAAAAGCCCCTTGCAGAATGGCAAGCAGAGTTGAATATTCAACCGATTCAACATCGATAAGTCCTGGCAGGAGGATGCTAATTTGATGCAACTGCATCCTCCTGCCAGCAATCTATCGTTGCCCATCACCCGCCGCAGATCGGCTTTTGCATCATAACCGACCAACTCCCGACGGTCGATGTGCATGGGCGTTGTTATGCCGCCGCGATTACTGGTTATCCTCCTGTTGAGGAACAGTTTGTTGATTCTTTGCATCCCAGTAGAACAGAAACAAAACAATGATGGGTAATACTAACAGAATGCTATTAATGCATTCACTAATGACGGCGATTACAAAGTTTTCATCTTGTCCAACTAATGATAGCGGTAGATATAGAATAAAAGATATCAGAGAAATAGCTATGACTACCCCAAGAAGGGTCAAAACAATTGTTCCTAGAATATTCCACCTTTTCCCTTGGGTCAATCTCGCACTCAGATTTCGAGCGTTTTTACCTTCTACATTTTCCAGCACAACAACTGCATCAACTAGTGCAAAACGTAATGCCAGAACTACACCTGGAATGATTAAAGCAATAAATCCTGCTAATACGATCAATCCAGTACCAATACGAGTTCCTAATAATTTGAAACTCTTCCGTGCTGCGTGAGACATGGATTCACCATAGGTTGTACGCAAACCCTGTTTTAATCGAGAAGCAGCATGAAGTATTGCACCTACATAGATTGGTCCAAATGCCAACTCAATAGCATTGGACACCCTAAGCTCCTGAGCTAACATACGAAACTCATCCCCCCCAGTTGCCTCTGGGAAGACATACAGGCGTAAATAAACTAATAATATTGAGCCTGGCAACCAGACTGTTAGCACAATCGAACTGAATAGTACCCAATTTGTTGTAAGCAATCCAGATGCTTCACGGATCTTCTGAATCATACGAGTTAGAAACCATTAACTAAACATATTTTCGCTGTATATCCAAAATACAGCGCTTACCATGTAATGCTCAATTCATATAGTAAGGACTTGCGGCATAAAAATCAGATAGGTGACAAATTATGCTGAATTCCCCTTTAAGGCGATTGCTGAGTAAGAATTTACCAATTTAGTTCGATTAGCTCCCTTCCCTGCAATGAATATGGACTGATGCCAGTGAACTATTTGGTCAATGGTCAATCCTTTTCTGGAGATCGCCTTACATCAGGTCAAAACGTTGGCTTGTTCAAGCAGTGATGGATTTATTGCGTTGGCCCTTCTAGTTCTTGATCTTTTTGCGCAACATTTTCTGGTGCTTGTGTCTCGTCTTCATGTACTAAATTTATTTCTGCTTTTTTAAGTTGAACTTTTGCCTGCTGCCAGAAGGCTTCTAATTCTTCTAGGCTATAGCGATCGAGGGGTTGGTCGATCGCCGCTTCAATTTTTTCTAAGCGTTGAATGAATCGCTGACAGGTGCCTTGCAGGGCCAACTCTGGGTCAAGCTGACACCAGCGGGCTAGGTTAATCACACTAAAAAGCAAATCTCCCAGCTCAGACTGCTGGTGGTTCCGATCAGACTCTGCAAGAGCGACCTTAAACTCTGCCAATTCCTCATAAAATTTGTCCCAAACTCCGGCAATGTTCGGCCAATCTAAACCAGCATCTCCAGCCTTTTCGGCAATTTTGAGGCTAGATATAATTGGTGGTAATGTCCGCAGATAGCGGCTGAGTTTTTGGCTCAGGGGCGGTGGTTGGTCTGGTGACTCTCCCCGCTCTTGAGCTTTAATTTGCTCCCAGTTGGCGCGAACTTGGTCAATGCTCTCGACTTGCAGGTCGCCAAACACGTGCGGATGCCGCCGGATTAGCTTGCTGCTAATTCCTGCCGCAATTTCTTGGAGGCTAAACTGCCCATCTTCACTGGCAATCTGGGCTTGCAAGACGACTTGCAGCAGCAAATCTCCTAGTTCCTCCGCGATCGCAGTTGGTTCTCCCTGTCGAATCGCATCTACCACCTCGTAGGCTTCCTCAATCACGTAGGGCGTCAGGCTAAGGGGGGTTTGGGCTAAATCCCACGGGCAGCCGCCCTGCGGCGATCGCAGTTGAGCTACGACATCAATCAGCTCTTGTAGAGCATTTAAAGGGGGGCTGATTGGTGGATTGAGGTAAAGCGAAAGTGGATAAGCCAAATCAGCCTGGTCAAAATCGGTCACGGCGATCGCCGTATCTCTTGCTTCTGTCTCACCAAAATGAATAAGAGTGATTTGGTGATCTGCCGGAAAATACTGCTGCAAATGCTTAACTAATCGTCGGGCCATTTCTGAAGCTGCGATCGGGCCAATCATTACTGGCCCCTTGGGTGTTGCTGTTAAAGCCAGTCCATCAGCAGCAGTGAACACTTGCAGGCTAGGTTGGGCTAGAGAGGTTGACATAGTCCGGCAATCGCTTTTCTATAAATCACTGATTAAATTTAACGCAGCGATCGCTAGCGCTTGCTTTTTAGCGTCAAGCTCTGTTTGAGGCGCTTGTAAACAGACCCACCCCAATCACTCAAATAATGGCTCATTGCGCCTAGCTCTAAACCAATCAGTAGTGCTAAACCCTCGAAGGGATATTGCTGTACATAACGCTTGGCCAGTTCAATCCCTGAGCGCCAATCCCAGGCAACTTGACGGCTGTAGATCGCCACACTTAACCCAATGCTGCCCAACAGCAGCAGCCAAATTGCCAAATACAGCAAACGAAAAAGAGTCCCAATGACTGGCCCGTGGGAAAACAGCGATCGATGGCGCAGCAGTTTTTGATAGGGCAACCACAGCCATCGCAACCAGCCCCAGCGCCGAAACTGGCAGGAATAAATATCGAGGTCGGGGCCAAACATCAGCCCACTGAACAAAAAGCTGGCGCAGACAATCAGCGTTAGGCGAGTGCTATGGCTGACCCAAAGGGTACTACCGCCAACTACAGGCAGGGAAGTTAAGGTGATGCGATCGTGGGTGCGACCAGTGGGCATGCAAGTTACCGCCTTTGCAAACTTATACAGGCGGGTGAGACTACACTATGCAAAAATCACAAATGGACGATCGCTAGCGAATCGGATTATGCACTGTTACTAGCTTGGTGCCGTCAGGAAAAGTCGCTTCCACCTGGACTTCATGGATCATTTCGGGAATCCCCTCCATCACATCGTCACGGCTGAGCAGCGTCGTGCCGTGGCTCATTAGCTCAGCCACCGTCCGCCCATCTCTGGCCCCTTCTAAAATGGCGGCTGAAATGTAGGCAACTGACTCTGGATAGTTCAGCTTTAAGCCCCGATCTTTGCGGCGCTCTGCCACTAAAGCAGCCGTAAAAATCAGTAACTTATCCTTTTCTTGGGGTGAGAGTTGCATACTGGGCGATCGCAAAAATGTTCAATTGAGTGGGACTAGACTAGCGCCATGTTTGATCTGAGTCAACTCGGCTGATAGCTCACCATCACCCGTCCCGCGCCTCGGACTTGCGTGTAGTAAGTCTGGGTGACAGGGTGCCCTTGGGGTGAAAGGTTATCAATGCCAATCCCATCTCTGCCTTGGCTCTGACCGGAACTGTGAATGTAGCGCCCTGACCCCAGGTAAATGGCGACATGAGTTGCCTTGGCGGGAGTGCCAAAGAAAATTAAATCTCCGGGCAGCAACGCAGAAATCAAATCAGCCGGTTCGCGACCGGGATTCACAATGGGTTGCGTAAAGGCTTCTTGCTGGTAAGCATCTCTGGGTAGCCAAATTCCTTGGGCTGCAAAGCTGTGTTGAACTAGCCCTGAGCAATCGTAGTTAGGGCCAACCGTACCGCCCCACAAATAGGTATTCGGCTGCTGCATCGCTGCCAGACAGAAATCAATCACTTGCGGAATCCGGGCTTGAATTTCGGCGACAGCTAAGTTGGACGGTGGGGGAGGGGCGATCGCTGCTTGCAAATAGGCTAAATCTGCGATCGCTAACCAGCCGGGATAGTCATCCTCACGCAAAACCACAGGCAGAGCAGTCGGCGGCTGATCTGGCGGGCAGGACTGAAAAGAAAGTTGCCGGCCTGGGCCCGCTTGAGTGGCCAGCGCAGCCAAGGCAGGAGAATCATAAATGCTTATGCTAGCAAGCGTTTGATAAAAATGGCGGCTAATATCTTCAGCCTTAGCGTTGCGGCGCAACTGGTCTACAGAAATCATACTTAAAGTGGTGTTTTTAGCCTCTCACAATAACATCAAATTACTCGTCGAACGCAATTTTTATGGTACGCTCAGCAAATGTGCATTGAAATGATTCAAGATCCGGTTGGCTGATAGGCTTGATACCATTTAACAAACTCTTCGATCCCATATTCGATCGGGGTATTAGGCTGAAATCCAATATCTTGAGCTAAATCATTAATATCAGCGAACGTTGTCAAGACTTCACCCGGCTGCATCGGCAAAAAGTTTTTAATCGCTTTCTTTTGGAGTGCTTTTTCAATCGTCTCAATGAAGGTCAGCAATTTAACTGGCTGATGGTTCCCAATGTTGTAAAGCTTGTAGGGAAGTTCGCCATTACTTTGAGGAGGGCGAGCAAGAATTCGCACAAGCCCTTCAACGATATCATCAATATAGGTAAAGTCCCGTTCCATTTGACCATAATTGTAGACATTAACTGGTTCCCCTTCCGATATTGCCTTGACAAACTTGAAGTACGCCATGTCAGGGCGACCCCACGGCCCGTAGACAGTAAAAAATCGCAGACCTGTAGTGGGAATTTGAAAGAGATGGCTATAAACATAAGCCATTAGCTCATTTGATTTCTTGCTGGCAGCGTAGAGGGAAATTGGTCGATCGACATTATCAGTCACTGAAAATGGAATTTTTGTGTTTGCGCCATAAACAGAGCTAGAAGATGCAAACACCAAATGTTCAATCGCAGCATTGCGACATCCTTCTAGCAAGTTAGCAAAGCCGACAATATTACTATCGATGTAAGCGGTTGGACAATTGATAGAATGGCGAATTCCAGCTTGTGCAGCTAAATTTACAACGTATTGAAAACTACAGTTCTCGAACAGCTTGCTGGTAAGACTGCGATCGGCTATATCCAATTTTTGAAACGTAAAATTTTTATAGGGAAGGAGTCTCTCTAACCGAGCTTCCTTGAGCCTAACATCATAATAATCGTTCAGATTATCAATTCCATAAACCTCAACTCCTTCCTGAAGCAGACGTTGACCGAAGTGATAGCCAATAAACCCAGCAATCCCAGTAATTAAAACATTCATGAAGCGTTATCAACGTTTAAATTCAGTTCTGTAGAAATTTCATGTTTTTAACGAATGCTTATGTTTTTAATGAATACTGGCGATCGAGAAACTTAACAGCATAGTTCTTGACCTTCTCAAGGTATAGCTTCATAGCGAAAAAGGAATGGTTTGCTGTCCGCAAAGGGGCACCACGTAACGCTGCCGAGCAGAAGGATCTAAAGGCATTAAAGGGTTGATTTCCGAGTAAATATTGAGTTCCAAAATTGAGATAATTTTCAATTTCGATAATCTCTTTAGCAGGGACTTTATCGTGATTTCTAACACCATAAATATCGTAGAATCTATTTATCCGAGCATGAACAAATTCTTCTCTGGCCCTTAAATTTTTTGACTTAGTTAGCTGATCATCAAGCCCACAATGGTAAGTTACAGTGACCAACTCAGTAAAGACAATTTCATAACCTTCTCCCAGACACCGCAAATAATAGTCAGAATCTACACCAAATCTATACTGCTCTTCAAATAATCCAATTTCATCAAATATATACTTGGGTATAACAACAGATGAAGGAGATAAGATGAACGTCTTTGTGTAAATTAATAACTGATGCAATGGGGAAAGAAAATTAACTAAATCTGGCTTTTGCCTACTGTTATATTTTTGATTGTTCTTTAAATTTAAAACTTCAATTCCGCTGACCGCAAAACATCGGTTCTGGTTTGCTAGGGCGGAGGCTTGAACCTCTAAATAGTTTGGCTTCCAAAGATCATCAGAATCAAGAAAAGCAATGTACTTGCCTTTAGCAGATTTTATGCCGTGGTTTCTGGCAGACCCGTGTCCAACATTCTCCTGCAAACTAATCAGATGAATGTCAGGATAATCCCTGGCAATTATCTCCGAGGTGCTATCGTGGGACGCATCATCAACCACAATAACTTCGTAAGTGCCACTATATTCTTGGGCATAAACGCTTTTCAGTGCTTCCTTAAGCATCGAAATACGATTGTAGGTGGGAATGATAATAGATACATCAACGCTCATTCATCTCTCCTAAATTGATTGCCATTGAGTCAGTCATACTAATTGGTTTGCAAATGTTCGCGGTTTAAATTTGCAATCCGATCAATTACTTTTCCTTCCGCATTAGATAAGTTGACATCTAGCAATTGAGCTAATGTTGGGGCAAAATCCAGAACTGAGGTTTCCTCTGCGATTTTTCCAGGTTTTACATTAGGTCCCATTGCGAAGAAAATACCACTGGGTTTGTGATCTCCTGTTCGGACTCCACTGTAGGTGTTTTCAAGTTTGCCAATTTTAGGTGAAGAAATACTTGGGATGAACGTTTGGCGGTTCCACTCTATAATCAGGTCTGGAAGTTCATCCAGATGTGTTCCCTGATAGGCATCAGAGGCGCGAATGATATTTTTGACTAAAGGCTGACCTGTAGTGTCATCGATAATCTCCAGCAAATCTTTTGTCAATTGCTGACAAAATTCCTCATACTCTGCCCCTGGGTTGACCTTTCCATCAGGTTCTCTCCCGACTAGATTAACTCTGACTGCTCCGCAGGCATCGTTATTTCCCAGCATGAAACATTTTCGCCCAGACACATTCAGAGTTTGCACGGCAAAATCTGTTAGGGGGGGGTCTAGGTCAGGCTGAAAAATTTTTCGCAGGCGCCAGAGAAATAGCTTTGGTTTGCCAAGATAGGCAAGGATTTTGCTTAATTTTTTCTGGTAAGCAGGTTTACGAACGATTTCAGTTGTGGCAGGTTTACGAACAGTTTCAGTTGTGCTTGATCCTGAATTTTCTAAACGTCCCAAAATCCATGGCAGGAAACTTCCTGCTCCATCTTGTGAACCCATGCCGTGGCTGCAATAAACGAATATATTAGATTCCGCTCCAACCTCGGCAATTAATCTACCAATAGATCCATCTAGGGCCTTGTATACTTCCAAAATTGGATCGCCGAGAATGTTGGCAAGTTTGTGATCATGATTAGGATGCTTTAGGTCGTGGATGTGCCAACACTGATGTCCAATGCAGTGAGGTTCTGTAAAGGTGGTGAGAAATAAATCCCAATTCCCCTGATCCAAAAACTTCTTAGACAGCCTTTCTTTCTTATGGGTTCTTTCAATCATTTTTTGCTGAAAGTCTTGAAAGCCATTCACAGTGCGTTTAATGTTGTTACAACGACGAATGCTGTCCCGACCAAACTCTGCCTCAATTTCAGGGGACAGAGATGACGGCCAAGTATAGAAAATGTCCTTGTGATTTGCTTTATGCACTCCCCAATCGGTGATTTGAATCCCATTTAAGTTCTCTAATGGGGGAGTCAAGGGCACATCAATGACTGCAACCCGTCGCCCAGCCCGACTGAAGGTATCCCAAAACATTTCGCCTTGCAGGTCAAAGATGTCATACCTGTAGGTTTGATAGGTTCCCTTGGTAAGCTGGCTGAAACAGTAGCGACCATGCTCGGCAGCCGACACTCCTGTCGCAAACGAGGGCCAAAGTGAGCCAACATAAAAGCCGACTGGGCAAGATGTGTTTCCCCAGGCAAACTTGTCTAGCAAAGTTTTAAAGGTTGGCAGGTAGCCTGCATTGGCCCATTCAACAATTAGATCCTTATCGGCAGAATCAATGCCGATAAACAATATTTTTGCTTTACTAGCCATAAGCTAAAGGTTGATCCAGATCTGTTTTTTTGTAACTGATGAGGAGCATCAGCGGTTAGCTGAAGGTCTGTTTAAGCAGTATTTCACAAAATAGCAGCAATGCTTTAAACCAGGAGTAATGCGGGCTACATATATGGCTTCGCAAGTCGCAAGTAGCCCTTGCAAGTGATAATTGCTGTAGTCACGACCAACAAACAGGGTCGAGTTAAAAGTAAATAAACAAATTCAAGCCGGGAATTGTGCGGGAAAGCGTCCACAGCAGGAGGCCAATGTAGAGTAAGCCGAGTCCCCATTGATACCAGAGCAGGCTGCTGACTAGCCCTGGTAAATGCTGGTCGCGGAGGCGAATATCGTTAAAGCCAAACTTGAGAAAATTAATCAGGCTCAGATCGTAATAGTTGAGCCAACTCCAGCGGCGGTGCCACAAAATTGGCTCATAGCGTTCGCGGAAAAATGGGAAGCGGGGCACAATTGGCAACCGCCCAATCAGCAGCCGAAATTGGCGCATACTGCCATCTTCAACAAAGTAGCTGACATCCATCAGGTCATGGTAGCGCCCTTGCTGGTAGATAATTCCAGTTAGTCCTAGGGGTACTGGTACAATCAAGACTCCCAAAAAGGCGAGGGTTTGCAGCGGGGTTTCAGAGGCTCGAAAGATCATCACTAGCCCGGACAGAGACAGCAGCCCAAAGCTGGAAAAAATCCAAAAGGTTTCTGTGACTTCCGGCCAAACTGGGATCGGTACGCGCCGACGACAGCGATCGACCAGCCAGAACAACAGCCCAAAGTAGGCGATCGCCACCAGCCCAATCCCAAAAATCAGCCAAAAGCTGCTGCCAAACCGGGTTAGCACTAGTAATAAGCTAATCCCTAGCCCCTGCAAGATTTGCAGCCCCTCTCCCCACAGCGAAGATAGTTCACCCGCCGTAATTCGGTTGCGAACCTTAATATAAGTGGCCAGGTCAATAATATTGCGCGACATTAAATCCGTCAGGCTGCGAAAGGGTTGCTCCGTTCTTACCTTGGCGATCGTCGCTGCCTGTTCAGGCGTAAAGCCAATTTTGGCCAGTTGGGGCAGAGTGGCACGGTTAATATTGGTGCTAAACAACTGCTGGCGAATGTCCCGCAGGCGCAGCTTTTGGGCTAGATATTCAATTTGGTTGGCATCGCCAATTTGCTCTAGCTGCCGAAAATTGCGGACTAAATTTCGCAATAAAATTTCATTCCCGCGCAGGGTGGGCACCGACAGCACCCGACTGATTTGCCCCGGATCGCCGAGAATCCGGGCTGTTTTGGGGTCAAACTTGAGTTCGGGAATATTTAGGCTGGCGGTTTTGGCAAATTGGGTGTCGCTGAAGTCCAACTGGTCGAGCACCGTTGCGCCGCGCAGATTGACCGGGCGATTGAACTGGCTTTCTCGAAAGGTAGCGATATTTTGGAAGTCAGCTTCGGTCAAAAAGAAAGCTTGATTAAATTGGTCGCGGATAAAAATTGCTTGGTTTTGCCACTGGCTTTGAGCAAAATCGGTATTGCCCTGCCATTGGACGCGGCTAAAGTTGGCGTTTTTTTGAAAGACGACGCGACTGAAGTTGGCCGTGCCTTGGAATTCGCTGCCCTGAAAGTTGGCAGTCTGCCCAAAATTAGTCTGACTAAAACTCGCCTTCGCGAAAAAAATGCTGCTGCGAAAGTCAGCCCCCTGCTCAAATAAGCTGCCGGTAAAACTGACGGGCTGACTAAACCGGGTTTGAGAGCCATCGATCGCCTGGGTAAAATCAACCCCTTGGGCTTCGACGGTTCCCAAAAAAAACGTGCTGCTGAGGTCAACCCGCCCTAAAAACCGAGTTTGAGCCAGGCTGAGCGGCCCCCGAAACACCATGAGCTGTAAGTCTTTAATCGCTAGCTCATTGCTGAGCAGCGATCGCGACAGCCGATTAAGCTGAAACAAGCGGCGGCGATCGCGGTTGAGCTGAGCCTGCTCCGTTGGCGTAAAAATTGGTGAGAGGGCTTGGCCGTAGAGCGGTGTCCGCAGCCCCAACTGGTTGCCGCTAAAGTCGCCTTGAATTAGCGAGTAGCTCAAGTCCAGCCCGACGGGCAGACCAGGCCGCTGGAGTTGGGCCTTCACCTCTCGGTAAAACTGGTCGCGGAAGCTAGCATTTTCGGGGCGGAGGTCAATCACAAACCGCCGCAGGTCGATTGTCGGCACGCCTTCGTTGTTGACTGGAGCTTTCAATCGCTGTTGCAGCAGCTCGACCGTGAGGGGCAGCCGATTCGGCTGAGCTTCCGCTGCCAATGCGGGCATTGGTAACAGCCAGAGGGAGAGTGCCCAGATGATTAAAATTAGCTGCCAAAGGTAGCGATGGACAGGAAATCCGGCAGCTTTTAGCTGACCTAATTGCATCCATCTGAACTCAGTTTGCTTCATCTACCAGCGTTACTTTGTCTGACAGCGTCACCACGCTCCTCAGCATCCTGACAAATTTAGGACAATCCAACATTCAGAATACTTGGTTTGAGACAGCAAGTGACTAATGTTGAAACCGACTGGAATATTTCGGGGAAAGGTTCAGCAAAGAGATATGGTAAAGCTGGTGAGTTGAAAGGCAGTTATGGACGCGATCGCCCTCTGGCAAAGATATCAAGACTGGCTATACTACCATCCGGGACTAGAGCTTTACCTGGATGTCAGTCGGATGCGCTTTGATGACGCATTTGTGGCTAGCCTCATGCCCAAGTTTGAGGCTGCTTTTGCCCAAATGGCGGCCCTAGAGGCCGGGGCGATCGCCAATCCCGATGAGCAGCGCATGGTCGGTCACTATTGGCTGCGCGACCCGCAGCTCGCCCCCAGCCCAGAGTTAGCCCAAGCCATTACTCGTTCAATCGCAGACATTGAATCCTTTGCCCACCAAATTCATCATGGCGAAATCCATCCCCGGCGGGGCGGTCGGTTTACCGATCTGATTTCAATTGGGATTGGCGGCTCGGCCTTGGGGCCAGAGTTTGTCGCTCAGGCCTTGTCCCCCGACAATCCGCCCCTGGATATTCATTTTATTGACAATACTGACCCGGCTGGGATTGACCGCACCTTACATCAACTGGGCGATCGCCTCTACAGCAGCTTAGTTTTAGTCATTTCTAAATCCGGCGGTACCCCTGAACCCCGGAACGGCATGATTGAAGTCCAGCAAAAAATGATGGATCTTGGGATCAATTTTGCTGACCATGCCGTGGCGGTGACGGGCTATGGCAGTCACTTGGCCCAACTAGCGGAGCCTTGGTTGGGCACGTTCCCGATGTTCGACTGGGTGGGCGGGCGCACCTCTGAATTGTCGGCGGTGGGGCTGCTGCCAGCCGCCCTCCAGGGCATCCCAATTCGGGAGATGCTGGCGGGAGCCAAAGAAATGGATGCCGCCACCCGCGTCCATGATCTCAAGACTAATCCAGCCGCCCTGCTGGCCTTAAGCTGGTACTTTGCCGGCGAAGGCAAGGGCAAAAAAGACATGGTGGTGCTGCCTTACAAAGACAGCCTGCTGCTGTTTAGCCGCTACCTGCAACAGTTGGTGATGGAGTCTTTAGGCAAAGAAAAAGACCTAGACGGCAATATTGTCAACCAGGGGATTGCTGTTTACGGCAATAAAGGCTCGACTGATCAGCACGCCTACGTCCAGCAGTTGCGGGATGGCTTGCCCAATTTCTTTATGACGTTGATCGAAGTCCTGCGCGATCGCGAAGGGGCAGCCGTGGAAGTCGAACCAGGCATTACCTCTGGTGATTATTTATCGGGTTTACTGACTGGCACTCGCCAAGCCCTCTACGAAAAGCAGCGAGATTCAATCACCGTCACCATTCCCCAAGTCACGCCCAAACTGGTCGGGGCGCTGATTGCCCTCTACGAAAGGGCGGTTGGGCTATACGGATTCCTGGTCAACATTAATGCCTACCATCAGCCAGGCGTAGAAGCCGGTAAAAAAGCGGCCGCCGCCACCCTAGCCTTGCAGAACCAACTGGTACAAGTATTGCAGCAGGAAAGCCAACCGATTAGCCTCGCTGCCTTGGCAAGTAAAGCGGGTGTTCCAGAGCAAATCGAAACCGTCTACAAAATTCTCCGCCACTTAGCCGCCAACGATCGCGGGATTGAACTCCAGGGTAACCTTAGTCAGCCTGCTAGTTTGTTGGTGATCCTCAAACCATAAAATTCAGCGGACTAGCCGCCGATTTGAGACATGGTGCGAACATAGGCAGCCTCGCCGGTGCCAGAGTCGCGTCCCTTGTAGTTAATTTCTGGTTTGAGCAGCAAAAGCTCTCGCACCCGATCGCGCAGGTCAGCCGTGGGCACCCCGGCCCGGAGACTGGTTTTGAGGTCAAGCTGCCCGGTTTCATTAAGCAAACAGGGGCGCAGCCAACCATCGGCCGAGAGGCGCATCCGGTTGCAGCGATCGCAGAAGCACTCTGACATTTGGCTGATGAATCCGACTGTGCCTTGGGCACCCGGAATTTGGAACACCTCCGCCGGGCCATTGCCCTGCACTTGCCCGCTGGTTAAGCCCCAGCGATCGCGAATTTGCTGCCGCAGTTGTTCAGAAGGAATCCAGCCCCGCTGGCCAAATAAGTCAGCATTCCCAATTGGCATAAACTCAATGAACCGAATATGCCAGTTCCGATCAAGGCTGAGCGCTGCCAAATCGGTGATCTCCTGGTCATTCACACCCGGAATCACCACCACATTTAGCTTTAGGGGATCAAACCCAACTCTGTGGGCAGCTTGAATGCCTTGCCAAACCTGCTGCCAGCGCCCCCGCCGACCGACAATCTGGTCAAAGGTGGTTGGAATTAAAGAGTCTAGGCTGATGTTGATCCGACGCAGCCCAGCCGCATAGAGCTTCTCAGCCAGTTTTGGCAATAAATAGCCATTGGTCGTGAGCGAGAGGTCTTCCACCTGGGGCAACTCGGCGATCGCTTGCACAATCTCCACCACACCAGGATGCAGCAGTGGCTCACCGCCAGTCAGCCGAAACCGCGTAAATCCAACCGGAATCAGGACTTCTTGCAATAAATGCAGCAGTTCTTCAGTTGTCAAAACCTCTGTTTGAGCCAAAAACTTAAGCTCTGCCTCATCGGGCATACAGTATTGGCAGCGAAAGTTGCAGCGATCGACCAGACTGATGCGTAAATAATCGACTCGGTTCATGGAGAGCAGCCGTACTGACTTAGCCCTCATCCTAGCTAAATCTAAAGGGTCTCGCCGCCAAGCTGATCAAAAACAATCTGACTTGCCAAAAATGGGAGTCGTCAGGATGTTAGGGGGTGGGCACAATAGCAAGCAGCGATAGCGTAGATCAGGGTTTACGCTACTGCTGCTTGGGCAAGATTAATAGCGGGGAAACGCAGTTGCAATTTCCCGTCAGCTTAGTTGGCAAGGGGGTAAACTAATACAGTTCTTCTTCTTGATGGGTTTTAATCGTGCAGTCAGAGGTGGGGTAAGCAACACAGGTCAGTACGAACCCAGCTTCAATCTGATCGTCGTCTAAGAAAGACTGGTCAGACTGATCAACAGTCCCCTCGACCAACTTGCCGGCGCAGGTAGAGCAAGCTCCAGCCCGGCAGGAAAAGGGCAGGTCTAGTCCTTGCTCTTCTGCAACATCAAGAATGTACTCATCATCAGGAACTTCAATCGTAGTGTTGAGTCCTTGATCTTCATTTACTAGTGTGACCTTAAAAGTTGCCATGCGGCGATCCTCTCATTCATGGAAACGGCATTGAAGTAACCCCCAGGGAGCTTACCAATCGGCAATGTTTGGCAAAGTTCACCTCTGTGGGGAAAACCCATCTCTGATACTACGGGAAAAAATCAGCTTTATGGCCTGGAATCCATTGACTTACTGAATGGTATTTGTAATCAAATCGAGGTTGAAGATGTGAATTACTTATGGTAATGGCTGATTTGAGCCAAGCTGCCGTTAATTAGCCTGCGATCTCCCTCTCTGAGCCAGGGTACGACTCATTTGCTCAAACACATCGCGCTGGAGATAGGGGTAGTCGCTGACCCAAAGTTTGTGAGCGGGAATATAAACATCAGACACTTTCGTAATTCTGCCCATGTCCGACTGATTGGACATTACCAAGAGTTGGGCCACATCGCGCGGCCGCACTGCTTGATGCTCCCGTTTGAGCGGCACCTGAATTCGAGTTGAAAATCCTGATTCGTCGCCAATTTCTAGGTTGAGACGGCGCTCACGGTTTTCAATAATTACCAATTCCCCACGTTTGTTCACGGTTTCTTCTTTGCCAATCAGGTCTTCGCTGATATAAACATCAAACACTTCCCCTTGCCAGAAACCACTGTAGCGATAGCGGCGACACTGCAAATTTCGCAGACTGGCAACAATAGCTGGCGACCACAGCCAGTACAGCCCAGCAATTAAGCCCACAAAGAGCTGGATACCCGTGTCTAAAAAGCCGAGAATCAGCCAGTCGAGCACAATCGCTAACACAGAAAACAGCAGCCGCCGCAAAAAGTCTGATACCTTGCCCCAGACATACACATACTGAGCACCGGTTGAAGCGGCGGGAATCAGTTGTTCAAATTTTTTCCGAGTGAGGGCAACTAGCATGGCGGGCAAACAAAACCATTAGGTATTCTGACACAGGGCTTTTGGTTACAGGCTAATTAGACATCTTTTCGGTCTAGTTGACCTGAAAGTTGGATTGCTCCTTTGTTTTCAGTCTATAGCGCTTCGCGCTTGCAGCAATGAGAGTTGTGTTTTGAAAGCCTGGCAGAGCAGGGCTTTCAAAACATCAGCCATATTCCATCCGCCTCAGAATTGCTATATAGTTGCAATGCGGTTTGCAGAGGCGGTAGCTCATGGCCAGAACTCCCACAGAATTTGTTGTCCACATGCTGCTTGAAGGGGGACATCGGGAAGAAGTTCGCTTTATGACAATTCAAGAGTTTCAGCAGTGGTACAGCAATGAATTGACACCCAAGGCAAACTCAACGGATTTCATTACAGTCCCAATCAAAAATGTTCAGGGGGAATATATGGTAATTCGCCCCTCTCGAATTATTGCGATTCGAGTTGAGCCAATTTTTTCATCCAGCGTCGATCGCTACTAAATCGCGATTAGAGCCAATCACTCAATTTTTCTGATTGCTGCGCTTCCTATGCTCAAACCTTTTGCCGCTCTGTGTTTAACAATAGGGCTGGCTGTCAATACTCCAACCGTTGCCCTCAGCCCGATCGCTCAACCGCCTGCCAACGTAGGTTTAGATGACCAAATTTGGGCACAAGCGGGTAAACCTGGCGATCGGGCTCGTTTACTGCGGGCGATCGACTACAGCCTGGACTACCTCAAAACCGAAAAAGCTGAGAAAAACTACAAGGCGTATACTGCCCCTGGTCAACCCGGCAGCGCCTTGGGCAGTAACTTAAAGCTGCGAGTAACCAAGAGCCTGCAACGGTTTCGGCAACTGGTAGTCAAGTCAAAATCAGCCCGACAGCTTCAGGCAGCCGTCAAGCGAGAGTTTGCCTTTTACCAAGCGGCCGGTAAAGACAATGCTGGCAAAGTAGAGTTTACAGGCTACTACGAAGCAGTTTATCCAGCTAGTCCGGTGCCAACTGCCACCTATCGCTATCCGCTTTACGGTTTACCGCCTGACTTCAAGCAGTGGGACAAACCTCACCCGACCCGGACAGAGCTAGAGGGCACGGATGGACTGCAAGGATCAAAAGGGCAGCTAAGGGGGCTGGAACTGGTTTGGCTGCGCGATCGGATGGCAGCCTTTTTAGTCCAAGTTCAGGGGTCGGCGAAGTTGCAGTTGACCAACGGTAAAGTGATGACCGTCGGCTATGCCGGTAAAACCGATTATCCCTACGTCAGCATTGGTCAAGAATTAATTAAGGATGGCAAGCTAACGCGAGAAGAGCTAACCCTACCGCGTCTGATTGCCTATTTCCAAGCCCACCCGCAGGCAATGGACACCTATTTACCCCGTAACCAGAGCTTTGTCTTTTTTAAGAACACTCAAGGTGGAGCCGCCACGGGTAGCCTGAGTGTCCCCGTAACGCCGGAGCGATCGATCGCCACCGACAAAACCCTGATGCCGCCGGGGGCCTTGGCTCTAATTTACACCGCCATTCCCTACCCGAACCGGGCTGGCAAGCTGGAAAAGCGCTTGGTCAGCCGCTTTACCCTTGACCAAGACACCGGCAGCGCCATCAAAGGCCCTGGAAGAGTTGATATTTTTATGGGGACTGGAGCTAAAGCCAAGGCTAGAGCAGGGCTAATTAACACGCCAGGTCAGCTTTACTATTTGCTGCTGAAGTGATTAAGCCACTAGATATATTAGGTAAATGGGCATGAATTCAACTGAGTTGCTGCTAATCGGGGGCGATCGCCGCCCTGCACTGTCTGAACAGACAACTGATTTAATTGATCCAGCCACCGGAGCAGCCTGGGCCCAAGTGGCGGCAGCCGGAGTTGAAGATATTGAGCAAGCGGTGCAAATTGCTGATCAAACCCATCAAAAGGGGGAATGGCGGAATTTAAACAGCCGCGATCGCACGCATATCTTATTACGCCTAGCCAACTTGATTCGGGAGCAGTCTGAAAGCTTGGCTCAACTCGAAAGCCGCAACGTCGGCAAGCCAATTTCGCAAGCTCGTGACGAGGTGGGCTTAGCGGCTGACTGCTTTGAATATTACGCTGGGGCGATCAATAAAGTTGGTGGACAGACGATTCCCGTCGCCGCCGCTGGAATCTGTATGACCTTTCGAGAGCCAATCGGCGTTTGCGGTTTAATTGCGCCCTGGAACTTCCCGATCGCGATTACAGCTTGGAAGTTGGCACCAGCCCTAGCGATGGGGAATACGATGGTGCTGAAACCAGCGTCTCAAACGCCGCTGACGGCGCTTCGGTTGGGCGAGCTAGCGCTGGCGGCTGGCGTACCGGCTGGAGTGTTGAATGTAGTGCCCGGATCGGGAGCGATCGCGGGTGATGCCTTGGTTCGCCACCCCTTAGTCAGAAAGGTTTCTTTCACTGGCTCAACCGAAATTGGGGCGCAGGTGATGCGGTTGGCGGCCGATCAAATTAAGCGCGTCACCCTAGAATTGGGCGGCAAATCGGCCAATATTGTGTTTGCTGATGCTGACCTGTCAAAAGCAGTGCCAGCCGCCATGTGGACTGTCTTAGGCAATGCGGGTCAAGACTGCTGCGCTCGATCGCGCCTGCTGCTGGAGCGTTCGATCTATCAGGAATTTGTTGAGCGGCTCAAAGACAAGTTTTTGGCCCTGAAGCTAGGCTTACCCTCAGATCAAAGTACCGAAATCGGCACCCTGATTTCGGTAGCTCAGCGCGATCGCGTCCATCAGTACATTGAAATCGGTCAATCAGAGGGAGCCAGACTGGTTTGCGGCGGCGAAATCCCGACTCAGGGGCCGCTGGCCGCTGGAGCTTACTTGGTGCCAGCTATTTTTGCCGACGTTAAACCTGAAATGCAAATTGCCCAGGAAGAAATCTTTGGGCCGGTGATCTGTGCGATTCCCTTTGACACTGAAGCTGAAGCAGTGGCGATCGCCAACAACAGCTTGTACGGTCTGTCTGGCTCGGTGTGGACGCGGGATATTGGGCGGGCGCTTCGGGTAGCCAGAGGGGTGGAAACAGGCGTAATCTCAGTCAACACCGGCCACAGCGTTCATTTGGAAGCTCCCTTTGGCGGTATCAAGCAAAGTGGACTAGGACGAGAGCTAGGGCTACCTGTGTTAGACCACTACAGCGAACTCAAAAGTGTTTTTATCTCTACATCCTGATTTATTTGCTTAACTTCGTTTGATTAATTCGGAGCATCAGGCTCTTCTCGACGAATTTCTGCCACCTGCCCAACCACAAATATCAACGTAAAGGGCTGCCCCATTTCCTGCTGGACAAATTCCTCTAACAGGGCAACCTGTCTGGGGGTGACGGGTTCTCTCGCCCGCACATTCAGGCGAACTTCTGGGGGATTGGCTAGCCAATTTGTCGTGCTGCTCAATAGGTCTAAACGCTGAAAGGTAACAGTGCGCTTTAACAATGCCTGCCGTAAACTGGTTTCGAGTTGGGCCTGTCTGACTAACCTGACGAAGCTAAGTCCGAGTGGAATCAATAAAATCGCCGTCAGAACTGAGGCCCAAATCAGCGGTTGACGGGCATGGTGAAAGGAAGCGTAGCCAGTCAACAAAAAAGCCAGCATACAGGAGAGGGTAATCCCCAGCAGGTTGGTTAGGTAGAGCAGCGTTGCCCCCTGGCTGAGGGCCCAGTCAGCTTGCGATAAGCCTAAGCCAACCACACAAATCGGTGGCATCAGAGCGACCGCGATCGCCGTTCCCGCCAGACTGCCGGAAATTTTGGGCTGGACTTTGGCATAGCCACTGATCCCACCTGCAGCGATCGCGATTCCTAAATCCAGCAGCGTCGGTTCTGAGCGAGCTAAGACCTCACTGCCAAAATTGGCGATCCCAACCAGCCGCCCTAAGCCACAGGCCAGCAGCACCGCCAATACGGTGCCGATCGCAACCGCCAGCAAGCCCCGCCGAAACAGCAGCACATTTCCGGCTAAGGCCCCAAATGCAAGTCCGCGAATCGGCAACATCAGCGGCGCAATGATCATCGCCCCAATGATCACAGCAGTGCTGTTGGCCAACAATCCAAAGCTGGCGATCGCGCAGGAACTGACAATCAAGACCAAATAAGACGAGTCAGGCGTCGATTCTGACAGTAGCTCTGTGTGCAGTTGCTGTACCTGGATCAGATTCTGTTCCTGGTTTCTAAACGCTTGCAAGCGATCGCGCAGAGTTTTCAACATCCCGAATCCCTTCAATGACGGAACATCCTGCCCAGTATCTTACCTGCGAATGTAGCGGTCATCTACAGGGGCTTTAGGTTAATTGTTGAAAGCCCACTGCAATTGACTCAAGCGAGATTCAGATGATGTCTTTGCGCTTTTGGACGACTAGCAATATTCCCAGCATGCCCAGCATAATTAGCCCCATCTTGCCCCAGTTGAGCGGGACATTGACTGAGAAAGTCGGGCCTTGGGTGTCTCTAAATCGACTGACGAGGGTTTCGCCAGAGGCGATCGCCGTTTCCCGATTTTGCTTCCAAGTCGAAAATTTGTCTTGCCAGGTGTCAATCGCTTGACTGTAGGCTTTGACTTTATCGTTGTAGGCCTCTAGGTCATCTTGAAAACCGCCAGCCAAAGGGTTGTCGGGGATGTCCGGTGGATCGCCTGGTTCAGTCGGTTTAACCGGTTCTGGCTGATCAACGGCGGGATCGTACTCTTGTCGCACACCGGGGAAGTCGCAGCGCTTAAAGATATTTGCGCCTAAACATTGGCAGGTTTGCTTTTGAGAATCGCTCAGCTTGTCTCGGGCTTGGTCAGACAGTTGCCAGCAGGAATCGGCAGCCACATCGCGGGCAATCCCGGTTGTGGTGACAACTGCTTCGTAGGCCCAGCGGGAGATGGTTAGCTGGCTGATGCCCTGTCCGACCCAACCCATGCTCTGTAAAGGCAAAATTGCCCCAGCAAAGGTAATTTGGGGCACCAGAAATAAAATCGTCAGCAGCGGTGCCACATTTTGAGTGGGTGAAAGGGCAGAAACCATCAACCCCATTACCATGCCGCCCATCGTCGCCAGCAAAAGCGTGATGTAGAGACTGACGATCGCCCAACCGGCGATCGGAATGTTGACTGAGAGCAGCTTCGTTAATAAAAAGATCGCTGCCTGGTAAAAGGCTAAGCCCGCCCCTAAACTGATTTTAGAAAACACGTAGGGTAAAAGCTTTAGTCCTACCATCCGTTCCCGCCGATAAATTTCGGCTTCTTTGACAATCTCCCGCATGGTGGCCAAGCTGCCGACAATCACCGCGATCAGCACCGCCACAAACGCCATCGTAAAGGCTTGCCCAGCATCCCCCGTGGTCGGGTCAAACAATTGCCGCTCCCACATTGCAAAATCGAGCAGTCCCAGCAGCGGCGCTAGCGCCAGCATTAGGATCAAGCTGGCTCGGTCTTGGAGCAAAATCGCTAAATTGCGCTGGCTGAGAATCAAAAACTGTCGCCAAGCTGAAACGCCTTTGCCCTGCACTGGCGGCGGCGACTGGCTAGAGCGGGTTTGCCGACCCGCCAAGGTATCAATTTCTAGCGGCTGCTGGCGATTGACGACGTACTGTTGGTATTGTCGAGACTGCTTGTAGCGGGTCTGCCAGTCTTGGGGAGACAGTTCACGCTCAACCTTGAGATAAATTTCGTCAAAGTCTTTCACCCCAAAATAAGTTAAGGCTTGATCCGGTGGGCCAAAGTAGGCAACCCGTCCGCCCTTGGCTAGAAACACCACCATATTGCACATCATCACGTTTTTGGTGGCGTGAGTAATCAGCAAAATCGTCCGCCCTTGATCAGCCAGCCGCCGCAGCAGGCGCATCATCTGTAACTCGGTGCCGGGGTCAAGCCCAGAGGTGGCTTCGTCCAAGAAAAACAGGCTGGGTTTGGTCAATAGCTCCACCCCGATCGACACCCGCTTCCGCTGCCCCCCGCTCAAACTTTTGACCCGCACCTGCTGGCGGTGGGTCAATTCCAAATCTGCCAGCACAGACTGCACCTGCTGTTGACGTTCAGCCAGACTTGTATCGGGCGGTAGCCGCAGACGAGCAGCGTAGTCTAACGCTTGCCCAACCGCTAATTCCTGGTGAATAATGTCATCCTGCGGGACATAGCCAATTTCTGTCCGGTAGGCGTTGAAGTTTTTGTACAGGTCGTTGGCATTCACAAACACTAGGCCAGTGCTGGCGGGGCGAAAGCCATTCAGGGCGTCCAGCAAAGTCGATTTACCCGCCCCGCTCCCCCCCACGATCGCCACAAATTCCCGTGGCAAAATCGAGAGCGAAATATCGTCCAGCAGCGTGATCCCTTTGTCTGTGACTTTGCTCAAATGCACGGCATCTAGGCGCAGATTGCCAGCGTCATTTTGAGAAACCAGGGTTTCATCAACGCTAAAAACCAGTTGATAGGGGCCAATCCGAATCGTATCGTCAGGGCGAAGGCGGCGAGGCTCTTTGATCGCCTTACCGTTGACATAGGTGCCATTGGAGGAATCCAGGTCAACAATGATCCAATTGCCCAACAGCAGCTCAATTTTGGCATGAAAACGAGAGACGACTGGATGATCCATCACGGTGTCATTGCTCGGATCTCGCCCCAGCCGAATCAGAGTGCGCTCGCGCAAATTGAGCGGAGTCATGGTGGTGGCGACTTGAGTTGCCGGGACAGCAATAAAGGTGAGGGTCAGCTCTTCGCCAATTTTGATCACATCGCCATCGGCCAGCGATCGCTCAGAAACATAGCTGCCCTCAAACAGCAGTCCATTCTTGCTGCCGAGGTCAGTCATTTTGTAAGTGTTACCTACCCGGCTGAGGCGGGCGTGCTGATAAGAAACCATCGGCAGATCAATGCAAATCTCGCATTGCCGATCGCGCCCTAGCGTCAACAGATCTTGCTTGAGCGGAAATTCTTGAATCCAAGTCGGAGTTGACACCTGCAACATGTGGGCACTCGTCGCTTCCATTACCTCTGTGCCAGGTAAAGGTGGCGCAGACTCACTCAGCAAAAATTGCAGATGATAACTGCCAATCCGAATCCGATCGCCCGCTTGCAGAGCATGGGGGGCAAGGGCAGGCAGGCGTAGATCGTTTACCCAGGTGCCAGTATTGCTTTCTAAGTCAGCAATTTCGTAGTGGTCAGTCCGCCAGACAACTTGGCAATGATGGCTAGCAATGCCTTTACCAACTAAAACCAGGGAATTACTGGCATCAGTGCCCAGCGTCAGAGGTTGCTGATCAAGCAGTCGATCTTGGGAGGGCTGCCCCCGCTGTCGAAGGGTTAGCTTAGCGGCCAATCCAGGCATAGTAAACGCGGCACAATTACCAACTTCTCCACTCAGTATAGTTTCGCAGGGTAATTATGCAGGGTCTATCCTCAAATCGGTTTATTCTGAATCGGTGGCCAGAAACCCGGCAAAAATCAACTAGACCCTAACTGCTACTTAGAGACGAGATTGGACAAAGGTAGAAAGGCGTTCTAGCCCTTTTTCAATTGTGGCTAGGTCAGTGGCGTAGGAGAGGCGAATGTGGTCATCCGCTCCAAAGGCAATGCCTGGAATCACGGCTACTTGCTGGGATTCTAGTAAGGCATCACAAAATTCCAGCGAGGTTAAGCCTGTTTTGCTGATGTCGGGAAACAGGTAAAACGCCCCGTCGGGTTTGAGGCAGGTTAAGCCCGGAATCGAATTTAGCCCGTCTAGCATGACTTGCCGCCGCTGGGCGAAGGCTTGCCGCATGGTTTCAATGCAGTCTTGGGGGCTTTCGAGGGCGGCGATCGCTCCAAACTGAGCAAACGTACACACATTAGAGGTGGTGTGGCCTTGAATTTTGGTTGCTGCTTTCACCAAATCCACCGGCCCGGCCAAATAGCCAATGCGCCAGCCCGTCATTGCGTAGGCTTTGGCAAACCCGCTGCTGATAATCGTCCGCTCAAAAACGGCGGCACTGACAGCACCAATGCTCAAATGGGTCGCGCCATCGTAGAGAATTTTTTCGTAAATCTCATCCGAGACCACCCAGATCTCTTTTTCAACAATTACTTCAGCGATCGCTCTTACCTCGGCTGGTGTATAGACCATGCCGGTTGGGTTAGAGGGCGAATTCAGCACAAACAGCCGCGTTTTAGCATTAATCGCCTGGCGCAACCGCTCTGGCGTAACTTTGTAACTGCTGCTGGCATCAGTCGGCACCATCACCGGCACGCCGCCAGCTAGTTTGACCATTTCTGGGTAGCTAACCCAAAACGGGGTTGGAATGATTACCTCATCCCCTGGCTCAATCAGCGCCATCATCAGGTTATAGAGGGAATGCTTGCCCCCATTTGTGACCATGACGTGCTCGGCTTCGTAGCAAAGGTCGTTGTCTTGCTGAAGTTTACGGGCGATCGCCGCTCTTAATCCAGGCTCACCGGCTGCTGGGCCATACCTGGTTTTGCCTTGATCTAAGGCCTGTTTGGCGGCTTCTTTAATATGCTCCGGGGTATTAAAGTCAGGTTCCCCAGCGCTGAAACTACAAATATCGACCCCCGCTGCTTTCATGGCCTTCGCTTTTGCATCGATCGCTAAGGTCAACGAAGGACTAACCTGACTCACGCGCGTTGCCAGTTTCATGGTTGCTCCCAAACACCCCAATTGCGATTAAAACAGGGTTCTGATTTGACTTGTTTGACTTATAAGAATAACCGATCCCGCCGAGCGGATTGTCAGGAGATGATAGGCTTTTTTTGAGTTTGCTAATCTGTCAGATTTGTAGTCAAGCGGTAAGCTAAACATAATTGAAAGCCGAAGGGCAAAGGAAGACTGAACCGATGACCAAGTAAATTTGACCCAGTAAATTTTGCCTCTGCCAACCGGCATCTATTCACTCTGTACGCTGCTCAAGGCTTTTGCCCACATTCTTTCTACCGTGTCAGGCCTATGCAAGGACTCAATCAAGCCACCCGTCGCCGCCTGTTAGCCCTCCCCCAACTGCCCCATATTTGGGAGGGTGACAGTCAAGTGCTGCCGCTAGGGGATGAGGGTGAAGCTACCGAACTTGATACAGAAGAACAAGGGGTCTGCATCCTCTGGGTGGACGGAGTCGAAGGCATGGTGCGGTCTATGGATTTGGTCAGCACTGCCCAAGCCGGGCCAGAAGCAATGGTGCGGGCACTGATTGAAGCGATGGAACGCCCTAAAGGCCCCGTCAGCCCAGCCCGGCCCCAAAAAATTCTGGTACGCGATCGCCAACTGCAACTTTTTTTGCGGGGAGTGCTGCAAGACCTCAACATTAAAGTCGAACATGCCGCCGAGCTGCCGCTGATTCAAGAAGTTTTTGAGAGCTTGCTGGCTGCTGTCGGCAACCAGCCTCCCAGTTTACCGCCCCAGTATGTCGATTTGCTGGAAACTGCTGCCTTGCAGATTTGGCAGGACGCACCTTGGGAAGCCCTCACAGACAATCAAGTGCTAGCGATTACCCTCAATCAGTGGGACATCGACACCCTCTATGTCTCCCTGATGGGCAATCTGGGGATGGAATTCGGGGCTTTACTTTATCGTTCCTTAGAATCGCTGCAGCAGTTTTACCAGCAGGCCAGCAGCAGTGGGCACTCCCAATCTGAAATGGAAGCCGCTTTCCTGCAGCAAGATTGCCTGTTTGTCAACTTTGACCTTGACCCTGATGACTTGGGCGTGGTCGAAAATGATGACCCGGAAATTCAGTTTGGCAGCTTACATCCCCTAGAAGGGATGCGGCCAGAGCTATACGAAGAAGAGGCGATCGCGGTTTATGTGGCCTTAGAGGCGCTGCATCGCTTCTACAAGCAGCACCGAACTCGCCTCCGGCGGGAATTTCCTGCCCTGAGTACGCGCCTTAAGATTGACCTTCCCGCTTTTGCTGAACCGCAGCAAATTACTGTCACCGTCGCGACTCAACCGGAGATTGCGGATGCCCTCTTGCCAGAAATGTCTGAGCTAACATCAGCCGGATTGGAGGCGGCTGGCTCATTTGGGGAATCGACGATTGCGCTGCAAGATACGTTAGTCCCAGAGGGAGCTTTCTTCAGCATTGGCGGGCTGCCCTGGGAAATGGTGCAAACCCTGCACGAGATTGGCAAAGTTCGGCAACCAGGCAAAGTAAAGCGGGAGGGTGATCTCTTTCCGATCATTTTGATTCAAACCTCTCAACCTAAAGCAAAGCGGTTAATTGAGCAGATCGAAGCCAGCGGTGGCATTCAGGCTGCGTTTTTTCAGACGGGCTTGAATCCGTTTAGCGGCGATCGGTTTGACTTAGGCATTCTTTCAACCCAAGCCGGACAGATGGAACTGTTCGGTGAATTTGAAGCCGATGATCCGGTTCACATCAAGGCCCGTAAGAAGTGGGATCAGCGCTGCAAAAAGACGGGCGGCTGGTGTGGGCTAGTGATTGCCAAAGGAGTCACCGGAGTTGCCCGCGGCAACCCCTCGCTGCGAGATTTAATTGCTCTGTATGAAATGCCTTGCACTGCTCCAACCGGACTTGGAACCCTCACCCTGATGCCAATGGATTAAGCAATGCTGCTTGACACTGACAACGTAGTCCCAGAGACTTGTTAACCACTCTCTAACGAGTCAAACCGCTAGCGTGGCAGAAAGCCAAACAGCTATAGAGCTGAAACGCTTGATCCCAATAGCTGTCTTGGCGGCGCAGCAGCTTGATGTGAGGGTGAATCCGATCCAGCAAATCGGTTTGGTCAAGCACAGATTCGCCAAAGGGAGTGAACTCTGACCAAACGGGTGCAGTCGGCAAGTAGCGATCGAACAAAGCCTGTAAGCCTTGCCAGCGGGCCCAAGAGGTGCCCTGGTCGATCGTCTGACCCGATCTTTGGCTCGGCATCAGACTGATCCCTTTTTGAAACTGGTAAGCGCCATGATAAATTCGCAAAATGGTGTTTCGGCTCGGCAAGTGCAAATCGCAAAATTGAGCATGATCCTGAATTTGCTCTTTGCGCTGAATCTTGCGCTGGCGGTCTTGCTCAACCACAAGTTCAAAGATCGGCACCAGTCCTTCCACCCGCTGGCTGACTTCTGACCACTCAAACTCAAACCCAAACGGCTCTGGCTTTTGCCTGTGAGTGCAAATAACTGCGGCTTTGGGAGTGACGGCAGCAAAATGGCTGACTTCTAACACCTCAATCTGTTGAATCTCAGCCAAGGGCAACCAAAACAGGGGAATTCCAGCCTCTCGTAATTCTTGGCCGTAGACTTGAATCTCTGCCAAGGGGGCAGACCGATACAGCCGCCAGCCGCGACTCGGCAACAACAGCCGCGTCAGATAAGGCTCTAGCTTCATGATCCGGGCAAAGTTTTTGGCTGCTTCGGTCTTTGCTTCGGCTGCAATTGCTTCTAAAACCAGCATTCCTAGTTCTTGACTGCCTGGAATGGCGCTGGCTTGGTCTAAGGCTTGCTGGCGCTGGGCTTGCCTCAATATCTCTATCCGCTGCAAGCCTTGCCGCGCCTCAGTCGTCAGCTTACGCCCATGATCCATGCGCAGCAGTTGGCGGTAAGCTTCTTCTGCTACCTCCCACTCCCCCTTTGCTTCTTGGAGCTGGTTCTGGTAGAGGATCACCCAAGGGTCTGATGGCGGTAGCTCTTGCAGTAGACGGGCTGCTTCTAAATAGTCTTGACGTTCCAGGGCTTCAGCTACACTTTGAATCATGTTTCGGGTCTTTTTGCTGTCTGTGCCAATTCTAATCTGGCAGCAACCAAAGATAACCCAACGATCGGAGCGGTGACGGCCCGCAAAATTCTTTGACCCAGAGAAACTGGTTGCCAGCCAGCGGCAACCGCCTGTAGAACTTCCGCCTCAGTCCAACCGCCTTCGGGGCCGGTGGCGATCGCAATTTCTGCCCCTAGTTCACCCTGCAAGCAATTCCATAAATGCTCGGCCTCTGGTTCCGTCACACACAGCCAGCCCTGGCGAGTTGCTATCCCTTGTTCAAACGTGACCGGGTCAGTCAGGATCGGCACTTGCTGCCGCTGCGACTGCTCCGCCGCTTCTTGAGCAATCCGTCGCCAGCGTTCTACTTTTTGCGGACTCGGTTTGAGCAGCGTGCGATCGCTCATTAACGGCATAATTTGCGTTACCCCCAACTCTGTCGCCTGCTGGACGACCTGCTCAAAGCCGCTGCCCTTTGGTAAGGCTGCCAACAGGGTCACTGCCGTAGATAACTCTGTCTCGGCTGGAGCCAGTTCTAACAGTTGGGCACAATTGCCCGCAAGCTCGGCCAACCAGCGATCTCCTAGGGACTCTAGCACCAAAAATCGATCGCCCGTCCGCAGCCGCAAAACGCGAGTTAAATAGTGGTGCTGGGCTGGGGTAAGCTGAATCTGCTGCTGCTGGCGTTGCTCAGGAGCGATCGCGATCCGCTGTAGCCGCGATAAGTTTTGTCGCTGAGGTAAGTTCCTGTGGCTGAGCATGAGTTAAGCGGACTAAAATCTGTCTCAGTTGGCATGAAGGGAGACTGGGCCTGGGTGAACACATCGTGCTTTGACAAATTCTGACGGGCCAGGGCATTGATAGTCCACGCCAAGGTAAACAAGGGCAATCACTCGATTGTTATACCTGAGCACTCCCCAAGAGCTGGGTTGGGTATTGTTGATAAAGACGCCGTTCAAGCCGCTGGTAAATTTGGGATTTTGTCCACTGAAAAGCTGGTCTACAACTTTCGCCTCTAAACTGCTCGGAAAACCGACAAATCGCTGGGGACTGAGAAAAAATGCATTGCTTTTGCGATTCAACTGGATCGCTTGCTGGTCAATTCTGGAATATTTGTAGGGAGGATCAGCCGGGATCAGCAATGCGAGGGCGGGCTGATTTGGAAAAGAAATCGTCACAGATTGTAGAAGTTGGCGTAAATCAGCGGCTGGAATTTGATTGGTTGCGATCGCCGCCAAGAGCGGAGGGGTGAATAAGGGCAATATTTTGGGCAGGGATTGATCTAAAGCTTGCTGGATCTGATTAAATTTTTGCTTGGCCTGATCAAACTCCTTTTGCTGTTCCTAGATGGCTTGTTGCTTAGCGGCTTGCTGAGCAAGATTCTTCCGAACCATGTCAGTCACCTGCAAGCCAGCAATCACTAAAATGCTAATCAGCCCAGCCACCAGCAGAATGCGTTTGAGCCTTCGGCTTAATTGAGCTGAAATCTGAAAGTCGGGCAGTTGAGCGCGATGAGCTGTTGATTCAGCAAACAAGGTTAGGCTCAGCAGGATATGGGCAATAATTAGCGTCATTGTCACCCAGCCAACCCCAATCACAATTGCGCGGACATAAATGCTGAGCGCATCCGGTAAAATATCCCAACCAATAAACTCATCCACAATCCAGAGCAAAACACCCAGGCTGGATAACGCCAAGGCGAAAATCACCAGGTTAGTGATTAACCGCAGCAGGAAACGATGATTTAAGAGCATAATCTCGCAAGGGTCATTGATAGCGATCGCAATCCGACAAAATCTGTTTAAAACTGTTAAAGGCTGCGCTTAGCACAGCCTTTAACAGTTTTACCTAGTGCTAAGCCCCACAGTCTACTTTTTGGGCGCAGGGGCGGGTGCCGCAGGAACAGGCGCACCGGGAGCCTTAGCAGGCTGCTGTTGGCGCAGGAAGTCAATTGACTCGCGCGGAGGCACAAGCTGAAATTCAGACACCGTTGGGTCGTTATTACTGAGTAGCGTTGCCACCAGCGTATCTAGCATCACAACATTAATCTTAGTGCTAGTAGCGAGATCCGGACGCTGCTTCTTGGCTTGCTCCAGCTCACTCTGCAAATCTTGCTGACTGAAGTAAAAAGGCACCAGTCGCACTTTCTTGTCCTGCCCATTTTCTTTGCCAGTAATTTCAACGGCGATCGGACCGCCGGTTTTGCTATCGGCCACAAAGAACAGAGGTGTTCCCCCTTGGAAAGGCTGACCTGCTTTGGTGACAAGCTTGCCATCCTTGTCAACTAACTCTCCACTTTGCTTGAGAATACTGACCGCCGACTGGAGCTGCTGCTGGTTAGGAATAATATCCACCCCAACATTAGAGTTTTGCTTCTTGCCGTTGAGAGCAAATTGAATCACACCGCTCAGAGAGGCCGGACTAACTTTTGCAACTTTAGCCAAGTCCGGCTTGCCATTCTTGAGAGTCGTCAGTGCCGTTTGGGCATCTGACTGACTGACAAAAAAGGTGAACACCTGAACCTGCTTGGTTTTATCATTCGGAGTGGCCGGATTTGGCGCAGCGTAAGTCAGGGGTTGTCCTTGCTGATTTGTGATCATAAACAGTGGCACATTGGTCAACTGCTTGAGCACTTGCTCTTCTGGTAAAGCCATGGCCGACATTTGCTGAATCATAGACGGGCCGACTAATGTACCGCCCACCAAACTGAGGATTGCACCCCAACGAACTAATGCTTTCATAATGACTCCTGATGGAGAGTAGAGAATTGCCGACCGATTGAGCTTACATCACAATCGAATTGTGGATCAGACGAATCTGGGATTGAGTTTTAACTTTTATGACACAAAGGTAAGGACTTTCTCACCCATGTTAACAAGTGGTTATCTGATCATTCTATGCATCTTCGTGCGTGGGGATTTGCTATTTGCCCCGACGCTGCCAATGCTTAACAGTTCCCGATCGACTTGACCGCCAAGAAGTTCAATCAGATTGCGATCGCCCTTTTAGTCCATTCCAGGTTGAACCAACACATAAGGTTGAACAATCAGGGCCAGAAAAGAAATGTTTGGGTTCTGATTCCAGTTGGAAACCTGGGCTGGATCAGGTTTTTGGATTAGACCCTCGCTGATCCAGCGCTGGACGAGTAAGACATGATCGCTGGCGATCGCCACTCCGACATCCAGCAAATCTAGCGCTGGCGTCACCACCACGACAACATCGCGCTCGACGTGGGGCAGCAGCCAACTCCATTCGGCTTGGTCAAGGTTTGCGGCTAATTCTGCCCGTAAATCTGCTGTCATTGCGGTTGGCTGGACTCCTGAGTTTTGCTTTTTTGGGGCAGCAACTAGCGCCCCAAGCTGTGCATTTGGTTGATCAGACTAGCGCATTTTTGAGTGATCGCTAGCAGCCCCTCGCGATCGCCAGATCGGGGCGGCGGCAGGGGGGTGCCAATCCGAATCGTGACGGGAGTGCTGTGGGGCAAAGGGCTACCTGGGGTCAAAATCCCTTCTGTGCCCCAGAGGCTGACTGGCAGAAGCGGCGCTTGCACTTTGGCCGCAATCAAAGCCGCTCCTAGTTTAGGGTCAGTGATCCGACCATCCTCCGTGCGCGTGCCTTCTAAAAAGATCCCAACCGCCCAACCCTGCTCTAAGGCAGTCAAAGCTGCCCGAATCGCACTGCGATCGGCTGAGCCTCGCTTGACCGGATAGGCCCCATACAGTTGAATCAGTTTTCCTAAAATTGGAACTTGAAATAGCTCCTCCTTGGCCATATACGCCACGGGGCGACGCAGACAGTTCGACAGCAGCGGCGGGTCAAAATGGCTGGCGTGGTTGCTCACCACTACCAACGGCCCGCGAGCGGGCACCTGCTCAGCCCCATAGATTTGTCCTTGAAAATACGTGTGCAAAAGCGGACTGACTGTAGACCACTTGAACAGGTGATACAGAAATCGGCTAACGGCTGGTTCGCGCTCTTTGCCCATACTTTATCGATGCGTTGCCGCCAGCAGCTCTGGCAAATTACCGACTTTTTCTAAAGCCATATCTGGACAGGTGCGTTTAATCAGCCCAATTAAAACCTTGCCTGGGCCAACTTCGATCGCCTGTTCAACCCCTAATCCTAAAAATTGTAAACAGGTTTCTCGCCACCGAACCGTCCCAGTCATTTGCTGCACCAAGCGCTCTTTCAAAATTTCAGGGTCGGTGGCTGGGATCGGTTCTACATTGGACAGCACAGATACCCTGGCCGGCTGAAAGACAACCGACTCTAGGGTTTTCTGAAACTCTTCAGCGGCAGCGGCCATCAGCGGGGAATGAAAGGCCCCACTCACATTCAGCGCGATCGCCTTCTTAGTCTTGATTTGGCTCAAGAGCTGATCAACCGCCGCCGTAGTGCCAGAAATCACCACCTGTCCGGCGTGGTTGTCGTTGGCCAGGACTACGTTTTCAATCTTGTCCACTTGGGCTTGGAGTTGGCTGCGGTCAAACCCAATTAAAGCAACCATTTTGCCATCTTCAACGGCATGATCCATTAATTCGGCCCGCCGTTTGACTAACTTCAGCCCCGTTTCAAAATCAAACACTCCCGCCGTGTAAAGGGCAACATACTCACCCAAACTGTGACCCGCTAGCAAATCAGGCGACAGCCCCTGCTCTAGCATCAGCTCCGCCAAAATAGCAGAAACAACGTATAAGCAAGGCTGAGTGTACAGCGTTTGCGAAAGCTTAGCTTCGGTTTGGCACAGTTGCGGCACTGACCAGCCTAAAATGTTTTCCGCTTGGGCAAATTTGAGTCTTCCAGCCGCCGTGTCGAGTAAATCTAGACCCATTGCGATCGCCTGAGAACCCTGTCCCGGAAATACCCATGCTGTTTTGATCATGCTTTACCACTAATGTTTAAACTTGGTGGACCAATGCAGGAGCGCGCGATCGGGCTTGCCCCCCTTCCGTTCATCATCCCCCAATATTGGAACAGTGTTTACCTAAAAACCATGATGGTCAGAATGGAGATAAAACTTAGGACATGCTTGTGAATCGCGTAGGCTACACCAGGGTTAAGTTTGCGCAGATTGAAAAACAAAGAATGCATTAGAAAGGCAGATAGCGGGAAGTTATGGATACCTGCTGTAGAATAGCCATAGGTGGAGTGATTAGTGATCAAGGTGTGCTATGAATCGATTGAAAAATTTGATTGTTGTAGCTTTGGCTGCTGCTACAGCCGTGGGTTGTACGATAGGGGACGATAGTCAAACCGCAACCCAAGTTCCACAGCCACTGCCTTTATCACCTTCTCCTACGCCAGTCATCGCTACTGCTGTTCCTCCGGCCCCAATAGGATTGATTCCCTCCACTGACCCTGATGTACGTCGGAAAGAATTAAAGTCTGGGCGGGTGGATCCTTTTTCCAGTGTGACTTATCCCAAACCTAAAGCGTCTACAGAAGAAGGCTCAACATCTGGAACATCTGGATCGCTATCGACTCCATCAGCTCCGGGAGGAAAGATAGGGACTAGCTCAGGAAAGCCTGTTAAGCGGATGCCACCACAGCCAACCCAAGCTTTAGCAGTTAAGGTTTTAGGTATTGCTCAGATGGGCGGGGTTCCGAGAGCAATTATTCAGGCTCCTGATGAGCGGGTGACTCGAACCGTGGCGGCGGGCGATCGCATTTCTAATGGTTTAGTGTTGGTACGGGCGATTGAAGCCAATCGGTCTGAGCCAGTTGTAATTTTGGAACAGTTTGGCCAGAGTGTGGAAGCTCCGATTGGGGGAACAGCGGTGGCGCTTTCTCCAGTTTCTGGCGATTTACCGCCCTTGCCGCCGTCGCAATAGAGTCTAGTCTCTCGTTAATTGTGAGTCTGATTTGAGTTTGGATTGGAGCCAAAACTATCGATCACACTGGGGCAAACTGCTTGGTGTAGTTGCGTTGTGCTGTCTGCTGGCGATCGCCTGCGGCCGGACGGCCCAGCAGCCGCCTAATCCGCGCATTGTTTTGGGTACAACTGCCAAGGTGAGCACCCTTGATCCGGCTGATGCCTACGGTGTGTTTCCGGGCAATTTACTTTACAACCTGGGCGATCGGCTCTACGGTTACAAACCTGGTACAACAACCCTGAAACCGGAATTAGCGACGGACTTACCGACGATTAGCGCTGACGGGTTGACCTACAGGATTCCGCTCCGCCAGGGAGTGCTGTTTCACGATGGCAGCCAGTTTGATGCTAAAGCGATGGTGTTTTCGCTAGAGCGATTTATCCAAAATGGCGGGCAGCCCTCTGCATTGCTAGCGGGACGAGTGGATTCGATCAAAGCGACTGGCGACTACGAGATGCAAATTCGGCTCAAGAAACCGTTTGTTGCCTTTCCCTCCCTGCTGGCCTTTAGTGGGCTGTGTGCGGTGTCGCCCCAAGCGTATCAAATTGGCGAGGGCAAGTTTCAACCGGCAATTTTTGTGGGCACTGGCCCCTACAAACTGGTTCAGTCCGGCACCGACTCGTTGCGACTGGAGGCCTTTGAAAAGTATTGGGGGGCCAAACCGGCTAACCCTGGCATCGATATTCAAGTTTTTTCCAGCGGGGCAAATTTATTCAATGCCTTTCGGACAGGGGCTGTCGATGTTGCCACCCAGACCCTGGACTCGGATCAGATTCGGGTGCTGCTGGAGCGGCGAGCGCAGCAAGGATGGCAGGCGATCGCTGGGCCAAGCAATGTGATTACGCTGCTAACGGTTAATTTGCAACAGCCGCCCTGGAACCAACCCGCCGCTAGAGCCGCTTTGGCGGCAATGATCAATCGGCAAATTCTTAAAGATCGGGTGTTTCAGGGCCAGTCTGATCCGCTGTTTAGCCTGATCCCGACTATTTTTGCGGCCAGCCAACCTGTGTTCGACACCCGCTATGGCGATGGTAGTGTGGCTAAAGCCAGACAACTGCTCACCCAAGCGGGCTATTCGCCCCGCCAGCCCCTGCTGATTAACCTCTGGTATCGCTCAAATGTACCAAGCAATGTGCTGGCAGCGATGGTCTTTAAAGCAGCGATCGAGCGCGATTGGGGCGATACCGTACAGGTGCAACTCGATAGCGTTGAATCTGCCACTGCTTACCAGAATTTAGACAAAGGCGTCTATCCGCTGATCATGTTGGACTGGTACGGCGATTTTTATGACCCCGATAACTACATCGAGCCTTTTTTGGCTTGCGATAAAGGTTCAGCCGCTGCTGGCTGTCAGTCGGGGGCGAGTGCGTCTTGGGGATCTTTTTTCTACAGCGATCGGGCGAATCAGTTGATCGACCAGCAGCGGCTGGAAACCGACCCGACCCAGCGGCAGCAGTTATTTGAGCAACTGCAAGCGATTTTGGGGCAGCAGGTGCCGTTTATTCCGCTCTGGCAGAGTAAAAGCTACGTGTTTGCTGGCAAAGGCTTACAGGGGGTGCGGCTAGAGCCAACGCAGCAGTTTGCCTTTTGGACGATTCGCCGCTCAACCCTCCAGACGCAAATCACCCCAGGGCGCTAGAGTGAGGGTATAAGAACGACGCAATTAACTATGGTTGAGGTCAAACGGGCGGGATGGGCGATCGCCTTTAGCCTGATGTTAACGGGCTGTGCTGGCAACGGCGCCCTCCAACAAGCTTTTTCGGCTGACCCCGAAGCTGGACTGTGGAGCGGCAATCCTCCCAATGGCTCTCCCACCGTTGAACCCCCAGTCGATTTCCCGGCTGAATTGCGCTACCAAAATGCCATCCTGCTAGCTAGCACTCAAATCCAAGACCCGCAGTTGGCGGCGATCGCGGGTGTAACGGGAACACCAACTTGGCAGCAAACTCGCTGGCAAACTGCCGAGCCAGCTACTCAAGTCAAAGATTTTTACCGACAGCAATTTCAAGCCCAAGGGTGGCAGCTCTTACCTCAAGCCGCTCCTGCTCAAGCAGATCTGCTGATTGCCCGCAAAGCTGATCGGCAAGTGGTGGTGATTTTACCGGCAACCTCAGCTAGCCCAACCGAATTTAGCCTCAACTACACTCTGGCCGCTGACTCGGCTAATCCATCAGGATCGCCAACGGTCTCTGCCTTGCCTGCACAACCGCCGGGTCAGCCAGGCGACCCTAATTTTATTGGGCCAGTCTTGCCCGCCGGCACTCCTGCTCCGGTTGCTGCTGAAACTAACAGCCCGCCAACCCCTGCCCCCTCCCAAACCTTTACAGATGTTGCTAAAGCGCCAGCCGCTTTTCAGACTTATATTCGAGACTTGGCTCAGTTGGGCGTATTAACCAATAGCGGCAGTACGCTTAACCCAAATCAAACCATTGATCGACGGACATTTGCCCGCTGGCTAGTCACCACCAATAATCGGATTTACCGCGATCGCCCAGCTCAGCAGATTCGCCTCGCCAGCCCCAGCAGTTCCCCCATTTTTCGAGACGTACCTAGCCGCGATCCTGATTTTCCTTATATTCAAGGCTTAGCAGAAGCTGGCTACTTGCCCAGCCCCCTCACCGGCGACTCGACAAAACAAGCGTTTCAGCCCAATGCTCCCCTCACCCGTGAAGCTTTGCTGCAATGGAAAGTGCCTGTGGATTTGCGCCAAAATTTACCAACTGCCACTGTAGACAGCGTTCGCCAAGCCTGGGGATTCAAGGATGCGAACCGAATTACGCCAGAAGCATTGCAATCGGTATTAGCAGACCATCAAAATGGCGACCTCTCGAATATCCGCCGCCTGTTTGGTTCGACGCTGCTGCTCCAACCGAAAAAGCCAGTCACGCGGGCTGAAGCGGCGGCTGCGCTCTGGTATGTGGGCGCTCAAGGAGAGGGCTTTTCTGCCCAAGATATCTACAAAACCGAGCAGCAAGCCCGCAACCCAGACTCTATACCAAGCCCATCGGCAGCAAATTGATGCGATGCCAGTTTCAAATCAAGATGATTCAACATGGCAATCCTGATGATTGGTGAACATCAGCAGAGTTGTCAAAAACAGCTCAGTGGAAACTCTTTCTTACAGCTGATTTAGAATTGCTTTTTACGGATTTTAAGTAACTTCTAACATATACTTTGGATCAAAATTATTTGATATTGGCACGTAGGCAAGCAACACCAACAACCACCAGAAATATGCCAGAAAGATTAGTAGGTGATAGTTTCTCATGAAAAATACATATTCCGAATAGACTAGCCAAAATAGCTTCTAAACCTAACACTAGCAAGTAGGTAATTCCTAAATCGGCCCCATGCATCAGAAAAGTTTGTAAGGTAGTTCCAATTAAAAACAGCCCATAGGTCGCAATCGTTGGCAATAAAACCGATAGTCCCTGGGAGTATTTCATAAAAACACCTCCAACTGTGAACGCAAAAGCGGCCATGATGGCAATTAGCAATGACATATCAAGAACTCCAATCATTTTTTGAGTTATATTGCGGCGACGATATTGATTAGCAAATCTCTGTTTTTCAATAAAGTCTGCGATCGCCGTTATTGAGATTAAGTGACAAAATTCATAGTTGTCAAGAGTTAAGCAACTTCTTGTTGATTTAATCTAAAATCAACGATAGTTCAAAAAGCGATCGCCTCAATTTATAACTTCATTAAACGAAATTTACGCGTAGGGATATTTCCAGATTGGCATTTTACCTGGCCAGCGCAGCACAACCACTTCTTCTCGGAGTTGGTCTTGACTGGCAGTTGCCAGACGGGTGCGAAACAAATCAATCTCAACTACCTCATAGCCTAAAGCCTCAGCTAAGCTGGCCAGCAACTGCCCCGTCCGAATCAGCACCCGTAAATAGGAGGCTTGATCGCCCACGACGTACGCCAACTGAGCGCCTGGGCGCAAAATTGGCCGCAAATCAGCCAAGTGTTTGGTCATCCCACCGAAGTAAAGCTGGGTGGCTCTAGCATAAACGCGCTCAAAGCCACTGGTTTTGCCTAGTTCAATCCGACGAGCTTCAATTTCAGCCGCTAGCCGTTGAATTTCGGGATGCTTGGCTACCCATCCGTCATCTGTGTCGGCTTTATAAACATTGCGGGTATTCGAGCGCATCAACCCCTGCTTGAGTGCCCGTAGTTCAGCTTTGCTTTGAATCAACCCCAGCAAGACAGACTCTAGCCGCGTGGTGCGGGTGTAGTCTTTTTCGTTGGGATAAGGGGGAGAGGTGATAATTGCATCAATCGAAGCGGGTTCTAAAACCTGGAGTAACTGCCGAGAGTCGGCATGATGAATTTTAGCGGAGGTTGACTTTAGGGGCTGGAGCTGCCGTAAATCTTCCGCCATCGCGCTAATTTCTTGCAACCAGGCCGCCAATACAGGCGCATCTTGCTTTGGTTTGCCTAGTCCAACTTCCGGGCCAAACCGCAAATTGCTAGCGCTGACAGCGGCTTTGGCCAAAGCAAGACGGTGATGATTCGGGTAGGTGGCTAAGCGATCGATTTGCTCCAGCAGCACCAAAGTTTTATGCAGGGGTAAAGGACTAATCGAGTTTTTGAGCATAATCTGCTGGCTGTCCGCTGGCAGGGTGCGCAAGGGATGCTGTCTCAACAGCGGTTCAGTTAATTCAGCAATTTGGTGGGCTGAGGCAATCAGTTGGGCTGGGTCAGGACTCCAATCCAGCTTGGTTGATCCGGCGAACCAGGCAATCGGGTTGGCTTCAACGCCAACGCTGGGAATTCCTAGCTTTTTGCACTCCACAACCGTTGTGCCAGTGCCGCAAAAGGGGTCAAGCACTTGCTGAGTTGGCTCAACCCCAAACTTTTGCAAATAGCTCTGCACCAAATGGGGCGGATAGGACAGCACAAACCGATACCAGTCGTGGGCTGCCCGATCGCCGGCTTTGACCTGATTCAGTTCTGGATTGCTGTAGTCTAGCTCCGGCATTCTATCTGGCTGAGTCAATTTTGCCTCGAAACACCCGCTCGGCTGGCCCGGTCATTAACACCGGTTGATCGTAGCCTGCCCATTCAATTTCTAGCGGGCCGCCAGGCAATTCTACCGTTGCTCGTGGTTGAGCCCGATCGCTGAGCACCGCTGCCACCAAAGCGGCACAGGCTCCCGTGCCACAGGCCAGGGTAGCGCCAGCCCCTCGTTCCCAAACTCGCATTTTTAAATAATCGGGGCGAACCACCTGAATAAACTCAGTGTTAATTCGCTGCGGAAAAGCAGGATGATGCTCAAACTGTGGCCCCAAGCTGGAGAGGGGAATCGCTGCCAGATCCTCAACAAACGTAATGCAGTGGGGATTGCCCATGCTGACACAGGTGACTGACCAGATTTCCCCCGCCACCTCTAAAGGTTGATTAATTACCTTGAACTCTGGCTGAGCTAGCGTCGTCGGGATTTGTTTGGCTAGGAGGCGAGGTTGACCCATATCCACTGTCACTAGACCATTGGCGGTCAACTGGGGCTTCATTACCCCAGCTAGGGTATGAATCCGATAGGTGGCGTTTGCCTGTCCTTCTAAATCAGCAATAAAGCGAGCCAAACAGCGAATCCCGTTGCCGCACATTTCTGGCTCCGAGCCATCGGAGTTGTAGATCCGCATTGTGTAGTCGGTGTCGCCCGTACTCGGCAGCAAAAAGATAATTCCATCTGCGCCAATCCCAAAATGGCGATCGCACAACTGGATCGATCGCTCTGGGGTCAGCACAGGCTCGGCTTGAGCGCGGTTGTCAATTAATACAAAGTCGTTGCCCAAACCTTGATACTTCGTGAATTCAATACTCATCTTTGCTTTACTTAATGAAGGCTCTACACTGAGCGAAAGGGCTATAGGGGACTGACTTAACTATGACAACTGAACTAAATATTACGCTACCCAGCGTTCGACAGGTGCAAACGCTGATCAAGGACAACACCGAGGTTGAAGTCAAACTCAGCACCAATGACTTGCTGGTGGGCAAGCTGCGCTGGCAAGATGAGCAATGCATTTGCTTGGTCGATCATTACGATCAACCAACGGTGATTTGGAAGCAGGCGGTTGTTTTTGTTAAACCCAAGCCTTGATCGAATTTAATAATCCACTGCCAGGTGCCAGCGCACCCCAGCTTGGATTAACTGCTGCAAGACGGTTTCAAATTCGTGCAAATCATCTGCGATTTCCTCCGGGTTAGGAACCGCTTCTGGATTTGCTGCCAAGGCTGAGAGCAAACCACGCACCGTTGTCAGACCGGCCTCGGCTGCGAACCACTCTTCAGCCGGAATTTCTTCGTCAGTTGCCAGCCCTTCCTGCTCTAAAAATTCAGCGATTTCTTCTGGATCGCCGCTGCAAAAATCCATTAGGGGTGGTACACCGGCCATTTCGGCGAGCTGATCAAGCTGATCGCAGTGGCCAAGGGCCTTGCCGTTGACAAAGGGATCAACCGCTTCTATCGATCGCTCTATGACAATGTAAAAGGCAACGCTCATTCGGTTTGAGAATCAAGTTTCTGAATCTAGAGGGCAAAATCAGCGGTGAGCTGATTGATTTGGGATAACATCGTGCAATGTCTAGCGAACTCTGGCCCTATATTACCCCTGGGATTCCCGATCAACTGTTTGAGCGGCTACCGGGCATCCCAATGACCAAGCGAGAAACCCGGCTGCTGCTGATTTCTCACCTCCGGCTTCAGGCGGATACTGTACTGTGGGATATTGGCGCTGGCACAGGCACCATTCCAGTTGAAACCGGCTTACTTTGTCCCCAGGGAAAAATTTATGCCGTTGAGCGAGATGAAGAGGTAGCCAGTTTGATTCAGCGCAACTGCGATCGCTTTGCCGTTGCGAACGTTGAGGTGATCCAAGGGAGTGCGCCAGAGTGTCTGGCCGCCCTCAGCCAAGCTCCCGATCGGGTTTGCATTGAAGGTGGCAGGCCAATTCGAGCTATTTTGCAGGCCGTTTGGCAAAAGCTGCGTCCCCAGGGGCGGCTTGTCGCAACTGCGGTTAGCCTCGAAAATCTTTATGCCATTTCCGAAACCTTTGCTGAACTGCAAGTCCGCAATGTTGAAGTTGTCCAGTCAGTGATTAACCGGCTCGAAACCCGCGGTAGACACCAAATTTTTGCCGCAGTTGATCCAATTTTTATCCTCAGCGGTGAGAAAGTAGCTTAGGAAAAGGCAGAATCAAGCAGACTAGAATGGAATTAACTCCCTCTGCCCTTAGTCTCCTGTCCTTAGCCTTCTGCCTTTCACCTCAGTCCTCCCGTAGTTTTACGGAGGCGGAATCTAGCCAAAAATGTTCTACTTTATATAGAGACTCAAGATAAAAGTCTAAGCAAGCGTTTCGGTACCAATTCCTATTGGCAGTGTGATTCTTTGACAGTTTGGGTACGTTGTTTCAGACTTTACCTTTAAGTTTGGTGAGAGTGCTGGCTATTTAAGCAGTGATCGCCAGGTCTGACCAGAGTTTGTCGCTAATTATTGTTTTATTGCTCCTGATTAGGATTAAAGTTATGCAACCCGTGGGAGAAGTGAATTCTCAGTCGGCTGGTCATCAGGACACCCAGTCAAAAGGCTTAGTGCAAAAAGCAAATCATCAACCCTTGCAGATGCTCCAGAGTGGACAGCTCTTGTCCATCGCCAATTTACCTGGAACGGGGCTGATCTTGCGGAAAGCGTTTCACTGTGAATTCGTCGGCCCAGGGGCAGCCGTCGGTGGCATGTTTGATACGGGCTGTACCTCTGTATATGCGGTGGGTAAGGTTCAATTTTTGGTGCCAGCCACAACCAGCGATCGCAAACGGGCGTTTCAAGCTCGCATCACCTACTTAGAGCGCCTGCAAGAAATTACGGTCGGGGAAGCGCCGCTGCGGCGAGCCTTTTCAGCTCTGGAATATTTGGGGGACGTACTGGGGGTAGACGTTGTACAGCAAATTCCCGATGAACTCATGGCTGGGTTAGTCGGCGTGTTTATCGAGACAATGGCGATCGCCCGCCAGCAGGTTGCAGCGGTCACGGTGGTGCCAGAGCAACAAATTCTCAATCTCCGTTCATAGCCCCATTCATGACGATGCAAGCCAGAATTCGTTTGCTTTGAGTCTATTGATTCTGAATGGTGATGATTTTGCTCCGAACCCCAATTAATAATGACTCAACTGAGCGGATCGTAAGGATGGCAAATTTAGAGCATCTGAAGCTTCTCAAGCAAGGCGTTCAAGCCTGGAATAACTGGCGTGAGAACAATCCAGACATTTTGCCTGACTTGGGGGGAGCTGACCTAAGCGGGACAGACTTACGGGTAGTTGACTTTTCTGGGGCTAATTTAGAAGCTGCTAATCTGAGCAATACGGATTTGCGGGGGGCTTACCTCCGCAACAGTCATTTGAAAAACATTAACTTCTTTATGGCCGACTTAATTGAGGCCAATCTCCAGGGAGCTTGTTTACAGGGAGGAAATTTAGAAGGAGCCGATTTGTACCGCTCTAATTTGTCTGGCGCCGATTTACGGGAAGCCAACATGACTGGCGGCATTATGCGGCGGGTTAACTTGTCGGAGGCAAAACTAGCGGGAGCAAAGCTGAATACAGCCGACCTGCTCCAAGCCAATCTCATGTTGGCCAATTTGCAAGGGGCTGCCCTGCACCGAGCCTGTTTAGAAGGGGCTAACCTGATCGAAGCCAATTTAGCAGGAGCCGATTTAAGCGAAGCGAATCTAAAAAAAGCGAATATGCAGCGGGCAAATCTTTATCAAGCTAATTTGTATAAGGCTGAGCTAATGGGGGCCACGCTGCGAGGAGTCACCATGCCCGATGGTACTGTTCAATAGGGGGTGGTATGGAGTTATCTCTAGCCCGCTTGCACTTTTATCAAGCCTTGCAGCCTGACGTGATTAATCTGGCCGAGGCGGCGTTGTACATTGCCCAAGAAGAGTATCCGCAATTAGAAGTCGCCAGTTATCTCACAATGCTGGATCAGATGGCTGCACAAGTCCAACTGCCCAGCGATCGCTATCCCTTAAAAATTATCCAAGCGATCAATCGTCTCTTATACGAGGAGTTAGGTTTTAGCGGCAACAGCCAAGACTACTACGACCCGCGCAATAGCTTCTTAAATGATGTCCTTAATCGACGAACAGGCATTCCAATCACGCTCTCGCTTATTTACTTGGAAATTGCCCAGCGGTTGGACTTTCCGATGATTGGAGTCGGCTTTCCAGGGCATTTTCTAATTCGTCCTGACCTAGAGGAAATCGGCATCTACGTTGACTGCTTTGAGCGGGGCGAAATTTTGTTTGAGCAAGACTGTCAAGCACGATTGCAGCAGCTCTATGAGCTCTATGGGGCTGAGGTAAAGCTTGAGCCGCGGTTTTTTAACCCAATTAACCCTCGCCAATTTTTGGTCAGAATGCTGACGAACCTAAAGCAGATTTACCTGAATCAAGGTGAAATTGGCAAGTGCTTGGCGGTTGTAGAGCGGATTCTGCTGGTTACGCCTGAGGCGCTGATGGAACTGCGCGATCGCGGCGTTCTGTTCTACCATTTGGGCTGCTGGAATGAAGCCCGTCAAGACCTGAATCGCTATCTGCTGAGTGACCCAGATCGCGAAGACCAGGCGATGATTCAGAACCTACTGAAAAAGATGGACGATCAGTAATCGGCGTCTTTAAGTCGCTCGCCAGCCGGGAGGAACTGGGCTGAAGCCTGGCAGACCGCTGATAGCGGTGGAGTTCACGCCAAAACTGGTTGATGTTAAAACTGCGCGGATCTTTACGCGTACCAGAGCGATCGACCAATTTATGCGTCGTAATTCGACTATCGGGGACGCGAGTGTAAGCGACTAACCAAGCAATCGAACGATATTGAGCCGCCGTATAACCACTGTGGGCATTGCCGTTGTTATTGCCATCGGGTGGCGTCTCAAAAGAAAAGTGAACCGCAAAGTTATTCACAGAGGCTGAATATTTGGGATGAGTTTTGACGGCTTCGTAGCCTTGAGCGCTGACAAAAACAGAGTTGCCAGCGCCAAACGCCCGTTTCTCGAACGGCACCAGATAGACAATTGTGCCATCTCGCTGAACCAGGGCGTGGTAGCTAGCTTGCTCGTCTTCGTTCGGGTGTGGGGTTTGAAAAAACCGAATCGTGCTGCTGGCAGAGGCAACCGTTTCGTGAAGCACGACAATTGGCGCATTCGAGACAGTTTGCCCATAGACATCCTTGGCAAACCGATCGCCGTAGTTGGTGGGGTTAGCCCAGGCGGTTTGCCAGCGGGGTTGATTTTGAGCCAGCCAATCGGCTGAGCGGGCTGAACTTTGGAGGGCCCCAAAGCTCACCACGACTAGGCTGACTAAAATAAATAGCGCGATCGCCAGCGATCGGGTTGAATCTCTCTTTCTCAGTTGCTTCCACACGTTGAGTCTTCTCTAAGCCGCTTTCGCCAAATATTATAGGCCAGTCCAAAATCATCCCCAGTCCTCAATACGTTAAGTTTTGAGGGGTCTTGCCAGAGCAGTCGCCGATCGGCATCAAATATAAAATATGCCAAAGAGTATTCACTTTGATGAGTAGCAGAGATCATGAAAAACTCCTTCCGGCTAGATTGGAAAATTCAGCTACTCGACAAAATATTGAGTTTCTTTAAACCCTTAGAAAAAATGAGTCTGGAGGAACTGCGCGCAATCTCTGAAAAACCGATTCCTCCGCTGCTGGAGCGCATATTGGCTGGTAAACAAATTGCTCTGGCTGAAGTTGAGCAGCAAACGATTAACGGCCGGCATGGCAATATTCCAATTCGGCTCTACTATCCTTCTGATCAAACTCATCTGCCTCTGATTTTGTTTTTTCATGGCGGCGGTTGGGTGTACGGAAACTTGCAAACCCACGATCGCATGTGCCGTCGAATAGCCAGAGACACAACGGCGATCGTTTTAGCCGTCAACTACCGACTTGCCCCATTCAGCAAATATCCAATTGCTTTAGAAGATTGCTACGACGCTCTGCTTTGGGCTGTCGAGAATGCCGCTGACTTGAGAGCCGACCCAACCAAGCTGATGGTAATGGGCGATAGCGCTGGCGGTAACTTAGCAACTGCGGTCTGCTTAATGGCACGCGATCAGGAACAGGTGGCGATTGCCCACCAAATTTTGATTTACCCAGTCACTAGCGGCAAACTGGATCAGCCCTCGGTTGACCAGTATGGGAGTGCGCCAGTTTTGACCAAAGACAGAATGCAGTGTTTTATCCAGCACTATGCCCGCAATCCAGCCGATATCCCCCAGCCCTACTTCTCGCCGTTGCTAGCCGCAGATGTAAGCCGTCTGCCGCCCGCACTGATTATCACCTGTGAATATGATCTGCTCCATGACCAAGCCCAGATGTATGCTCAGCGTCTACAGGCAGCCGGAACTTCCGTGATGTTAGTTGACTATCCGGGCATGGTGCATGGTTTTCTCAGCTTTCCAGGCTTTTGCCGCGCCGCCTTACCCGCCTTTCACAAAATTGCCAGCTATGTCAAATCAGTTACTGGTTAAGCTGACGGCGATCGGGCTTGGAGCGAATCTGATCATAAAAATCCTAGAGCTACCGTTACCTGTGTGATTGAGGTAACAAGGCTACAATAGATTTTGCTTATTAAATTCAAAATAAGTAACGTCTGGTAAATTCTGGTTCACTTCAAAGCCAGCTTCAGCAGGAAAATGTATGTCAACTTCTGCACTTAATTGGACACCCGACCCGCAACTTCTTGAGCAATTGATGGATTTAGCTCAAAAAAGGGAGCAATCCGTCAGCGCCTTGTTAACAGAGGCGATCGTCACCTACTTGAAGGCTCAAAAAGTCTCAGAATCAGCCCCTTCAACTCTTGAAGCTGATCCTTTAATTGGTTTATTTGCTGGTTCGTCAGAATTAGCAACCCAAGCAGAAACAATCTTGCAGCAAGAAATTACGCCATCAGGGTGGGCATGGAAGTAGCCGTTGCTGATACAAGCTTTGTGGTCGCCCTTTTAAATCAGACTGATGCCAGACATTTGGATGTCGTGCCCATTTACACCCAGCAATCTTTCATCTATCTTCCCCAGACAGTTCTAGCTGAAGTTGCCTATTTAGTTGGTAGAGATGCGGGTATAAAAACAGTGGCTGCTTTTTTGAGAGGGTTGTCTAAAAGCCGATTTCGTTTGATAGCCCTGATTGATGCAGATATTGATCGCGTTGCTGAGATTCTGCAAACCTATGCTGACAGCCGAATCGATTTTGTTGATGCGAGTGTGATGGCGATCGCTGAACGTTATGGCAGCACTCAAGTTCTTACCCTTGACCAGAGAGATTTTCGTCTATTTCAACCTAAACATTGCAACAGTTTTGTGATTTTGCCCTAGTGAAAGTTTCAATTACTCTATTTGTGCAGCTAGCAGGCGATAATTCAGAAGACTGCAAGTAGTGTTGCTGCCTCAGGTTTAAACTTCTATGCGGCCAACCTCCGTAATGCGACGCTTCAGTCGCTGGCTCCAGCCAGGGCAAGTTGCGGTGTTTGAGGCCTGCCTGATTGGGCTTGTTTCTGCCCTAGCCGCAGGCTGGATGGCGCAAGGAGTAGATTGGCTGGGCGGGTTAAGAGTTGCTCTAGCCAATCAATGGTCGCCCTGGCTGGTTTTACCAGCAGTTGGCTTTGTCGGGGCGCTGCTATCGGGCTGGCTGATTCAGGCAGAGGCTCCGGAAGCTTCTGGGAGCGGGATGTCCCAGGTCAAAGCCGTACTGGCACGAGTCCCTCTGCCCTTGAATCTGCGGACGGCGCTGGTGAAGCTGATCAGCGCTGTTTTAGCTCTCGGCTCTGGTTTGGCCTTGGGACGAGAAGGGCCAACTGTCCAGGTCGGATCTGCTCTGGCTTCCCAGTTGAGCCACTGGTTGCCAACTTCACCCGAACATCGCCGCCAGTTGATTGCCGCTGGAGCCGGAGCGGGCTTGGCAGCCGCCTTTAACGCCCCGATCGCTGGGGTGTTATTTGTTGCCGAAGAGTTAATGCAAGATGTTTCTGGGGGCACCTTAGGCACGGCCATTTTGGCATCGTTTATTGGCAGTAGCGTTTCTCGACTGCTGGGGGGTAACAGTTTAGATGTCAACCTGGATGCGCTTAAAGTCCCAACTGGATTTACGGTTCAAGAAATTCCGCTGTGCATCGTACTTGGGCTTTTGGCTGGGGCCTTGGGAGCCTTGTTCAATCAAGGAATTTTGGCTGGACTGAAGCTGAATCGTCGCTATATCCGGGTCAACTTGCCCTGGCGGATGGCTTTGGCGGGTGTCGTCTCAGGTCTGATCGTTGCTCTCTTGCCTAGCTTTTTCCAAAATGTGGCGGGCTTAAAGGAGCTATTGCTGTCTGGGCAGGCCCATTGGCATCAAGCCGCGATCGCCTTTGTAATTCAATTTGCCTTGATTATCATTGCTTATGGTTCAGGCGCGCCGGGCGGATTGTTGGTGCCGACTTTAATTCTGGGGGCATCTTTAGGCAGTTGTTTAGGGTCTTTGCAAGCCGATTTCTTGGGGCTTGGTCTGCCGACTACCTTTGCACGAGTTGGCATGGGCGCGTTTATGGCTGGGACATCAAAAGCGCCGATTACCTCAATTGTGATGGTGTTTGAGATTACCCGCGACTTCAACTTGGTGCTGCCCTTAATGATCGTCTCGGTGAGCGCTTACTTAGTCTCAGAGCGGCTGTTTCCCGGTTCTTTTTACGACAAAATGCTGGAATTGAACGGCATTTATTTGGAGGCGGCCCCAACCACAGACGGTCGGTTAGCTGGCCTCAGCGCCGCTCAGGTGATGCAATCGCAAGTTGAAACGCTCAACAGCAATATGTCCCTCGACCAGGTGATTTTAGCTTTCTCTCAGTCTCACCATCGCGGTTTTCCAATTTTGGAGGGCAACAAGCTGGTCGGAATTGTTACCCAAAGCGATTTGCAAGCAATGACTCAGCGGCAGTTGCCAGGGGACAGCCCGGTCAGTGCGATTATGACGGCTTGGCTGGTGACTGTGAAGCCAACAGATTCCCTCACCGATGTCCTATATTTGCTCAACCGCTATCGGCTTAGCCGCTTGCCGGTGCTGGAAGGACGCAAATTAGTGGGCATTATTACCCGCAGCGATATTATTCGGGTGGAAGCCTCAGAGCTAGGCGGCGATCGCGGACAATTTCGTTCTCGCTCCAATTCGTATTTGGTCTATCAAACCCGTGCCCCGGCGACTGGCAGAGGGCGGCTATTGGTGCCCCTAGCTAACCCAGAAACAGTCGATGTCCTGCTTGAGCTGGCTGTGGCGATCGCCCGTCACCAAGAGCTAGAGGTGGAGTGCCTGCAAGTGATCCTGGTTCCCCGCCACAGCGACCCCGCCCGCACGCCTGTTCGCACCACTGCTAGTTGCCGCTTGCTCAAACAGGCAGAACGGATTGGCAAAGCAGCCGGTGTCCCCGTCCATACCCAAGCCAGGGCAGCCCAAGATGTGGCTCAGGCAATTCTAGATACGCTGAAAGAGCGCCATATTGATCGCCTGCTAATGGGCTGGGAAGGCAAAACCTCAACCAGCGGCAGGATTTTTGGCAATGTGGTTGATACAATCATTCACCAGGCTGAGTGCGAGGTGCTGTTGGTGAAGCTGGCTCAGTTTGAGGACAAACCCCAATTCGATCGCTGGTTGGTGCCGATCGCGGGTGGGCCAAATGCTCAGCGGGCGATTCAGCTTTTACCCGCCCTAACAGCGATTAGCCCATCCCCGCAAATTCGCCTTTGTCAGGTATTTAATCCTGGGCAAAGTGCGCCCGATACAGCGGTCTTAAACCAAGACTTAGACCAGCTTAAACAAACCTTTGCCGATGCCGTCAGCAGCGTCAGCCTCCGCTCTAAGTCTGTCGCCGAAGCGGTGATTAATCTGGCCGACTCTGAGCAAGATGATGTGATTGTGCTAGGAGCCAGCCGGGAAAGCCTGCTCCAACATGCAATCAAAGGCAATATTCCAGAGGCGATCGCCCGTCATAGCAAGTGCACGGTTATTCTAGTCAGAGGCGCAATCTCAGCCCACCCCTCTGTCTAAAAGCTTTCTAGAAATGTCAAAAGTATGTGCTGCATCGGACATCAAATCATCAGCTAAGTAGGTGGGCTTAATTAAATTTAAGATGCTGAAGGCTGCAAACCTTACTGGGTCAAAGCTCATCTGAAAAATAATCTCGCCTACCTACTTAGATGAAATGTGAAAATAGGATGGATGGTTAATCAAATCTATGCCCCGGAAAATTCGAGAGTTGAAGGCTCAAATTACCCGCGAAGGATTTGTTTATTTACCCAAGCGTGGTAAGGGTAGCCATGAATGCTGGCAGCACTCTTTGCTTAAAAAAACACTGACAATTTCAGGCAAAGACGGAGATGATGTACCGCGCTATTTAGAAAAGCAATTAGCTCAGCTATTAGCTGAACTAGATAATTTAAGGGAGGATCAATGATTTATGAGCCGATATAGCATGATTATCCAATGGTCGATTGAAGATCAGCTCTTCTTGGTCACTATTCCCGAATTTGCTGATCGTGTTGTTATGCCTTGCACTCACGGTATATCTCGTGAAGAAGCAATCCGTCATGGAGAAGAAGTAATTGAAATGTATTTAGAGGCATGGCAAGCAGAGGGTGAATGCATCCCTCAACCCAGTACGCTGCAAATTGCTTAAGGTCTTTCCTGTTAAAGGCACAATACCTTACTAACAGTAGAGAATTGAAGCTTCTGACTGCAAATTAGACCAGCCGTTTCTACAATAAGAAGGTGAAGGCTAAACTCTTATTGCTAAAACCATGACTGAAAAAGTTCAAAAAACCGAAGCCGAGTGGAAAGAACAGCTCACCCCGGAACAATTTGCCGTCACTCGCAAACATGGCACAGAGCGGGCATTTACCGGCGAATACAATAATAACAAAGCCGCTGGTATGTATTACTGTGTTTGCTGTGGGACTGAACTTTTCTCTTCCGACAGTAAGTTCGACTCTGGCACGGGTTGGCCAAGCTTTTGGGATCCGATGAATACCAAAAATGTCATCTTGAAGGAAGACAACAGCCTATTAATGCGCCGCACAGAGGTGCTCTGCGCCAATTGCGATGCTCATTTAGGGCACGTTTTCAACGATGGCCCCCCACCCACAGGTCAACGCTACTGCATGAACTCCGTTGCCCTCAACTTTAAACCTGCCGATTCCAACAGCTAAGCAATTGGCCTCATTTTTGGGTGGTCTGGGCTTTCCCTAGATCACCCAAGCCAAGGTTGCTAGGCGATCGCCATCAGCCAATCATTAACAACTTGCCGCATTTGCTTCTGGGGGAAACGCCGTAAACCCTGATTCGATGAGCCAGCATCTGAAATGGCAAAATCTTCTGAAATCGCAGAAAATCGACTGTATCGCTATGTTTCGCCTTTGTATGTGGAAGACCAGCCCAGTAGTTTACGTAGGCGTTGGGAAGGATTAAATTTAAACGCGCTGCCATCTCGTTCGGCCCGGATATAGAATGTGCCAAAATCTCTTAGCGAGACGCTTTCACCTTGCTTAAGGGAGGCATAGATTTGATCAAGCACGGCATCAAATGCCAGCCCTACTGTATGAGGATTGAGGCCGCTTTGTGTAGCAGCTCGTTGAATCAGTTCAGCTTTGTTGATGGACATGTCACCGTAAACGATAAGCTGGCACCTTTAGCATAGCGATCGCAGGCTGACAAAAAAATAGGGAGCGTCCTGAATCAGCCATTTACACAGTTGTTTTTTTTGCATAAGTTGATGGGTCTGACTTCAAGCAACTTATGGGGAAAATAGAAGCATTCATCTAAATTAGAGGCGAGATGAGGAAATTTAGGGCTGGAAGTAAGTCAACCTCGATCGCCCTAATTAGCCTTGGCGTAGGTACGGTCTTGGCGATCGGGCTGGGCTGGTATGGCTGGAAGATGCTAGACTCTCAGCCCAAATCCAAAGGTGAAATAGCAGAGTTGGTGCTGCAAACGCCGATCGAGCGATCGCCCCGCTTAACGGCTCTGGCTCAAGCTGGCCGATCTCCAGACCAAGCTCAGGCGCGGTACTTGCTGGCGGTTGACCTCTTGCCTCAGCAGCCTCAGCCAGCCCTCAAGTGGTTAGAGGGGCTAGAGCAGGCTGATCCAATCATGGCCGGGCCAATTTTGGTCACGCAGGCCCAGGCTTACGAGTTAGCAGGCAAACCAGAGCAGGCGATCGCGACTTGGCAAGCTATTCTCAAACGGTTTCCAGACCAGCCAGAAGCAGCCCAAGCCCTCTATGCCCTCGGTAAAAGCCAGCCCCAGAACTGGGATCAATTAATTGCCAAGTTTCCGGCCCATCCGAGGGCGGTTGAGGTGGCGCAAGCACGGCTTCAGCAAAACCCAAACCAACCAACGTTATTGTTGCTGTTGGCCCGCCACGGGCTTTATCTGCCAGAGATTACAACCGTGTTGGATCGGCTGACGAAGAATTATGCTCAGCAGTTGAAGCCAGCAGATTGGCAGGCGATCGGCTTTGCCTATTGGGAAAAACTAGGCTATTTGAAAGCGAGTCAGGCTTACGCCCGCGCCCCCTACACCGCCCTGAATGCCTACCGCGCCGCCCGTGGGCTACAGCTAGGGGGCAAAGCCGATGCCGCGATTCCTCTCTATCAGCGGATGGCGCAGCAGTTTCCTAACACGCCTGAAACGCCGCTGGCCTGGCTGCGGCTGGCTCGGCTCAGCTCCGATTCGGCAGCGGCTTTGGCTTACTTAGAGCAGTCCGTCCAAGCCAGCGATCGCCTCAACTTACCAGAACGAGCGGCGGAAGCCCTGCTCGACAAAATTGAAATTCTCGACAAACAAGGAAATCGGGCGGCGGCTGCGCAAACCCGCCAAACGATTTTGACTCAGTATCGCCAAACCGAGGCGGCGGCTCAACTGGATTGGCGATCGGCGCAACAGCAAGCATCACAAGGGCAACTCGATCAAGCCCGCCAAATTGCGATCAAGATTCCCCAACACCACCCCCACAGTGACTTAGTCCCTCAAGCAGTTTTTTGGGCCGGCAAATGGGCCGAGCAGCTCAATCAACCGCAGCGCCAAAAGGAAGCGTTTCAACTGCTGTGGCAAAAATACCCCCAGTCTTACTATGCTTGGCGAGCCGCTGCCCTGTCGGGGTGGCCAGTCGGAGACTTCAGCAGCATTCGCAGCTTGCAGCCCAGCCTCAGTGCCAACGTGCAGCGGTTGCCCTTGGCGGCTGGTTCGCCTACTGTGCAGGCCCTCTATCGGCTGGGCCAAAATCAAGCGGCTTGGGAGCGCTGGCAGTGGGAATTTCAGAATCGTGTCCAGCCCAGCCTAGCTGAGCAGCAGACCGATGGACTGCTGCGGTTAGGGGTGAGCGATTACTTAGACGGGATTTTTATGCTGGAGAACCTGCGCCAGCGATCGCAGGATGATCCGGCTAACCGCCCGCAATTCGAGCAATGGCAGCAACAGCCTGCCTATTGGTACAGCTTGTATCCAATCCCTCACTGGCAGACGGTCAACCAATGGTCAGCTCAGCGCCAGCTCAACCCGCTGCTGGTAATGTCGCTGATTCGTCAAGAGTCGCGGTTTCAGCCCAAAATTCGCTCTGTGGCGGGGGCGATCGGGCTAATGCAGGTTATGCCAGACACTGGCAGTTGGATTGCCCAGCAGTTAAACCTCAGCACCTACAATTTAGAGCAAGTAGAAGATAACGTGAAGCTTGGCACCTGGTATTTTGACTACACCCACAAAATCTACCAAGACAACACGTTAATGGCGTTAGCCAGCTACAATGCTGGCCCCGGCAATCTAGATGACTGGCTCAAACGCTACAGCACCAATGATTTGGATGCCTTCGTCGAATCGATTCCCTTCCCGGAAACACAAAATTACGTCAAACAAGTGCTGCAAAACTATTGGAACTATCTGCGTCTTTACAATCCAGAGGTGATCAAACATCTCCAGCGCTTAGAGTAGGTCAACCCCTGACTGAACTTGTTTTTAAGGGGTTAGATTGACAATTTTTCCAAGAGAATCACAGGTGGCAATCATCCTAAACAGGCAAGGAAGTTCAATGGATAATTTTATGCTCGAAGCAATTTTTGAGGCAAAGAAAAGTCTTGAAGAGGGAGGAATACCGATTGGTTCGGTGTTAGTCAAAGATAATCAAATCGTTGGGCGTGGACATAACAGAAGAGTTCAAAAAGGGAGCGCCATTCTTCATGCTGAGATGGATGCGCTTGAAAGTGTTGGTCGTCAACCCGCCTCCTTTTATGAGGATGTAATAATCTACACAACTCTCTCTCCATGCAGCATGTGTACAGGCGCGATATTGCTTTACAAAATTCGGCATGTTGTGGTTGGCGAAAACAAAACTTTTCTGGGTGATGAAGCACTGCTTCAAGAGAGGGGTGTAAAAGTTGAAGTATTAGATGATGAAACTTGCTTTCAGTTAATGCAGGATTTTATCCTCAAAAATCGATCGCTGTGGAGTGAAGATATTGGCACTTCTCTAACCTCTTGATGGATTGGAAAGTAAATGTTGAGTTTCTTTGTGTCAACTTGACCTAGAGCGATCGCACCGTATCAAAAATTAATTGAAATTGTATCAATTAGTCTAACCAGAGTCGCCTGATTGACAACTGACAACGGGAAAATCTACCTACAATAGCGGTTATGCTCTCGCAAGGAGAAGTCTGTGGCAACAGTATTCAACGGGACTGGAAATGGAACTGAAGAGCGGCGCTGGCTGCGCTGGCTAGACTATGGCTTTTACGTTGTGGTGGCGATCGCGGCAATTGCCTTTGCTTACTACCTGTTTTACTTTCGACGTTTGATTGTTCTTTACGGGCCGCTGCTGTTCCAGGCCACAATTACCACGCTGATGATTTCAGCCGTCAGCATGATCCTGGCGATTTGCATGGGCGGTTTGGGGGTTTGGGGGCGGCTGTCTAAGTTTCCGCCCGTTTACTGGCTAGCCACGGTGTATGTAGAAGTCATTCGCGGCACGCCGACCCTGGTGCAACTTTTGCTCTGGGGGTTTGGGATTGGTAGCCTGATGTCAAATCTGGGCGTTGACCCACGGGCGATCGCTTTTCAAGTCATGACGGTGCTGCAAAACAACAGCCTGATCACGGCCGGATTTAACTTTATTTTTTACGGCGTAATTGGACTCAGCTTTAACTACGGCGCGTATTTGACCGAGGTCTTCCGAGCTGGGATTGAGTCAATTCCGAAAGGACAAACCGAGGCCGCCGTTGGGCTGGGCATGGATAACAAACAAACCTTAGGTCGGATTGTCTTACCGCAGGCGGTACGGCTGATCATTCCGCCATTTACCAATTATTTTATTACCCTAATTCAAGACAGCGCTTTGCTTTCAACCCTGGGAGTAATTGAACTGCAACAGCAAACCAACGCCTTTGCCAATGTCTTGCTTGACCCTAACGCCAAACTGTTTGTTTACGTTTTTGGTGGCTTATTTTACTTGGGGCTATGCTACCCCTTGTCGCTGCTGGCCCGTTACCTAGAGCGCAGATTAGGTCGAGGCAATTAGCTGCTTTAGAATCCTTAACTCAGCCGCCTGTGCAGCTTTCGAGGATAATCGCATTCGTTTCATTGTTAAAGCGCTGGAAGCGACCCAATAAAGTCGCCCGCTGATTGGCTTGCAGCGCTGCCACAGTCGCGTCTTGATTTTTGCCCATTGAGCACGTCACCGCAATTTGGTTTGGATTGGCAGCGCTGCCAGCGGGGTTGCCTTCAAACGAGACGGCGTAGGAACCATTACCCTCAGCAATTTTGATCACTTTGCCACTGACCCGAAAAGTTTTGCCAATAAAATTCAAGCGAATTCGAGCTGGATTATCCGCCGACTCTTTGACTTGGGCCGCTAAATCGCTGGCATCAATTGCGATCGGTGTTGTATCGGTTGGGGCTGGGGCGGTCGCAGTGACGGTGCCAGCCGGCCGCAATTGATTGAGCGCCGCGCAGAGGTGTTTCTTAACTGTTTCCCGCTTGGCACCAACGCCCCCTGGCAGGGTAAAAACCATTTCAATCGTAGTCAGATCGTTTTCCGTTGAGCCATAGACATCGATCGGCAAGGCTCGCTGAAAGGGCGTTGCCGGATTCTCGGCTTTCATTTCGCCAGTGGTCAGATCGGTGCTGAGGGTTCTGATGCCGTCACGGGCCAAAATCGGTCGCAGTTGGGAGAAGGCTTTTTCAATCGAGACTCCTGCTAATTCCACTCGCGCCGCAAAGGCAGAACCGTTAAAAAAATCTCCCTTTTTTTGAAAACTTTCCTCGCAGGTGAGAGCAGCAGCAGGAGCCGCAATACAGGTGAGAGCCAGGGTTAAAATCAGCGATCGCATAGAGACTACAAAAATTTCCTAAATAAAAAACAAGAACTCACAGGGGTCGGAATCAACCCTTATGGAACTTTAGGTTAAGTGGTGTCAATACTCAATAGCCAGTTGGCTGCCGGAAAGCCCCGATCGCCCTGTCAAGTGTTTCAGCGATCGCCAGCAATTCCATTTCTCGCCACCGCTTACCAATAATTTGCAGCCCAATCGGTAAGCGATTTTGCGTCTGCCCAATTGGAATCACAACAGCCGGGTGTCCACTCAGGTTAAAGGGAATCGTGTAAGCGCCATTAGCTACCGCATGCGGATAGGCTCTGCCATCAATCTCAACCGCACTCCAGGCTGGACGATGGCTAAAGGCTGGCGTGGCGGCCACAGGGGTCAGCCAGACATCCCACGGTTCTAGGGCTTGATCTAGTTGGGCCGTGAACCGATCGCGTTCCATCAGGGCTTCAAAATAGCCCTTGAGGCTAGGATTCAGCAGTTCCGGCAGAAACCGACTGAAATTGCCGATCGCCCGCAGTTGCCTGTCGCCTTGGGTGGCCGTGCGCCAGAGTAAGGTCAGGCTACGGCGGAGGTTATAGCGGTCAACGGGTTGAGCGTACCTGTTAACGTAGGCAGCGACTCGTCCATAGAGTGTCCAGGCTGACGCTAGGTCAAACCCTTGGGGCAGCCAGTGTTCTACCTGAGCGCCTGCTTGGGCAAGGGTTTGGACAGTTGTTTGCAGCGCAACCCGAATTTCAGCCGCCACGGGCACCTCTGCCCATTCCTCAGTCCAAGCAATTTTCAGCTCTGATAAAGATTTGCCAGAAGCTTGATCCAAAGGAATCGGTGGCACATCAGGACGACGCGGATCAGCCCCCGCAATTAGCGAAAAGCAGAGTTTGAGGTCGGTCAGCGATCGCCCAAAACAACCAACCGTGATCATCTGCCGCAGACAGTAGGGCATGCCTGGTACTTCTGGAATCATTCCGGCTGTGGAGATCCGGCGATCGGTGGGCTTTAAGCCATACACACCGCAAAAATGAGCCGGTTGGCGTACAGAACCCGCAATATCATTGCCAATATCCAACGCTGAAAGCCCGGCTGCCACGGCCGCTGCGCTGCCACCCGAACTGCCCCCGGCAGTGTAATCTAAATTCCAGGGATTATTCACCCGTGGAAACAGCGAATTGGTACTTTGGAAATCCCCCGCCAGTTCTGCTAGGTTGGTTTTGCCGATAATGACAGCTCCGGCTGAGCGCAGTCTGGAAACAGCCGTTGCATCTTGCTGTGGAATGTAATCTTTGAGGGGAATATACCCTGCTGTGGTGCGAAGTCCTGCGGTTTCAAAAATATCCTTGATCGTGATTGGAACCCCATGTAAAGCTCCCCAGATTTCACCGTTCTCTAAAGCCTGATCCGCCTGTTTAGCTCTGGTGCGGGCATTGTCTTCATCAAGGATACAGATTGCATTCAGCTTCGAGTTATGCTTGGCAATTTGCGCCAAGTGAGCTTCCAGCACTTCTATGGCCGAGACTTGGCGATCGCGAATCATCTGAGCCAATTGGTGAGCAGGCTGAAAGACCAAATCGCTAATCATAGACTTCCTCGCTATATCCAGCTTGTTGTAGACCCATCCCCAAAACAATCAAAGGTTGACTATCTCCACGGGAGCCAGCGGTCAGAATCGTAATTTGCATTGTTTAAGCGCGATCGGGCTTGCTAAGCCTGATCATATCTGAAATTAGTTAATACATTTAACTAATTTCAGATATGAGCCAGAATAGGGGTTAAAGATTTTCTCTCTTTTACTCTTCGTAAAATGAGCACAAACTTTGCATACTTTCTTCTTGGAGAAGAGGCAGAAGTCAGTCTGATGAAATCAATGGATGATGTTTGGAGGAGCATTGAGCGAATAGAACCAATGCTTGGCGGATATATCAGCTTGGAAGCAATGAATTCTCTTGCTCAGATATTTTTAGGTAAAAAAGCAGTGCTCGTCTTAACAGATCATGCTTTGGCAGATGGTTCATGCTTTTACAGAGCAAGTAGGAAATTGTGTGAGAAGGTGGCGTCGGCTGAACACGAGGATTTGCTGGCTGCTTCAGTTCCGTGGTCGGAAAGCAAGGGTTGGAAGGATACAGATGTAAATCGCATGGATTTGGCGGGATTCCTTCTGGAGATGGCGGCATTGTGTAAGCAGTTAGAAAATAATTACTCGTTATTCGTCTTATTTTCAAAGGAAGGATGAGCCTACTTTTTAATCGAGGCTAAAATTATAGGTAGGCTTTAGAGTTCTGCGAGGGGCTATGCGATCAATTGAGCAACTGACAGAAGAGATTCTTTCTCTACCCAGCGTATCAAGGGCACTCCTAGCAGAAAAGCTAGTAGAGAGTTTAGAATTTGATACCGACCTAAGCATTCAGGCAGCTTGGGTAACTGAAGCTCAAAGGCGCAGAGATGAGGTGCGGGAGGGCATAGTAACGCCGATTCCTGGAGACGAAGCTTTGGCTCGAGTGAGGCAACTGCTTGAATCACTTGAACAATGAAGTATGTGTTTCATCCTGAAGCCCTTGCAGAATATGCCAGGGCAGTTCAATAATTATGCGGAGCAACCGGCTGAATTAGCACAGATATTCATCAACGCTGTCGAGGACGCAGTTTATCGAATTCCAGAATCTCCTGATCGTTATGCTGTGATTGATGAGAATGTCCGACGATACATGACACGCAAGTTTCCCTACGGAATTCTTTACACAATTGAAAAAGACGATATTCTCATTTTGGCGGTTATGCATTGCAGCCGAGAACCTGGATACTGGGAAAATCGCAAATAATTAAGTTTGCCAGCCGACCAACCAGGGTTTGCAGCGGAAGCTATGGATGTGCTTAAGGGTGCGTCTCCGTCTGCTGGAATCCAAACCGTGATAAAACCCCGGCTGTGATTCAATCATGAAAGACCTGAAGCAAATCCTTCGGAATGAGTGTTATGCCAAAGATTTAGAGCAGCGAAAAATTTGGTATTCGCCTGCGGTGGAGGCTTATAACCAGGTCAGACCCCGCTATCCACAGGCATTGATTGATCAGGTGGTGGCGATCGCTCAACTCTCTGCTCGTTCCCAAATCTTAGAAGTCGGCTGCGGGCCGGGCACCGCTACTGCTGGCTTTGCTGCTCTCGGTTGCCCGATGATTTGCCTGGAGCCAAACCCTGATTTTGTCCGCCTTGCTGAACAAAACTGCCAGCCCTACCCAAATGTAGAGATTCAAAATTGCGCCTTTGAAGAGTGGGCTTTAACGCCTGGAAAATTTGATGCCGTACTAGCTGCCAGTTCGTTTCATTGGATTTCGCCAGAGATTGGCTACCCGAAAGCCGCCGCCGCTTTGCGCCCAGAGGGGCATCTAATATTGCTTTGGAACAAAGAACTCCAGCCCCGCTACGAGGTGTATCAACAGCTATCACAGGTTTACGAAACCCATGCCCCGTCTTTAATGCGTACTTATGAAGACAGTGCTGCTCAGACTGCTATTCTTAACCAACTGGGAGAAATGGCGATCGCCTCCGGTCACTTTAGAAACATGGTATCTGGCCAGTTAGAGGTAGAAGTTGTCTACACAATTGATCAATACTTACTGCTGTTGAACACCTATTCGCCTCACTTAAATCTAGAATCCCAGCAAAAACAGCACTTATTCGCAGGCTTGCAGCAGGTGTTAGAGCGAAACGGCAATACAGTTGAATTGTCCTATGTTTCTGCCTTCCATATTGCTCGGCCAAATTAATCGACGATGGGGCGTCCTACCAAAGAAAATTCGCTCTCGCGGCAAGATGTGATTGCTGCCGCGATTTGCTGCGTTGATCAAGTCGGAGCTTCAGCCCTGGGGGTGAGCCGTGTAGCTGAACATTTGGGGATCAAACCGCCTGCCATTTACAAGCATTTAGAGAGCGGTGCCGCTTTGCAACGAGCCACCGTGATTGAACTCTGGCGACAATACCTAGCCGACTGCCAGAGCGCGATCGCTGATCAATCGATCAGCCCCGATTTGCTCAAACAACTTGGGCATTTCACCCGCAATTTTGCCAAAACCCATCCCGCCCGATATCAGGTGATGATGCAGGTGCAGCTCCAGCCCACCGATCCAGAAGCTGCTGCCGTGATCCAGCAAGCCCTCAGCTTTCTGCGCCAAGCTCTCCAGGCTTACGACCTCAACGATACCCAACTGATTGATGTGATGCGAATGTTGAATGCGGCCATCTATGGATTTATTTCAATTGAGCAAGCCGGAATCATGACCTTGGAGCGCTCTCCCGATCAGAGTTACGACGTGATGTTAGACGCACTGATGGCGGCGATCGCCCACGTCCAACAAAAAAAGGCGGAAGGCGAATAGAATTGAGTCCCTTGAATCGTTGGTGATAGCCTACGAAGCTACTGGAGAAACGCTGCCAGAACCCAGCACAGTTTATGCTGCCGCTTGAGTATTGCGCCTTTGTAGCAAAAGCTGAAGATGCCCAAATAGTCTGATGAAGTTCGGACAGCGATCGCCATGTAAATTGCTGGGCAAATGAATTGTTAACCAGTCGGCTCAATATCTAGGGTTTTATACTTCGGCTAGCCGAAATTAGCGGGAGCAAGCTAGATTGAAGAGGATATTTTCTAGCTTAAAACCAGCCCCTCGCTTAACTTTTAGCAATTTTTTATGACGACCACCCAGGCAGTTGCCCGATCGCCCCAAGACCTAAACCAGTTTCGCCATCCCCTTGACCCACTGACGATTTCAGAAGTCGCAACCGCAGTGGCGATCGCCCGCAACGATAAACACTTGGGTCGCCATTATCGGTTTGCCGTAGTTTCCCTTCAAGAGCCGGATAAGAGCGTTGTCCATAGCTTTCAGCCAGGCGATCCAATCGAGCGGCAGGTGTTTTTGGTTATCTTAGACAACGACACTGGCATTAGCTACGAGGCGATCGTTTCGCTGAACCAAGATTGTCTAATTTCCTGGCAGCCAATGCCTGGCATTCAGCCCCGAATTATGACTGACGAAGTGGTGGAAGCGGAAGCTGCGATCAAAGCTCACCCAGATTTTCAAACTGCCCTCGCTAAGCGGGGCATCACCAATTTAGATTTAGTCATGGTTGACCCCTGGGTGCCAGGGCATTTTGGCTTGGCGGAAGAAGAAGGTGTGCGTTTGGCCCGATCGCTGTGCTGGTTGCGCTCCAGTCCGACCGATAATGCCTACGCCCACCCGATCGAAAATTTAGTGCCAATTGTCGATTTGAACAAAATGCAGGTGGTGCGGGTAGAAGACCACGGTGTGGTGCCCGTCCCGTCCAGCCCCGGCAACTACGGGCCAGATTTTATCAAGGAGTATCGGCAAGACCTGAAGCCGCTCCAGATTATTCAGCCAGAGGGGCCCAGCTTCACAGTTGAGGGGCACTTGGTGCGCTGGCAAAAGTGGCAGTTTCGGGTTGGCTTTTGCCCCCGCGAAGGGCTGGTGCTGCACACCGTTGGCTATGAGGACAACGGCAAACTGCGTCCGATTCTCTACCGCGCTTCGTTGGCGGAAATGGTGGTGCCCTACGGCGATCCGCGCCCCAATCACTTTCGCAAGAATGCCTTTGATGTTGGAGAAATTGGACTGGGCACGTTAACCAACTCCCTGAAGCTGGGCTGCGACTGTTTGGGCGAAATTCATTACTTTGATGCTGTCGTGGCTGACAGTCGAGGTGGCAGCATCTTGATTGAGAATGCAATTTGTCTGCATGAAGAAGACTATGGGATACTTTGGAAGCACGTCGATTGGCGAATTGAAGATACGCAAGTCCGGCGATCTCGGCGGTTAGTCATCTCGTTTATTGCTTCAATTGATAACTACGAATACGGCTTTTTTTGGTACTTTTACCAAGATGGCACAATCCAGTGCGAAATTAAGCTGACTGGGATTTTGCTCTGCGCCGCTTTGAATAACACGCCCCAGTACGGCACCCTGGTAGCCCCAGAACTGAATGCCCTCAACCACCAGCACACCTTCTGCGTTCGGCTCGACATGAGCGTGGATGGCGAACAGAATTCCGTCTACGAAGTCCACACCGAAGCAATTCCGCTGGGCCCAGACAACCCCTATGGCAATGCCTTCGTCGCTAAGAAAACGCTGCTGGCCAGCGAGTCGGAAGCACAGCAACTGATTGACCCCTTTTCCGCTCGCTACTGGCAAATTAGCAATTCGAATGTGCTGAATGCGTTGGGGCAGCCGGTCAGCTATAAGCTGCTACCAGGAGATAATGTGTTGCCGTTTGCCCACCCGGATTCGTCCATCCTCAAGCGGGCTGGGTTTATGACCAAGCATTTTTGGGCCACGCCCTACCACCCCGCCGAACGCTATCCGGCCGGTGAGTACCCGAACCAACACCCCGGCGGCCAAGGGCTACCCAAGTGGACTGAAGGCGATCGCCCGCTCGAAAATACAGATTTAGTTGTCTGGTATGTGTTTGGTCATCATCATATTCCCCGCCCGGAAGATTGGCCGGTCATGCCCGTCGCTTACATTGGCTTTCAGCTCAAACCGGCTGGCTTTTTTGACTGCAATCCTGGCTTAGATGTCCCCCCCAGTCCTAAGCACAGCACCTGCCATGCTCAGCCATAGCGATCGGGAAAATTCAGATGATACTGGTATCACAGGCAAGAAGTAGTAAATCTCTCCCTCCAGAGGCTTCAGAATATCAAACCCAATGCAAGGCGTGAAACGGCTACGGATGAAATAGGATGACGGATGGTGGCTGGCAGTTTTGGATTGATCGCGGTGGCACGTTTACCGATGTTGTCGCCCGCAGACCGGATGGCCGGCTGATTGTGCACAAGCTGCTATCAGAAAACCCCCAGCGTTATCCAGATGCGGCCGTGCAGGGGATGCGGGAAATTCTAGGCGTGCAGCCCAATCAGCCGATTCCAACTGACCAGATTGCTGTGGTCAAAATGGGCACGACCGTTGCCACTAATGCCCTGCTGGAGCGCAAGGGCGATCGCACCCTGCTCGTAATCAGCCAAGGCTTTGGCGATGCGCTGCGAATTGGCTACCAAAACCGCCCCCAGATTTTTGCGCGCCAGATTGTGCTGCCAGAGATGCTCTATGAGCAAGTCCTAGAAATAAGCGAACGCTACACCGCCCAAGGCGAGGAGTTGGTGAGCGTTGATTTGACCGCAGCGCAAATTGGGCTGCAAGCTGCCTATGACGTAGGGATACGGGCTTGCGCGATCGCCTTTCTGCACGGCTACCGCTATCCCGATCACGAACAGCAGGTAGCAGAGTTGGCGAGGGCGATCGGCTTTACCCAAGTGTCGGTTTCCCATCAGGTTAGTCCGCTGATTAAACTTGTCAGCCGAGCCGACACCACGGTTGTCGATGCCTATCTGTCGCCAATTCTGGGCCGATATGTTGGACAAATTGCCGCCCAACTCGGCCAGACTCGCCTGATGTTTATGCAGTCGAACGGCGGCTTAACCGATGCCGATCGGTTTCAAGGTAAAGACAGTATCCTGTCTGGGCCGGCGGGGGGCATTGTGGCGGCGGTTCAGACCAGTCTCGCCGCCGGCTTTCAGCAAGTGATTGGGTTTGATATGGGCGGTACTTCAACCGATGTTTCGCACTATTGCGGAACAGCCGCCCCCCAACCCCTCAATTCTGGGGGGCTAAAAACCATTCAAAGTCCCCCAATTCTGGGGGATTTAGGGGGCTGCGAAGACTCAAGCGCAAGCGAAGAGGATTTATTCCTTAGCCACAACAAAGAACGCAGATTGACTGAATACGAACGGGTGTTTGAAACTGAAGTCGCCGGAGTGCGGCTGCGATCGCCAATGCTAGCCATTCATACGGTTGCGGCTGGCGGCGGCTCAATCTTGCAGTTTGATGGGGGCAGGTATCGGGTTGGCCCGGCCTCGGCGGGGGCTGATCCTGGGCCGGCCTGTTACCGGAATGGCGGGCCGCTGACGGTAACGGACTGCAACCTGATGGTGGGTAAGCTTCAGCCCCAGTTTTTCCCAGCGGTGTTTGGTGCCGAAGGCAATTTGCCCTTAAATCAGCAGCTTGTTCAGGAGCAGTTTCAAGCCTTGGTCCAAGCAATTGCCGCAGCTTGTCCGGATCAACCTGCTCCTCGACCGGAACAAGTGGCGGCAGGCTTTTTGGCGATCGCGGTTGAAAAAATGGCCACTGCGATCAAAAAAGTTTCCCTCCAACGGGGCTACGACGTGACGGAATACACCCTTTGCTGCTTCGGTGGGGCGGGCGGGCAGCATGCCTGTCTGATTGCTGATGCGCTGGGAATGCAGCGGGTGTTGATTCATCCCTATGCGGGGGTGCTGTCTGCCTACGGCATGGGCTTGGCAGACCTGCGAGTGCTGCGCCAACAGGCGGTTGAAGCGCTGCTCAGCCCAGAATTGCTGTCAGAATTAGCTACCCTCCAAGCTCAATTAGCCCAGGCGGCCGAGGCAGAACTCTGGAGCCAGCGCATTCAAGCTGACAATCGGCTGGCCATGACCACACTCACTAAAGCCCACCTGCGCTACCAAGGAACAGATGCGCCGCTGGTGGTTAACTTGGCAGACCTAGCGACAATGCGAACTGAGTTTGAGCAACTGCACCGCCAGCGATATGGATTTGTCGTGCCCGATCGCCCTTTAGTCGTGGAATATTTGGCTGTAGAAGCAATTGCGGCGGGTCAACCAACTCAGATTCTGATGGATCGGCGGTCATCTGGAATAGGAACCGCGATCGCGACTGTGCCGATGTTTAGCCAAGATCGCTGGCTGGAGGTGCCTGTCTGGCAGCGAGCGGATCTGGCTCCTGAGCAAGTGCTGACCGGGCCAGCGATCATTCTGGAAGCGACGGGCACGACGATCGTTGAGCCGGGGTGGCAGGCTAGCGTGACTGCCGAAGCCAATTTGATTTTGGAGCGGGTCAGTAACCGTCAAGCTGGGGGAGCAAGGGAGGCCAAAGATCATTCACGCAGTCAGTCTAATGATTCTTCGCCCGATCCGGTGCTGCTGGAAATTTTTAACAATTTATTTCAGGCGATCGCTGAGCAAATGGGGCTAACCCTGCAAAATACCAGCTACTCGGTCAACATTAAAGAGCGGCTTGACTTTTCCTGCGCCATTTTTGACCAGCCGGGACAACTGGTGGCCAACGCGCCCCATATGCCGGTGCATCTCGGCTCAATGGGGGAAAGCATCCAAGCCCTAATTGCTGCCAAAGGCACCAGCTTTCAGCCCGGCGATGTCTATGCCCTGAATAATCCCTACAACGGTGGCACGCACCTGCCAGACATTACCGTAATTACGCCCGTGTTTGCGGCGGAAGCGGTCAGCGGCGCGCCTCCGATTTTCTACGTGGCTTCCCGGGGACACCACGCCGATATTGGCGGGCTGACCCCTGGCTCAATGCCGCCCCACAGCACTTGCCTGGCCGAAGAAGGCATCTTAATCGACAACTTGCTGCTGGTCAAACAAGGGCAGTTTCAAGAGCAAGCATTTCTAGATTTACTCCACCAGCCGCCCTATCCTGCCCGTAACCCAACTCAAAATTTGGCCGATATTCAGGCCCAAGTGGCAGCCAATGAATCTGGAGTCCAAGAATTGCAGCGCCTAGTGCAGCACTACGGATTGTCTGTAGTGCAGGCTTACATGCAGCATGTGCAAGACAATGCGGAAGCGGCAGTCAGGCGGGCGATCGCCGTTCTTCAAGATGGCAGTTTTTGCTACGAGATGGATAATGGCGCTCAGATCCAGGTCAAAATTACGATTCGCGATCGCAGCGCTCTGATTGACTTTACGGGCACCTCGGCTCAGCAGACCAGCAATTTCAACGCCCCCGCCGCCATTTGCAAAGCGGCGGTGCTGTACGTATTTCGGACGCTGGTTGATGATGCGATTCCGCTCAATGCCGGTTGTCTAAAGCCGCTGGAAATTATTATTCCGGCCGGCTGTCTGCTCAATCCCCACCCGCCAGCAGCCGTTGTGGCTGGCAATGTTGAAACTTCCCAGGTGATTACCGATGCCCTCTATGGGGCATTGGGCGTGATGGCGGCCGCTCAGGGCACAATGAATAACTTCACCTTTGGCAATCAGCAGTATCAGTATTACGAAACCATCTGCGGTGGCTCTGGGGCTGGCCCCGACTTTGACGGCACGGATGCGATCCAAACCCACATGACCAACTCTCGCCTCACCGACCCAGAGGTATTAGAGTGGCGGTTCCCGGTTTTACTTGAAAGCTTTGCGATTCGGCGGGGCAGCGGCGGCAGTGGTCAGCATCGCGGTGGCAATGGTGTGATTCGACGAGTGCGCTTTCGGGAAACCATGCAGGCGGGAATTCTCTCCAACCATCGCCGGGTGGCACCGTTTGGTCTGGCGGGCGGTCAACCTGGTGCTTTGGGTCAAAATCTTGTCGAGCGGCAGGACGGTAAGATTGAAATGCTTGATAGCACTGCCACTGTGACCATGCAACCGGGAGACGTGTTTGCGATCGCTACCCCGGGTGGAGGCGGCTACGGCAAAAAGCAGCAGTCAAGCCACAATTCTAAGCAGCAACATTAAGGACTCCGCTGCTCAAAATGAGCAAACGATTAGAATGACCAAGATGCGGAACCCGGGACTTGAACCCGGAAGTCTGTGAGGACACTAGAACCTGAATCTAGCGCGTCTACCAATTCCGCCAGTTCCGCTGAAGTTAATGGCACAGTCTTTTATCATCTAGCACTTGTGATCAATCGTCAACACTTTCAACGACTCAACGTTGGTAATTGTCATCCAAGCGATGGCTTGAGGATTGCCTTGACTTTTCGACGCCAGAAATTTAGCCGATCGGCGCAACTTGCCCTGCCCGAAAGACTCGCCCAATCACATCTTCAATCGGCGGGTCGGTAATGGTGAGGTCTAGGACATCTAGCTCTGCCAGAATCCGAGCAACGGTACGAGTCAACTCTGTCCGATGCACAATCAGCCGCACGGCTCGCCCAATTACCGACTCAACCTCGCCATAATCTGCCAAATTGCTTTCGCATTCCGGGCAGTTGAGTTCAATTTTGACCTCTCGATAGGGAGCAAACTGAGCCAAAAGCTGGTCTAGGCGGCCATCGTAAATCAGGCTGCCTTGATGAATTAGTAAAACGCGATCGCACAGAGCCGTAATATCCGCCATGTAGTGGCTAGTTAGCAAAATCGTCGCCTGATAGCGCTGGTTATAATCTCGCAGAAATTCCCGCACGCTCACCTGGGCATTCACATCTAAACCCAAGGTTGGCTCATCCAAAAATAAGACTTGGGGGCGATGCAGCAGCGCGGCCAACAGCTCGGCTTTCATCCGTTCGCCCAAGGACAGTTTGCGGACAGGTTGGGTCAGTTTGTCTCCGATGCTCAGCATCTCGGCTAGCTCCCCGACGCGGCGCTGAAATTCACGGTCTGCAATCCCATAGACGACGGCGTTAATCCGCAGGGAATCTAGAGCCGGTAAATCCCAAAGCAACTGCTGCTTTTGCCCCATCACCAGCGTAATTTTCTCCAAAAAGGCTGCCTTGCGCCGAAACGGAATCTGCCCCGCTACCTGCACCTGACCTGAAGAAGGATGAATCAATCCAGTCAGCATCTTGAGGGTGGTGGTTTTGCCGGCCCCATTTGGGCCCAAGAAACCAACCACTTCCCCCGGCTCAATTAGAAAGGACACCTCCTGCACGGCTGGAATCAGGCGGTATTTGCGATTCAGAAAATGATTGAGGGTGCCCTGAAAGCCAGGTTGTTTGTCGGCAACCGGATAGACTTTAGACAGGCGATCGGCAAGGATAATTGACATACTTCCAGTCTAAATCGGGCCCAACCTAAATCTTTACTCCGAGCGGACGATCTCGGAAAGCTGTAGCTATTGTTTGATTGATTCAGAAAAATCATCAATTAGGACAGGTGAGGTTTGGGAACCTGAGTTTTGCTAGTTTTAATTTGCTCTAAGACCCGTCGCAAAACGCCGTTGACAAATCGATGTCCGTCTTCTGAGCTGTACCGTTTGGCTAGCTCGACCGCTTCATTAATCGCAATCCGCGCCGGAAGATCTAAGTAAAGAATTTCAGTCACGGCAATTCGCAGAATGTTGCGATCGACTTGGGCCAGCCGATTAACCTGCCAATCAACCAGGGATTGACTTAAAAGCTGCTCGATTTCAGTCTGATGATCATGGAGAGTGCTCAAGAGCTGAATCGAGTAATCTCGGACATCTTGCTGGTTCGAGAGTTGGATAAACTCTGGCAGGTCGATCGCCATTCCCAACCGATTGAGAGCCGTTTGAGTTAGCTCGATCGCTTCTGTCACCATTGCCCTCGCGCTTTGGACATCGCTGGCGCGAGTCTCACTCGATAATAGGCGATCGCTGCTGCGCTGAAGCTCTGTGGCGGCGGTTTCTAGCGCGTCTTGAACTTCGCCGCTCAGGGTGCGGACGGCGGCAATCACGACATTTTGAATCTCTTGGGTAGCTAGGCGCTCTGGCTTGTGGGGCAACTGATTGATACTGAGCAGAGCCAGTTCACGGGCAATACGGCGAGCTTGCATAGGGTGTAGCTAGACCTCTAGCTCTTCTTGACGTTCAGGACGGCTGAGGGCAGGCAGCGGTTCTAATTCCAGCGGGCGATCGCTCAATTGATTGCTAGAACCTAAAACCGACCAGTTGGGACTGACAATTCCGCCCGAAATAATTAGCTTAAAGGCATCTTCAATTGACATATCGAGGGTGATCACATCTTGTTCCGGCACTACAGCATACCAGCCCGTGGTTGGGTTAGGCGAAGTCGGAATAAACAGACTCAGCATTTCACCCGACAAAAACGGAGCCATTTGGGCCCCCAAAGTCCCAGTCACAAACCCCAAAGCCCAGATTCCCCGGCGGGGATACTCAACTAGCACGACTCGGCTAAACCGCTCTCTAGAGTCTTGCAATATAGTCTCTAGCAACTGCTTGAGGGTTTTATAGACGGGCCCGGCGAGGGGAATTGAATTGAGAACTGTTTCGCCTGTCTCTAACAGCCAGCGCCCGACAATGTTTCGGGCCATTAAGCCAATTAAGATCAGGCTGAGCAGGGGGACGGATAAACCAACAAATAGGTTGAGTAAGTCGGTTAAGACCGGGTGCAGATCATTAAAAGGATTAAGCTGCTTGGGAATTTGGGTCAGAAAGCTGATCACCCAATGAGCAATGGTTACCGTCAGCCAAATCGTTGTGGCTAGCGGAATGACAACCAGTAATCCGGCAATCAGGTCGTTTTTAACCGCCTGCTTAAAACGCTGAAGCACAGTTGAGGCCATCGCTTGGAGGTAACCTCCGCTCTTTTAAACCTGACTCTCAATCGCTGGGTATAACTTAGAACCGATGCCCAACTGTATGAAGAATCGTTAATTTCCTCTTCAGCTTAACGACTCCTGTCCGGTCTTGGCAAACCTTCGACTAGCGCGATTCTCGCAAGCCACTCCAGCCAATCGTAATAAAGCCGATCGCCAGTAAAAAGCTGCGGAGACCCCCGCGGAGGCGTGAGGTCATTGCATCGCGCTGAGTTTGGGCGATCGTCTGGTTCTGGGTTTTGCGGACTTGGTCTCTGGCTTGTCCGGCCTGTTTGTCGAGGGCTTTCGGGTCTTGCTGCAACTGCTGGAGAATCGCCTGCTGCTGCGGTGGCACCTGACCGCTTTTGAGAATGTCTGCCAGTCGCCCACTGTCAGCGATCGCCTTTAACTGCTGCTGCTCTTGCTCAATCCGCGCTTCCGCTTGAGCCGCCTGCTGATTAATTTGCTCATTGGCTTGCTCAGCCAGTTGCCCCGTGACGCTAAACTGCATCGGTATGACTAAAAGAAACAGCAGTCCGAGCAAGCTCGACAACACAAATGCCCAAAAGCGCCAGTCTTTCCAGGGAGGATTTTGCCCAGGCGGAGCTACGCTACCGTCTGCTGCATTGTGAATCCAAAAGCCAGCATAAAGCAGAGCAAACCCGATCAACGGTGTAACGCCGCGATCAATCAACTGATTGATCAAATTGAGTTGCCACTGTAAGTTGTCAAACTGAGGCGCTGTCATCAGCACGCCCAAATCGACAAAGAAGCTCAGAATCAGCAGTATGCCGACTAATTTCAGTACTTGAGCAGCGACAGGAGCCGGCGGTTTAAGATCAATATCCTTCATGAAAATGAATCAAACCCTGAGCAACCAGGGTGTCGTGAGGAGGTTTAACAAGTCCAACTTACTGGATTTGGGGGCGCAACGGCGTAATTAGTTAATTTTTAGCAGCCGATTTGGAGGTTGTTTAGCCTCACCAATTTAACCACGCCTAGCTTTCTGCAAAGGATATGAGAACCGCATGGCCATCATTTTGCCTGTTTAATCAACTGCGACAGCCAAAGCCGTCGCAGCAGGTGTAATGATTTTTTAAGCTCGATCGGAGAGCAGAATCACTGAAATCTCAGATCTTGTTACGATCGTCATCCGACCTCATTCGTCACAACAGACGATGATGCAAGCCGCTCTGTTCAGGAAAGCGCCTTGCATGATCACTTTAGAATCGCGATCGCTGGCTAAAAACCAAATTTATGAGTTACTACATTTCTCCTCGCTTTCTGGACAAACTTTCGGTTCATATCACCAAAAACTACTTAGAGATGCCGGGAGTCAAAGCGCCCTTGATTCTGGGCGTTCATGGACGCAAAGGGGAAGGCAAGTCTTTTATGTGCGAGCTGGTCTATCAGCAAATGGGCGTGCAAGTTGTCCACATGTCAGCCGGAGAGCTGGAAAGCCCAGATGCCGGAGACTCCGCCCGCTTGGTGCGGCTGCGCTACCGAGAGGCAGCCGAAATGGTCAAGGTGCGGGGCAGAATGGCGGTGCTGATGATCAACGATATTGATGCGGGGGCGGGGCGGATGGATGCCTATACCCAATACACCGTCAATACTCAGTTGGTAAATGGGACGTTGATGAACATTGCCGACAACCCGACCAATGTTCAACTGCCGGGCAGCTATGAACTGGAGCCGATTCAGCGGATTCCAATTATTGTGACCGGGAATGATTTTTCGACTCTCTATGCACCGCTGATCCGAGATGGGCGAATGGACAAATTTTACTGGGAGCCGGATCGGGACGATCGGATTGGGATTATCGGCAGCATTTTTGGGCTGGATCAGATTGCCCAGGCAGATATTGTCAAATTGGTGGATGCGTTTCCTGAGCAGGCGATCGACTTTTTTAGCGCCCTGCGATCGCGGCTCTATGATCAGCAAGTTCGTCAGTTGATTGAAGCCGTCGGAATTGGTCGAATTTCAATGCGGGTGGTCAACAGCACTGAGCCACCCCCGGAGTTTCGCAAACCGGATTTCAGCCTGCCGCACTTGCTAGAGCACGGTCAGCAAATGGTGCAAGAACAGCAGCGAGTCCGAGAAATGCGCTTAGCGGAAGAATATAACCAGAGCTGGACAAGGAATCGCGCGCTCGGAGAAATTGCTCGGACTCCGCTTACTTCAGAATCTCCCCTTGAACTACCAAAGGCTCCAGAGGTTAGCCTCAATGGTCAGCAGAGTCCTCAGTCTGAGGTTCAGATCAGGGAAGCTCAGCCAGAATTGGCTGATCCAGCCGTTACCCATTTGATTGACCAGAGCGATCGGATCGGGCTGGAATATGCCGATCAGCGACATTTTCGGATTAACTCCTGGCAGAGTTATGCCACGGTTGATCCTCAGCAGGCGATCGCCGCTTTAGAGTCTTGTCTGCGCGATCATCCCCAAGCCTACGTCCGCTTAGTCGGCATTTCCAATCGCCGCCGCCTAGTTGAAAAGATGATCCAGCGTCCCGATAAAAACTAATCTATTCAAGCATCAGATTATCAGCTAGAATTCTGAAGCATTAAAAACCCAGAGAGCTATATAAATTTAGAGCTTTGAAACAAATGAAACACTTTCAGGCCAAGAGTGTGTCTAATCTCCTCGGATCTACCCTGATCGGCTTAGCTGTCTCTGGCGTGATTTTTGCACCTGAGGCGAAGGCTATCTCAATTGTGAATTGGCAAAATCAAGCTCTAGATTCAGTCCCGACTTCGATTACTGAAAACGGGATAACCAGTACTTTTTCGTATACTGGTGCCTTTACCGTTACCACGCCCCGAGTTGACGATTCTCACTCTGACTCCCTGGTCGCTGGAGTTCCTGCTCGGGCGTTGCGACTCACTCAGTTAGGACCTAGCATTGGCAGTTTCACCACCACTACAGTAAATTTCAGCATTGCCCTAGATGTCTTGACATTGGAAATTTTTGATGTCGATGCTAGAAGACGTCCATTTTTTACGAGTGGTGATGGTTTTACAGATGTCGTGAATCTGCAAGGTTTTGATGACAGGAGTGGCACTGTCATTTCTGTAACCCCGACCCTGACGCTTAAGGGGACAAATCCAGGCACTCGGCCCACTGTAGCGGGCACCACCGCAACGGGTCAGCTCCGGATTTTTGACAATCCCATTGATTCTGGCGGTGGTACGAACCCTCCTGGTGACGACACTAATGATGCGACTGAAGCTACGGTCATCTATAGCTTTTCAGCTCCAGTCACCAGCCTGACCTTCACTTACCGGGTTGGCGATCCAGGCTTGCCTTTAGCCCAACAAACTGTTGCCTTGGGCAATATCCGAGCTACTCCTGTGCCTTTTCCTTCGTCGCCCCTTGGCTTGTTGTTTTTGGGGGCTGTAGCAGCTTACAAGAAATTCAGATTATCTCAGAAGTAAAGTTGCCGACTCGCCGCGATCGCTTTGTTCAACGACGGGCCGGTAGTTCTTGGGGTTGAAGCTGCACTTGCAAAGACTTACCCTGGCGCTGAACCTCTAGGGTAAGGCTCTGGCCAAGGGGAGTCGCTTCGACTTGTTCTTGAACTTGCTGGGCGCTAGGGGCATCTTGACCGTTGATCTTGGCGATCCAATCAGCAATTTTTAAGCCAGCTCGCTGAGCGGGTGATCCGGGCAGCACTTCTAGAATCAGCGATTGCTACCTAGAAGTTGCTTGGATAACTTGGCAGACATGCTCCTTCCGTCCATTGCATTTGGCTGGTCAGACAGCCGCATCTACAGCGATTCAACTTTTGTATCTTGGTTGTGAATAGCTTCAGCATTTATGGAGGTGTTGGTTTTGACCCTCCACTTCTCTGACATAGTTGTTGCGTGGTTACTCATCTCTTTAAGTTTTGCTTCGCCATCTTGAGCTATTTTAAGGATTTCGGTCAGCTCTATTTCATTCACGGCTATCTCTCCAAGCGACTTTTAATGGTATTGACAACTATTTTAGCTTCGATAATTCGACCAAGCTGCTCCGACAAATCCTCACCAAATTCTCGGATATCTTCTTCAGAGATATTTTCATTGGTCGCAAGATATTGAATTGCCTCCTGAGTGAGCCTCCGGGTATTTTGTGCAAAAAGAGCATAATTGTTCAAGGTAGAATATAGCTGCATCAAAATAATATTTTCTGGGAATAAGTTTATTCTTTCTCTAACGATTCTGATCGATTGGATTAAAACGCTGTTCAACTCATTCAGCTCGATGCCGATTTGCTGAACCAAATCAGTAAAGTTAGAAGGTAGCGCCATACACGAAGCTCGGTATCCCAGATTGAATTACAGCATCTATAATTTATTCTCACCAACTCATATTACGGTGCCCTGGCAATGCCTGGCATGGTGTATTTTGGCTGCTCACTGATTCACCCGTTAACTGCGTTACAGCAGCGAGATAAAACTACGCTCAGCGGCGAGTTGGCAATTCTTGGGGTTGAAGCTGCACTTGCAAAGACTTACCCTGGCGCTGAACCTCTAGGGTTAGGCTCTGGCCGAGGGGAGTCGCTTCGACTTGTTCTTGAACTTGCTGGGCGCTAGGGGCATCTTGACCGTTGATTTTGGCGATCCAATCAGCAATTTTTAAGCCAGCTCGCTGAGCGGGAGATCCGGGCAGCACTTCTAGAATCAGCACCCCCTTGTCTTGCTGCACCGTTAAACCTGTGTCTGGGCTGTTGAGGCGATCGCGTAGTTCTGGGCTGAGGTCAACCATCCGAATCCCCAAATAGAGGTGCTGGGCCCGCCCGGTGCTAATGAGCTGTTTAGCGATTCGATCAGCCGTTGCAATTGGAATCGCAAACCCCAGCCCTTGGGCTTCCTGGATAATTGCTGTATTGACCCCAATCACTTCCCCCTGCTGGTTGAGCAAGGGCCCACCGGAATTACCAGGGTTAATTGCCGCATCGGTTTGAATAAAGCTAACCCGCTTATCCTCTGCCCCCACTTGAGCGCTAGAGCGCCCGGTGGCGCTGACGATCCCTGCCGTGACCGTGTTGCTTAGCCCCAGCGGATTGCCGATCGCGATCGCCCATTGCCCAATCACTAAGTTGCTGGAGTTGCCTAATTTAACCGTCGGCAGCCCGGTGGCGGCAATTTTAACCACAGCAATATCGGTGACGGGGTCAATCCCGATCACCTCACCCTGAAAGCGTCGCCCATCTTTGAGCTGAACGCTCACTTGGTCGGCTTGACTGACGACGTGGGCATTCGTGAGAATCCGGCCGTCTGAACTGAGGATGAATCCTGAGCCAGAGCCGCGCTCTCGCCGTTCTGGCGCTCGCCCTAAGATCCGATTTAAGTCGGAAGACCGACTAGGCTTAATCCGAGTCGCATCAATGCTGACAACGGCAGGGCCAACTTTTTCAACCACGCCGGCAATAAAGTTTGAGGAACTGTCATCTGGACTACTAGGCTGTAGCTCAAGCAGCGGCGAGGGTGAATTTAGCGGCAGCGTGAGGGGACTTTGATTCATGTCAAGACAGGCTGTGTTGCTTCCCGCCAAAAGTAAAGCAACAAACAGGGAATAGTTGAGGGGTTTCCGCATTTCAGAATGAAGATTGAGCATAGCTTTAGCCTACCAAAACTACACTCCAGGATTCGATCGCCTCAGTTCAAGCCACAATTTTGCCTGAGAGCCTGATCCAGCAGAGTTTGATACTCGCTATCAGCGATCGCACAAGCCCCAAATCGCTCTAAATGGGGATTATTAATCTGGACATCAAACAGGCTAAACTGCCGCGATCGCAAGTATTCTACCAGCTTCACCAAGGCGACTTTAGACGCTTCTGGCACATGGTAAAACATGGATTCGCCAATAAATAGACCCGCGATCGCAATCCCTAAAACTCCGCCTGCTAACTGATCGCCTTGCCAAGTTTCAAAACTGTGGGCCCAGCCTGCCTGGTGGAGCGCCAGATAAATTTGCTGTAAATCATTAGAAATCCAGGTGCTGTCGCGGTTGGCACAGCCTTTAACCACGCCGCTAAAGTCTTGATTGATCGCCACCCGAAACCGATCTTGATTGAGAACCCGTTGCAGCGATCGCGGATAATGAAAGCGCTGATCCAAAGGCATAATCGTGCGCTCCCGGCTGCTGTACCAGTCCAACTGTCCTTGATCTGTGTCCGCCATCAAAAAGTAGCCCTGAGCATAGCCAGCAATAATTGCATTCACATCCCATTGCATCGTTGGCTACAGTGTTTCTCAGGTGTTCATAACTCAGAAATTATCACCGTCGAGGACGAACTGCAACGGGGTGGCAATCAAATGCTGCGGCTGGGTTGAATTTCTGCTCAGGCGGTAGGATGACAATAATAGGTTTCGAGGCTGAAAGGATGACACTAAGCGTACTCAAGTTTTCTTCCGAGGACTGCGGTCTTTGCCACAAGATGGCCTTTTATGATCAGAAGGTGGCTGAAGAATTAGGACTAGAGTTTATTGATATCAAAATGCAGGATACTGCCACCTACCGCAAATATCGCCAAATTTTGCTAAAGCAATATCCCGGCAAGTCAGAAATGGGCTGGCCAACCTACTTAGTTTGCGAAGCTCCTGATCAGCCGGAGTTCAAAATTGTTGGAGAAGTCAAAGGCGGACACCCGAAGGGAGAATTTCGCGCTCGCTTGCAGGCGATTCTGGGTTAGGGTCGAAAACTTGCTCTTTAGCGCCTGCCGCTTAAATTAATCAAAATTATTTCCTAGAAGCTTTGCCTCGCAAAGCTTCTAGGAAATAATTTTCTTGAACTGATTCAAATTAAGGAGCTGGGGTCAAATCCTGCGCTTCAGATTCAGCCGGCAGAGACTTGAGGGCTTCAGCCGGAATCGGGATTGAGAAGGCTGCGGCTGCCAAGTGATCGATTTCAGTCGTCGCATTTATAGGCTGTTGAGCCTTGGCCAAGCGCTGAGCGCCAACTTTTTTAGCTGCGACTAGACCCGCGATCGCCGCCACACTTCCCGCAATTAGCCCTGCCTTAGTCAGGTTAATCGGTTGAGTGGGGGTTTCAGTCGGAGTGCTACCCGTCCCTTTCAGCACACCGTTTACCTTGTCGCCAAATGGGCAGGCAAAAACAGAGCCGGTCAGACCGAAGCCAATCAGGGCTGCCCCCGTCAGAGTAGCTGCCGTCATTAAAACTGAGTTTGAGCGATTCGATTGCATCATAACCTCCAGTGAGAATTGCTGAGAATCAGAAGATACCGCGCAGAGACCAGGGAAGAAATTCGTAACTTAATTTCCCATTCTAGAAACCAAATTCAGAAATGCCACCTATTCTTGAATTGCAATTTTCAATCTTGGCAGCGAGGTTTATCTATGACTTAGCCAATTAATGGGTTGGGAGGGGAGTCGCGATCGCCGTTCAAAGCCCTAAATGTTTAGCGAGTAAGATAGAGCCAGCCCTATAAACTGTGATTGATCCGTGGGATAAACTTTTGCTAATGGATCTTTTGGCGGCAGGTTCAAACCACTGCCAACATCCAAATTTAACCAGGAACTTCTACAAATGCCGATCGCAAATCAATTAGCACCCGCTTGGCAAGAGGCGGCGATCGCCAGTGTGATCAGTCTCGCTAAAGCCCCTGATGGCGACTTTGGCGTCATCAACAAACTTGCAGATGTGATGGCTGAGCCAAACAGTTTGCAAGCCATGTTTGATTATCTGTCAAGTTTGCCAGAAGGCAAACTGGCTTTTCTAGAGCGCCCACGCGTTGGAACAGTGGATTTGCCAACGCTTGCTCAGTTGCCTGCCGATAGTTTTGGTTATGCCTATGCTCAGCACATGCTGGCCAATCATCTCAACCCAATTTCGGCTGGCCCGGTTGAAACCGACTTGCAGTATTTAGGGGCACATATTACTGAAACTCACGACATTTGGCATGTGATCACTGGCTGCAACACCAATATTCTGGGCGAAATTCAGCTTGAGGCTTTCTATGTTGCCCAGCTACAGTCCACTCGCTTTTGGTTAGCTCTCTTGACTAAGAATTTACTTAAGGCTGTCGTTTACGACATTGAAGCGTCCTCCCAATATATGAAGGCGATCTGCCAGGGATGGCAACTTGGCAAGCAGGCCAAGCCGCTGTTTGGAATGCCGTGGCAGCAGCTCTGGTCAGAGCCTTTGCAGACAATCCGAGCCAACCTCAACCTTTAAAAACTCAATATTCCAGACAGTTCTTATAAGGGTCTTACAAGCCTTTCAAGGCTTATACTTCAAGGATTGACTTAATTTTCTCAAAGTTAGCTCTGCCCTTGACTTGAGAAAAAATATCCCGTCCACGGTCTAATCAGAGTTTAAGCCTCAAAACAGTGTTCGAGCTGGTTCCAATTCTAGAAATAACCCATTTACAGAAACCAGTGAATGCCATTGAAGATGTAATACAGTCCTGCTAAAATCAGTACCGCACTTCCTAGGCGCATGATCCGATCAGATTGTTTGAGCAGGACGCGGTCTTTGCTTCACCAACCCGGTGTATAGGCTAGCCAGAAAGATAATCGCGGTATAGCCCAAACCATAACTCACCAGGGTGACGACACTGACCAATTGGGAACCTGTAGCAGCAGCAATAATCGCAAATAGGATGGGGCTGGCACAGGGGGAACTGACCAAGGCAAAGGTTAGCCCCACACCGTAGGGGCCAGGAATCGGCACTGTATTAATCTGAGGTAGAGGGAAATGAATTAACCCAGCAAAGCTCAAGCCCATCAGGAGGATAATGGTGCCGACACCGAGGTTGAAATAGCCGCGATAGTCCACATACACCGCTGAAGCTAGGGCGGAAAATAACCCAAATACACTGAAAATCGTCACTACACCGAGGACAAACTGAGCGGCTTTAACAAAGGCAGTGCGTCGAGAGGGAATGTTGAGCGTGCCAATGTAGCTTAGGTTTACAGGTAGCAGGGAAAGAATGCAGGGAGAAATACTGGAAAGCAAGCCCCCCATAAACGCCAGAGGGATTAGCAGCAGGGGATTAGCGGTATTCTGTTGTTCAAACCAATGCTGGTAGGGTTCTTGAATGCGGGCAACAATAGACCTCTTGCAAAAGTCAGCTTACTGCCTCTGGTAATTGCTCAGTGAGAGCAAGCTCATAGTTGTACAGCCCTGCAATCAAATTGAAGCGCAGTCCAAAACGCTTTCTGCGATTGCGATAGC